>JBBSMX010000151.1:0-10061 GCA_038232935.1 Rhodothermales bacterium | reverse complement strand
TGCTGATGCTCACGGTGTGCGGCCGGGGGTCGCCCCAGAGATCCCAGAGGGCCTCGCCCCGCCTTGTCCGAACTCCGCTTCCGAGTACTCATCGCAACTGCCTCCGTTGAGGTGTTGCGACGACCGTTTGAATCTACCCAGTTCTCAGGCGACGCTACGGCGCTTGGGCGCGGGCCGCTTCGAGCACGGGCCGCAGCGTCGCCCACACGGTCTCGGCCATGATCCGCTGCCCCCCGGCCGTGGGATGGACGCCGTCAGCCTGATTCAGGGCGCGGACACCGCCGACACCGTCGAGCAGGAACGGAACGAGGACGGCATCGCGCGCATCGGCCACGGCGCGGTAGACCTCGTTAAAGCGGCGGCCGTAATCGCCGCCCATGTTCGTCGGCACCATCATGCCGGCGAGGACGACGCGTACATCCGGGCTGGCGGCGCGGGCACGGGCGATAATGCCTTCGAGGTTCTCGCGCAGCGCATCGGTGGGGAGGCCGCGCAGGCCGTCGTTCGCGCCGAGGGCGATCACGAGCACGTCGATGGGCTGGCGGGAGGCGAGCCACTCGATCCGACGGAGGCCGCCGGCCGAGGTGTCGCCGCTGACGCCCGCGTTGACGGTGCGCACGTTCCAGCCGAGCGAGTCGGTCTTAGCCTGGATGAGGGCGGGATATGCCTGCTCCGCCCCGCCCGACAGTCCGTACCCGGCCGTGAGCGAATCGCCGAGATAGACGACGGTGAGCGCGTTCTCGGCCTCGGGTGCCGTTTCGGAGGCCACGCTGGGCGGAGCGGGCGAGGCGGCGTCAGCGCCCGAATCCGGAGAGGAGGTGCAGGCGGGGAGGGACACCGAGAGGAGGAGCATGCCGAAGGCGCAGAGGCGAAGCATAACGTGGAGGGTTGCGAGAGCGTGGCAGGCAAACCGCAAGCGGAAAGGGCTGTTCCGCCCCCTCGTGAACGCTCCTCGAAACAGGGTTGCTGTTGCAACAGGCGTCGGCGGCGGTCGTACCAGCGTTCCCCGTCCACCAGCCCGCCGCCTCGTGTCGCTCGCCCTCTCCGCCCGCCATCTCACCAAGACCTTCGAGAGCGGGAGCCGCCGCCTCACCGTCCTCGACGACGTGTCGTTCGACCTCGACGACGGGGCGACGTGCGCCGTCGTCGGCCCGAGCGGGAGCGGGAAGACGACGCTGCTCGGCCTCTCCGCTGGACTCGACCGGCCCTCCTCCGGCTCCGTCGTCCTCTGCGGCGAGGCGCTGGAAGACCTCGATGAGGACGCCCGTGCCCGCACGCGCGGACGCTCCGTCGGCTTCATCTTCCAGCAGTTCCGCCTCATCCCGACGCTGACGGCGCTGGAGAATGTGATGGTCCCGCTGGAACTGCGCGGCGAGCGCGCCCACGACGCGGCCGAACGCCTGCTTGACCGCGTCGGGTTGGGCGACCGCACGAGCCACTACCCGGCCCAGCTCTCCGGCGGCGAGCAGCAGCGCGTCGCCCTCGCCCGCGCCTTCATCAACCGGCCCCGCATCCTCTTCGCCGACGAGCCCACGGGCAACCTCGACGCCGAGACGAGCAGCCGCGTCGAGGACCTCCTGTTCGACCTCAACGCCGAGGCCGGCACCGCCCTCGTCGTCGTCACGCACGACCTCGACCTCGCGCGCCGGACGGAGCGCATCCTCCGGCTTCGCGGCGGGAAGCTCGTCTCGGATGAGGCGGCGCACCCTGCCGCTCTGCCCTCGGGAAACGGCCACGTGATCCGGGCTGAGGAGCCGAAGAGCCGAGGAGACGGAGCCTCCTGACCCTCTTCAGCACCGCACCCTTCGCCTACCCGGTCCTCCGTCTCCCCGACTCATGCCCTTCTCCCCCACGTTCGCTTGGCGCGACAGCCGCAGCGCCCGCCGTCGGCTGCTCCTCTTCGTCGCCTCGATGGCGCTCGGTGTGGCCGCGCTCGTGTCGATCCGCTCGTTCGCCGAGAGTCTGGAGACGGCCGTCACCGAGCAGGCCCAGACGCTCACCGGCTCCGACCTCACGATCTGGGCACGGCGGTCCTTCGGCAAGAAAGACAAGGCCCTCGTGGACTCGGTCGCCCAGGCCTATCCCGGCGAGCAGGCCCGCGAGCTCGCCTTCGCCTCGATGGCGTTCTTCCCCGAAACCGGCAACGCGAGGCTGACCGAGATCCGCGCCCTCGAAGGCCGTTTCCCCTACTACGGCGAGATCGTGACGACGCCGGACAGCGCGGCGACCACGTACCAGCAGCGCGGCGAAGCGCTCGTGGACGCCTCGCTCCTCCTCCAGTTCGACGTCGAGCCCGGTGACTCCGTCCGCGTCGGCGAGCGGACGTACCGGATCGCCGGTGGCATAGACGAGATCGCGGGGCAGACCGGCGTCGGCTCGTTCGTCGGGCCGCGCGTGTACGTCCCCTTTGCCGCTCTCGACACGACGCTCATCGGCTTCGGCAGCCGCGTCGAATACCGGCAGCACTTCCTCTTCGCCGATGCCGACCCGGACGCCGTGCTGGCTGAGATCGGCGACCGGCTGGCCGTGCAGAGCCTGCGGGGCGAGACGGCCGCGGGTGCCCAGCAGGACTGGAACGACGCGCTCGGCAACCTGAACCGGTTCCTCTCCCTCGTCGGCTTCATCGCGCTCCTGCTCGGCGGCATCGGTGTGGCGAGCGCGATCACGGTCTACGTCCGCCAGAAGGCCGACACCATCGCCACGCTCCGCTGCCTCGGGGCGACGGCGGGGCAGACGCTCCGGGCGTACGTGCTGCAAGCGGCAGCGCTCGGGCTCGTCGGGGCCGTGCTCGGGGCCGTGCTCGGCGTCGCGGTGCAGACGCTGCTGCCGCGCGTGCTCGGGCCGTTCCTGCCGGTGTCGGTGAACTTCGCCGTGTCGTGGCGGGCGGTGGCGGAAGGCGTCGGGCTCGGGCTCGCGGTGGCGCTCGTGTTCGCCCTGCTGCCGCTCGTGCGTGTCCGCCGGATCCCACCGCTGCGGGCGATCCGTCCGGGCGCCGAAGCCGAGGACCGGTTCGACCCGCTGCGGTGGGCCATCGTCGTGCTCATCGCGCTCGGTGTGGCCGCGTTCGCGTGGACGCAGACCGGCGATTGGCGCGCGGCGGTCGGCTTCCCGCTCGGCGTCGGGGCCGTGCTCGGGCTGCTCGCGCTCGCGGCGTGGGGGGCGATGGCGGCGGTACGGCGCTTCTTCCCCGAGAGCTGGCCGTACACGTGGCGGCAGGGCCTCGCCAACCTCTACCGGCCCGGCAACCAGACGCTCGTGCTCATGCTCACGCTTGGGCTGGGCACGTTCCTCATCACCACGCTCTACCTCGTCCAGACCTCCCTCCTCGACCAAGTCGCGATCACGAGTGAGGGCGAGCGGCCCGGCCTGATCCTGTTCGACATCCAGCCCGACCAGCGCGAAGGCGTCACTGCCCTCCTCGACGCGGAGGGCGAACCCGCGATTGCACAGATCCCCGTCGTGACGATGAGCCTCGCGGCGATCAACGGACTCGGCACGGACTCGCTCCGCCAGGACTCGACGGTGAACCTGCCCGACTGGGCCCTCCGCCGCGAGTACCGCTCGACGTACCGCGACGCGCTCGTCGGCTCGGAGCAACTGGCGGCAGGCACCTTTATCGGAAGCGTCCCGGCGGATACCGCCCTCGTCCCCGTCTCGCTGGAAAGCGGGATCGCTGGCGACCTCGGGGTCGGCGTCGGCGACCGGCTGACGTGGAACGTGCAGGGCGTCCCCATCGAGAGCGTGGTCGCGAGCCTGCGCGACGTGGACTGGACGCGCGTGCAGCCCAACTTCTTCGCCGTCTTCCCTACCGGCCCGCTCGACGCCGCGCCGCAGTTCGACATCGTGCTCACCCGCGCCGTCGATGCCGAGACATCGGCTCGGCTGCAGCGATCGCTCGTCGAGGCGTTCCCCAACGTCTCGGTCGTGGACGTGCGCCTCGTACTCGGCCTGATCGAGGGCGTGCTCGGGCGCGTCGCGTTCGTGCTCCAGTTCATGGCGCTGTTCTCGATCCTGACGGGCCTCGTCGTGCTGGCCGGGGCCGTGCTGATCTCGAAACTCCAGCGGATCGAGGAGAGCGTGCTCCTGCGGACGCTCGGCGCGAGCCGGCCGCAGGTCGGGCAGATCCTCTTCGCGGAGTACCTCCTGCTCGGCCTCCTCGCCGCGACGGTCGGCGTCGCCCTCGCCCTCGTCGGCGGGTGGGCGCTCTCGACGTTCGCCTTCGACGTGCCGTTCGTGCCATCGTGGGGCGCCGTGCTCGTCGCCCTCCTCGTCGTGCCGGCGCTGACGGTGGGGATCGGGCTGATGGGGAGCCGGGGCGTCCTTCGCCGCCCACCGCTGGAAGTCCTACGCGCGGCAGGTTAGTTAGCGGGCTTGGGAGGTTGGAACCGACTCACCGCCACGAGCAGGGCTGCCACGACCGAGAATCCGATCATAATCCCCACGGCGTTCGCGAGTGCGGCCCCATAGCCAATCACGTTCACGTCAATGAAGTGATACGGGTAGAGCCCCGTCAGGGCACCGCGGACGAGCGCGTAAACGAGGTACGCGACAGGGTAAACCGTCCATTTCGGGAGGTCGACCCATCGGAGTTCGTCCTTCGGCACGGCAAACCACCAGTAGAGGAGGAACAGCGCGGGCGTCACGTAGTGGAGCGCGGCATCGGCCACGAACTGCCAGCCCTCCGGGTCCCACACGTTCCGCAGCAGGAAGAAATAGGCGAGGCACACGACCGTGATGGCCGCCGCAACCATCGTCGCGACGCCGGGGCGGCCAAAGAACCGGCCGAGGGCGGAGTTCGGCGCGATGAGCGGCGCGGAGAGCGCGAGCGCAACGAGGATGTTCGTCAGGATCGTGAAGTAGCCGAAGAATATCACGATGCCCCCGACGACGCCTTTGCCGTTTGCCACAGCGAGTTGCAGCGAGAGAACGAACTGGAGAAGCACCGCGCTCCACGCGACGAAGGCGGCGACAGCGATGAACACGCGAAGGCGCGCGCTGAAAAAATTGGGGATCATGGGTTTCGGTCAGACCTTCGGCTTCGCGTTCTTCTCGACGAACTGGATCACGAGCGCGGCCACGTCCTTCCCTGTCGCTTTCTCGATGCCCTCCAGCCCCGGTGACGAGTTGACTTCAAGCACGAGCGGGCCGCGGTTCGAGCGGAGGATGTCGACGCCCGCCGTCCGCAGGCCGAGCGCCTTCACCGCCAGCACGGCCGTCTTCCGCTCCTTCGGACTGATCTTCGCTAGACTCGCCGTACCGCCCTGATGGAGGTTCGAGCGGAACTCACCCTCGGCCCCTTTCCGCTCCATCGCCGCGACGACTCTGTCGCCGACGACGAGGCAGCGGAGGTCGCTGCCGCCTGCCTCTTTGATGAACTCCTGCACGAGCAAATAGGCCTTGAGCCCGCGGAATGCCTGGATCACGCTCTGCGCCGCCTTCTTCGTCTCGCACAACACGACACCGACGCCCTGCGTCCCTTCGAGCAGCTTCACGATGAGGGGCGGGCCACCCACGGCTTTAATCACGTCGTCCACGGCGTCGGGGTGGTGGGCGAAGGCAGTGACGGGAAGACCGATGCCCGCTTTCGCGAGGAGTTGGTGCGCGCGCAGCTTGTCCCGTGAGCGCGTGATCCCGACCGACCCGTTCAGGCAGTAGACCCCCATGGCCTCGAACTGCCGCACGACGGCCAGCCCGTAGAAGGTGATCGACGCACCGATGCGGGGGATGACAGCATCGACGCCTTCGACCTTCTCTCCCCGGATGTGCACTTCCGGCCCGCCCGCGCCCAGGTGGATCGTGCACTGCAGCGTGTCGAGGACGTGCACCTCATGCCCGCGCGCTTCGGCGGCCTCGACGAGCCGGCGTGTGGAGTAGAGGTTCGCGTTGCGCGAGAGGATGGCGAGCTTCATAGGGCGGTCTCCTCGGTCACGGGTCCGTCGTCACTCACTATCCGCGAGGGCTCGACGACGAGCGACCGCTGGCTAATGGTAGCGTCGTGCGGCGCGCGGCATGTGGCCGTGGAGGTAGGAGACGCTGGCATCGACGAGCAGGCGTCCGTCGAGCGCTTCGCGGCCGAGGAGCATCCGCAGCCGCATCGAGCGCCGGTCGGTGAGCGTAACCTCGACGGGCCACGTGAGATCCCCGAGCCGGAGTGGCGTGCAGATCACGACGCGCAACTCTTCGTGCCCGCTGGAACTCATGACGGAGCGTTCGTCCACGACGTCGGCCGTGGCCCACACGGTGAGTTGCTCGTTTTCCTGCAGCGGATGGACGCCGAAACGGACGCGCTCGCACTCGCCCTCGCGAAACGTCTCGATGTCGAAGGCGTGGAGCGACGAGGTTTTGGCGCCGGTGTCCACCTTCGCCTTCACAGCCGGGAGGCCGAGGTCCGGCAGCGCGACCCACTCGCGCCAGCCCACGATGATGCTCGGGTGCGAACGCCGCTTCATCCCTCGCCCCGGTCGGCGTCCCGTGCGACCGTGCCGCCGGAAAGCAGGTAGAGGCACGCCATCCGCACCGCGACGCCGTTCGTGACCTGATCCAAGATCACCGAGCGGTCCGAGTCCACGACCTCGCTCGCCAGCTCGACGCCGCGGTTGACGGGGCCGGGGTGCATGATGCGAAGGTCGGGGTAGCGGTCGAGGTGCTCCTCTTTGATCCCGTAGCGTTCGTGGTACTCGCGGAGGCTCGGAAAGAGTCCGGCCGATTGCCGTTCGAGTTGGATGCGGAGCGCCATCGCTACGTCGCAGCCGTCGAGCGCTTCGTCGAGCCGATCCACGACGCGCACGCCCATCGCCTCGACCTCGCGCGGCATCATCGTGCGCGGGCCGCAGAGCGTGACGTCGGCGCCGAGCGCGCGCAGACCGTGGATGTTCGAGCGTGCGACGCGGCTGTGCGTGATGTCGCCGATGATCGAGACGTTCAGTCCCTCGAAGTAGCCGTCGCGCAGCCGGTCCGCTCCGAAGCGCGGGAGGTCGAGGTCGGAGAGTGTGAGGAGGTCGAGCAGCGCCTGCGTCGGGTGCTCGTGCGCACCGTCGCCCGCGTTGAGCACGACCGAGTCGATCCACCGCGTGAGGAACTGGGCCGCGCCCGGCGAGCCGTGGCGGATGACGACCATGTCGATCTTCATCGCCTCGATGTTGCGCGCCGTGTCCTTCAGCGTCTCCCCCTTCGAGACCGACGAGCCGCTCGCCGAGAAGTTGACGACGTCGGCCGAGAGCCGCTTCTCGGCGAGCTCGAACGAGAGGCGCGTCCGCGTGCTCGCCTCGAAAAACAGGTTGACGACGGTGACGCCGCGGAGGCTCGGGACGCGCTTGACGGGCCGGTCGAGGACGGCGCGGAACTCGCGCGCCGTGCGGAGAACGAGGCGGATCTCCTCGTCGCTGTACGTCGCGAGCCCGAGGAGATGCCGGTGGCGGAGAGCGTCGAGGGCAGCGGCAGGTTCGGACATGAAGGGAGTCAAGCGGGGCGGCCGACGAGCCAGACGCCGTCGGCCTCGTCGATCTCGGTGAGGCGGACGCGGACCTCCTCGCCGGGCGTGGTGGGCACGGTGCGGCCGACGAAGTCGGGGCGCACGGGCAGTTCGCGGAGGCCGCGGTCGATGAGGGCGAGGAAGCGGACGCTCGCGGGGCGGCCGAGGTCCATGAGCGCGTCGAGGGCGGCACGCGTCGTGCGGCCGGTGTAGACCACGTCGTCCACGAGCACGAGGCGGCGGTCGTCCACGTCGAAGGGGATGTCGGTGGGGTGGACGATGGGCTGACGGAGGCGCTTGCGGAAGTCGTCGCGGTACATCGTCGCGTCGAGCACGCCGAAGGGGAGCGTCAGCCCCTCGAAGTCTGCGATCTTGTCCCGGAGGCGGCGGGCGAGGTACACACCGCGCGTCTGCATCCCGACGAGGGCGAGGCGCTCGGCCGGCTCGGCCTCGTCGTCGAGGTGTTCCACGATCTGGCGGGCCAGCCGGTTGAGGGTCCGGTCGAGGTCGGCCGCATCCATGAGCTGGGCCTTGACGGTATCGTCGGGAGAGAGCAGCGCCATGCGTCGAAGGTACGGAGCCGCGCGGAGCCGTACGGTACCGTGCGAGGCCGCGGCCAGTGATTTTATCCCGAACGCACGCCGCTCAGTGGATGCGGAGCGGCACAGCGAGCATCAATCCCCAGCACACGAGGGCGCAGGCGTAGATCGCCCCGGCGATGAGCGGCGTGTGCGCCAGCAGGCCGGTCATCACCAGCAGGTTGTGCCAGTCGTGGCTCTCCGGCCCGAGGTTGCCGATGAGCGGGAGCAGCCGCCGCTGGGCGTCGGCGGCGTAGACGCTCACGTCCACGAAGTTCTGCCCGAGCAGGAGGAGCGAAAGCTGAGTGCCGAGCTTGTTGCTCCAGTACACGCCCTGAAACACGAACAGCGCCGGCAGCAGCAGTTGCAGCAGCGAGCCGCCCGCGATCATCATGAACCGGCCGAAGAACCGGAAGAAGAAGTGCCCGGCCTCGTGGACGATCAGGTCGAAGGCGTGCGTGATCGTCCACAACATCTCGCCGAACCAGAAGCCGCCGCCCTCGGTGGCGTAGATCACGGCGAAGGGCATGAGGGCGAAGGACGTGCCCCACGTTTCGAGCCACAGCTTTTGGTTGGACGAGATCATACGCGCAATATCGGTCGGCGCGTTGAGGGCTCAAACAAACCGGCCCCTCACTCGTAGCACCGCCCCACCTCGCCGTTTCCCATGCCCGCCGACGCCCGCCTCCGCTACCTCGACCCCCAGGTGATCTCCCAGCTCGATTCGATGGAGCTGCGGGCGCGGCTGATCGTGGAGGGCTTCATCACCGGTCTTCACAAGAGTCCGTACCACGGCTTCTCAGTCGAGTTCGCCGAGCACCGGCCCTACAACCCCGGCGACGAGCTGCGGCACGTGGACTGGAAGGTGTTCGCCAAAACCGACCGCTACTACGTCAAGCAGTACGAGGAGGAGACCAACCTCCGCCACTACGTCGTCCTCGACACGAGCGCGTCGATGCGCTACCGGGGTGAGGCGGCGCTCTCGAAGATGGAGTACGGGGCGTATCTCGCCGCCGGGCTCCACTACCTCATGGCCCGCCAGCGCGACGCCACGGGGCTGATCGCCTTCGACGAGGCGGTCCACACCATCGTCCCGCCGCGCAGCACGCAGGGCGCGCTCCGAAACCTGCTCGCCCAGCTTCAGACGCTCGTGGACGCCCCGCCGAAGAAGAACGGGGAGACGAGCAAAACCGGGGCCACCGCTGCGCTCCACGAAGTCGCCGAGCGGATCGCCCGGCGCTCGCTCGTCGTGGTGATCACGGACCTCTTCGAGAACGTGGCCGCGCACGACGACCTGCTCAAAGCGCTCCAACACCTCCGCTACCGGGGGCACGAGGTGCTCGTCTTCCACGTGCTCGAGAGCGCGACCGAGCGGCGCTTCGCCTTCCCCGACGTGCCGATGCTCTTCCGCGACATGGAGACGGGCGAGGAGGTGACCCTCCAGCCCGCCCAGCTCCGCGACTCCTACGCCCAGGCCGTGACCGCCTTCGCCGAGCGCTTCCGCCGCCGGTGCCGGGAGTACAACGTGGACTTCGTCGAGCTCGACACGGCCGAGCCGTACAACACGGCGCTGCTGGCCTACCTCAACAAGCGCCGCCAGCTCTACTGAGGGCGAGAACCCAGCGCAGCAGGCAAGGGCCTCGCTGGTGGGTTTACCTACGCAGCACCGGAGAGCGCACGGGAGGAAAGGAGGGGCTAAATTTTCGCGCGGCGAACCTCCCCCCTTGCTTCGCGAGACCGAATTCGTATAATCAGAATTACAAGCCAAGCGGTTATTCTCAGGGACCTTCGCCCTGCCTCGTCTCTCCCTTCATCGCTGCTTAGGGACCGTCTCTCACGGGACGGGGCCGCAGGTCCTACTCTCAGAAACCGTTTGGGGAAACGGCTCCGGGCTGCGCGAGGCCGCTGAACCCGCTCGCGGCGTTGCGTTCGTCGCCCGATGCTATGGCATCGAGCTCCTCACGCGCCTGGCGAATCGGCTCCATCGATTCTCGCTCGCGCTCGAACCTGCT
>JBBSMX010000150.1:0-10088 GCA_038232935.1 Rhodothermales bacterium | reverse complement strand
GAAGTCGTCACTGAGGCAGTAGATTGTGGTGACCTGGTCGTCCATCGGGCGGGGGTGTTTGCGTTCGGAAGAAGGGGTTCTCCTGAACTACGACACCCGCCCGTTGGGCGGCAAGGCATACCACACAACTTGGGTTACATACGTGAGTTTGCAGAGCGTGCTGACCAACGCGCTCCGGGACAAAGTGGCTGAACAGACAGGGCTTCCAGATAGCACCGTGGGAGATATTCTGAGGCCCGTCTTGAAGGAGAACATCGACGCGCTCCGCGCGCTCTTGGACGAGGATGGAAAGGAACCGTAGGTGCATACTTTCTTCACAATAATTATGGTTGGCAATAGCCGTCCGCGAACGGCTATTCTGACGGCGCGGACGGCTATGATCCAAGCGAATAGTCGTTCGGAATCAATCGGTGCATATCGACATCTTGCGGCACGTTCAACTCACCACGCCGCACGATGGAAGCATCAAACGCACTCGTTCTCATTCCCGAAGCCCGCCTCCGGGCACTCCTAGAAGAGGCGGGGGAGAAAGTCGCCCGCCGCGTCCTCAAGGGGGCTACGGACCCCGCTGCAGCGGCCCGCCTCGATAAGGACTGGTTGACGAACGCGGAGGCGTGTCGGTACCTCGGCCTCTCCAAGCCCACGCTCGCGCGCTACCGCGCGTCGGGGAAGCTCCCGTACTCGAAGGTGGGGAGCAACGTGTACTACCGGAGGGGGGATGTCGAGGCCTTGATCGAGAGGGGCCACAACGCCGCCACCTGACGCACGAACGCCCAGAGGGGCCTAATCCTCCGGGCGCTCATTCACTCGTTGCGGTGGCGGCCAGGGTCTCAACCGAAGGCTCCACCGCGCAATACCAGCGCACCATGTTACGAAGCGATGATCCCCACAGCAAGTCTTCTAAGGCCTACGAGTTAACCCTTCCCGAGCCGGACGAGCACAGCACCGAACCCGAAGGGGGACCGGCCATCCCCTCGCGCGTGTTCGACCTCCTCCCACCCCGGCTCCGCGAGGGGTGCGAGTTGTTCGCCCGGTGGTACGAGCGCGACGTGTTCCTCACGGCGCTCCTCGGGACGCTCTCAGCGGCCATGCCGCATATTCGGTTCCTCTACGGTAACACCCCCCACTCGCTCCACCTCATGCTCTTCGTGCTGGCCGAGGCGGCGAGTGGGAAGGGCGTGATGTCCCACGCCTTCCACTGGCTGGAGGGCGTAGACGACCAGCTCGCCACGTTCGAGACGGGCCGCTCCGGTAGCGTCTCGATGTGGTCCACGATCATATCGATCACCCGGTAGCCGAGCCGCCGCATCTCGTCCGGGGGCAGGCTCAGCGAGGCCGGGGGCGGGTTCGACCCGCCGACCTGCTCACCGATCCGGGCGAGCGTTTCTTCGTCGGCGAGGCGTTCGGCGGCGGGAAACGCCTCGCGCTCCTCGAACCGGATGTGCGCGACGAGCGCCTCGGCGAAGGCGGCGAGGGGCGGATCGTCGTGCGCCGTCTCGACCGTGCGCACGAGCGCCTCGATGGCCTCGTGCTCCTCGACCATGCGGTCGGCGAGAAGGGACGCACCACCGCGGAGGACCGGGAGCACGAACGCCTCTTCGTCCGCGAAGTGCGGCACGAGGTGGTCCCGCCAAAAGGCGGCGACCTCAGCCGGGAGCCCTGCCACGTCGTCCCCCGTGCGGAGCGACGTGCGGAGGCGGGCGGCGAACTGGAGCCCCTTGTGGTGGTCGTGCGAGAGCGGCTGGAGGGCCTCAGAGCGTTTCACGAGCGCACCTCCGCCTCGGGCGCTTCGTCACCGATAACATCCCAGAGACCGAGCTTGACCTGGAAAATCGTCGCGATCTGCTCGGCCCGCGCCTTCATGAGGCGGGCACGCTCCCCCTCGAAGTGGGCGTCTACGATCCGGTGGAACCGGCCGACCCAGTGCGCGAAGTGCTCGCGGCGGAGGCCGGGCATCCGCGCGTGCGGGTCGAACGGCCGGCCCCGGTACGCGCCCGTCTGGAAGACGACCGACGACCAGAAGCGCACCATCTTCGGGAGGTGCGCGGTCCAGTCGAGCCCGGCGAAGTAGGGGCCGAGCACGGGGTCGGTCTCCATGTCGCGGTAGAAGGCGTGGACGACGGCGCGGACGTCGTCTTCCGTTTCGAGGTCGGGGCGCTCGGAGAGGGAGGGGGGAGGCATGAGGCTGATGAGAGGAATCGGTCGTGGGGAGGGCCCGTCACGGGGAGCCTGTGTTCTGCTCGTCGGGGGTCTCGCGCTGCGCGGCGAGCACCGCGTCAAGGTCCAGCGTCCGCACGGCCCCGACCGCGCACTCCCACGCGCCGGTGCAGCAGAGCCCGCTGATGGAGGCCGCCTCGAAGGCGTCGAGGGCAGTGCGCAGACATGCCGCACGGACGGCCTCCGCCAGGCGGGCCTTGTCGGGTGGTGAGGATTGCTCGTTCAAGGGGCAGCCTTCTCTGGGGCGGGGAACTCGTAGGTGCAGGCCGGGAAGCCATCCGGGATGTAGGTCACGCGGCTGACGCGGTCGTCGAACACCTCCTCGAAGAAGCGGGCTTCGAGCCGACACGGCAGCCGGGTGCGCTTCACGGCCTCGGGGAACGGGCAGTTGCACTCGCGGATGACGAGGCCGCCCTCGTCGCGCCGGACCTCCGGCATGAAGCCCTGCTCGCGCAGTATTTCCACGAGCGCTTCCGTTCGCCCCTCCTCGTCGCCGGGGGACACCTGGCTGAGCCGGTGCTGCACGTCGCGCAGCCGCTCGTCCCAGTAGTGCTCGAAGAAGTCCTGGATCAGCCCGTCGTCGCCCCGCTCCTGGAGGAACTCCAGGAGGCGACCCAGGAGCACGCCGTCGCGGGAGGGGAAGAGGGCCTCGGCCTGGGGCGTGAGGGCATACCGGAGACTGGGGCGACCGCGTGGCTGCTTCTTCGTCGAGCGCTCGACGAGACGGTCTCGTTCGAGCTGGCCGAGGTGCTGGCGCAGGGTGGGCCGCGTGAGCCCGGTGGCCGCTTCGGCATCGTCGAGCGAGATCGCGCCCTGCCGCTTCATCAGCAGCAGGAGGTCGGCTTTCGTACCGTCGGGCAGGAGGGAGAAAGGCATGACGGTGATACGGTGGCGGCGGGCGTTGGTCCTTCCAAGATATGAAGGGAACGTGATTAGTGATATAAAAAAGGTAAAAAACATTTTTAACTTGATAAGGGGCTGCGAGACCCCCTACTTTCGGTGGTAACGAATCCCACACCGCCATGCCCTACGTCGTCGCCGAGCCCTGCATCAACTGCCTTTACACCGACTGCGTCGAGGTCTGCCCCGTCGACTGCTTCTACGTCGGCCCCAACTTCATCGCCATCCACCCCGACGAGTGCATCGACTGCAACGCCTGCGTCCCGACCTGCCCCGTCGAAGCCATCTACGCTGACGACGAGCTGCCCGCGAAATGGGAGCACTACGCCGAGTGGAACGCCTACCTCGCCGAGCAGTGGAGCGCGATGGGCCACAACCTCACCGAGAAGCAGCCCGCGCTGCCGGAGGCCGACGCGTGGGCGAGCGAGCCGAAGCTCAGCGAGAAGTCCGAGGAGGACATCCTGACCTGGGACGTCGACACCCCAACCCCGAACGAATAGAGAGCCCATCATGATTACGAGAGACGCACAGGCCATCTGGAACAAGAACCTCAAACAGGGCAGTGGCACCGTCCGCTTCGGCGACGTCAAAAAGCCGTACTCCTTCGCTTCTCGCTTCGAGCAGGCGGGCGGCACCAACCCCGAAGAGCTGCTCGGTGCCGCCCACGCGGGCTGCTTCTCGATGGCGCTCGCGCTCGTGCTGGGGGAGGGCGGCCACGAGCCGGAGGCGATCCGCACCACGGCCACCGTCACGCTCGACCCCGACGCACTCGCCATCACGAAAGTCGAGTTGGAGACGGAGGGCGAGGTGCCGGGACTCGACGAGGCGGCGTTCCGCGAGGCGGCCGAGAAAGCAAAGACGATCTGCCCCGTCTCGAAGGCGCTCGCGGGCGTCGAGATCGTGCTGAAGGCGACGCGCCTCGCCGAACCGGCGTGACGAACCCTCTGCGGTGCTCGTGCGTGTGACCGCTAGCGCCCTGTCAGTATGCCTCAACCTCGGCGCACCCGGCCTCTCCGGGGACGCCTTCGCGTCGTTCCTCCATCCCGGTCGTTCCTCCATCCCGACTCCTGAAGGCCGTTCTGTCCTCAGCGCGTCTACCTCTTTACCGAGAGAAGCAACCATGTCTTCGTCTTCCGAGAATGAACCCGACCCCGCCACGCGGCACCCGGACCGCACACACGAAGCGCTACACCGAAACAGGCCCGCCGCCGCCACGCCCGATGCCGGACGACCGCCCGACGAGCGCGCGCGTGCCGCGCGCATCGCCACGCGCGAGGCGGCCCTCGACGCAGCGCTCGCCATGACGTTCCCTGCGAGCGACCCGCCGTGGATGCCCTGAACGGCTCGGCGATGCACCCCTTAACCGATAGCTCCGATGTCATGGAAAGACCCCCAACCCCCGGTGCTCGACTACTGGATCGGCATGCTCATCCTCACGCTCGCCATGCTGGCGACGGGGGGTCTGTTCTACCTGTTCCTGGCCTGAGCCGGTGGCCCGGCCTCAGCGAAATGGAACGCGGCCATGAATGACGTCGAAGAGCGGACGCTGAGTGGGCTCACCATCCGCATCGAGCGCGGCCTATGCGCGGGCACGGAGAACTGCGTGAAGGTGGCCCCCGAGGTCTTCGAGCTCGGTGATGACCAGATCGTGACCTTCTGCGCGGATGCCTGCGACATCGAGCGGGAGCGGCTCGTCGAGGCGTGCGCCGTCTGCCCGACGGGCGCGCTCTTCGCCTTCGGCGCATCCGGGAAGCAGCTCGCGCCGCGATAGCACATCAACCCTCACCATCTAACCCAAACCCATCATGGAGCTCTCACAGCGAACTGTCGGCGAGATCGTCGCGGAGGATTACCGCCGCGCCGGCGTGCTCAAACGCTACGGCATCGACTTCTGCTGCGGCGGTGACAAGACCCTGCGAGCAGCCTGCGAGGAGCGCGGCGTCGCCCTCGACGAGGTCGAGCGGGCGCTCGCGCAGGCCGAGGACCGGAGCATCGCCGCCGCGCCCGCCCGCGCCACGAGCTGGTCGCCGGACTTCCTGGCCGACTACGTCGTCAACGTTCACCACGCCTACGTCCGCGAGAGCCTCCCGGTGCTGCAGGCGTTCACCGAGAAGGTCGCCCGCGTCCACGGCGGCACCAGCCCCGAGACGGTCGAGATCGCCGAGCTGGCGGCGGAGCTGGGCGCGCACCTCGACGACGAGGAGCGCGCGCTCTTCCCCTACGTCCGAGACCTCGTGGCGGCGCGGCGCGAGGGGCGCGAGCCGGAGCGGCCCGCCTTCGGCACCGTCAGCGACTCGATTCAGGAGCTCGAGAGCGAGCACGAGCACGCGGGGGCGCTCCTTCGGGAGATCCGCCGCCTGAGCGGCGACTTCACTCCGCCCGAGCACGCCTGCGCCACCTTCCGCGCCGCCTACGCGAAGCTGGAGGAGTTCGAGGACGACCTCCACCTCCACGTACACCTCGAGAACAACGTCCTCTTCCCGAAGACGGCGGCGCTGGAGGCCGCGTTGGCAGCGTAACCACAGGGAAGCCACCATCGCCAACCCCATCGAATCATCATGGACAACACGCTGTTTCCCCCCGCCACGCCGCAGATGTCGGCCCACCGCGCGGCGCTTGCGCCCGAGACGGCAGAGGCCTTTCGCGCCTTCAGCAAGCAGGTCTTCGCCGAGGGCGCTCTCGACGAGAAGACAAAGCAGCTCATCGCCGTGGCCGCCGCGCACGTGACGCAGTGCCCGTACTGCATCAAGGGACACACAAAGCTCGCCCGCCGGAAGGGCGCGACCCCGGAGGAAATCATGGAGGCCATCTGGGTGGCGTCCGAGATGCGCGCCGGTGCCGCCTACGCCCATGCCGCCCTCGCCCTCGATGCGATGGACGAGCTGGAGGCCCAGGCACAGACGCGGAGCACGTAGCCATGCACATCACAGCCAGGATCAAGCGATACGACCCCGAGGTTGACGAGGCTCCGCATTGGGAGACCTACGAGGTCGAAGCCGACCCGATGGACCAGGCGCTCGACCTGCTTCTGGACATCAAGTGGCACCTCGACGGGTCGCTCACCTTCCGTAAGAGCTGCGCGCACGGCGTCTGTGGCTCCGACGCCATGCAGATCAACGGCGAGAACAAGCTCGCCTGCCAGCAGCTCGTGCAGGATCTCGTGAGGGGCGACGGGGGGACCATCACCTTCGCGCCGCTGCCGTCCATGCCTGTCGTCAAGGACCTGGTAGTCGATCAGGGGGGCTTCTTCGAGAAGTACCGCGCCGTCATGCCCTGGCTGGTCAACCACACGCCGCCGCCGGAGAAGGAGCGCCTCCAGAGCCCCGCGCAGCACGCCATCATCGAGGACGCCACGAAGTGCATCCAGTGCGGTGCCTGCACCAGCTCCTGCCCCTCGGCCTGGGCCAATCCAGACTACCTCGGCCCGGCGGCCTTCGTCAAGGCCTACCGCTATACCTTCGACACGCGCGACGCGGGAGCAGACGAGCGTCTGGCGATCCTCGACGGTAAGGAAGGGCTCTGGATGTGCTATACGATTTTCAACTGCGTGGAGGCCTGCCCGAAAGGCATCGACATCACACGCTGGATCTCGGCCCTCAAGCGGAAAGCGACGGCCCTGCGGTGATGGAGAAGGAGGCAACATGCAGATAGAGCAGCCTAGACACTGGCCCCGGTACCCGCTCCTCGCGCGAAGGATACGGGCGGGGCTTCTCCGCCTCGCGGGCGACCTCCTGCTGATGGGCGGGGTCGCCGGGGCGTACCCGCTGCGCGCGTGGGGCGAGATGCAGAACGCCGTCGCCGTCGTACACTTCCTGGCGCTGACCGTCTACGGCCTGGTCACGAGCCGTACCCCCGTGGCTTCCTGACCTACTCCCCATGCCTTCTCTGCCTCCCAGACAAATTTGGACCGTCGGTCATTCGAACCGCGCGCTGGAGGACCTCCTCGATCTCCTCGAAGGAGCCGGGATCGAGCAGATCGCTGACGTCCGGCGGTTCCCTGGCTCGCGCCGCCAGCCGCACTTCGGCGATGACGCGCTGCGGGCGTCGCTGGCCGAGCGGGGGATCGGCTACGTCCACCTGCCCGCGCTCGGGGGACGACGTGTCACGCCCGCCGAGGACTCGCCCAACACCGGCTGGCGCGTGGCCTCGTTCGCCGCCTACGCCGACTACATGGCGACGGAGGCCTTTCGAGAGGGACTGGAGCGGCTGGAAGAAATCGCCGCCGAGCGCCGCACGGCCATGATGTGCTCCGAGGCCGTCCCTTGGCGCTGCCATCGCCGACTGATCGCAGACGCACTCCTCGTCCGCGGCTGGGAGGTCCTCGACGTCATCGGGCCGGGCCGCGTGCAGCCCCACGCGCTGACCGACTTCGCCTGCGTCCTCGACGGCGCGCTGACCTATCCTGCCGAGTAGCCCCGGCGGCTTCCGTCCATCAGGCCCGGACGAGCCGCCGCAGGACGTCCACGAGGACCGAAGGAAGGTGCTCCGGGTGGTGGAGCGCGGCGTAGCCGCCGACCCCGAAAATGCGCGGCATGTAGGCCGGCGCGTGGCGGTCCACCGTCACGCAGAACGGGTGGAGCCCTTGGAGCCGAGCCTCGACGACGGCCTGGCGCGCGTCCTCGACGCCGTAGCGGCCCTCGTAGCGGTCCACGTCGTTGGGCTTGCCGTCGGAGAGGACGAGCAGGAGGCGGTGCCGGGCGGGCTTCGTCATGAGCCGGGCCGTCGCGTGGCGGAGCGCCGCTCCCATCCGCGTGTATCGATCCGGCTCGAGCGCGGCGATGCGCCGCCTCACGACCGCGCCGGTCCGCTCGTCGAACCCCTTGAGCGGGAGGACGGTGACGGCCTCTGGCCCCTCGCCGGAGAAGGCCAGGATGGTGTACGGGTCGCCGAGGGCGTCGAGCGCATCGCAGACGACTAGGAGCGCCTCCTTCTCGACGTCCACGACGCGGAGGTCCTCCGTCACCCAGCTGTCGGTCGAGCCGCTTACGTCGACGAGGAGCGCGATGGCGACGTCGCGCCGAGCCGGGCGAACGGCTTCGTAGAGCCGGTCGTCGGCCGGGCAGCCTGCGCGGCGGTCGGCGTAGGCAGCGACGTAGGCGGCGAGATCCACCTCCGGCCCGTCGCGCTGGCGGCCGAGGCGCCGGCGGCGCGGGCGCAGACGCTCGAACCGGCGGCGGACCTCGTGTAGGAGGGCAGCCCGGCGGGTGAGCACGCCCTCGGCCCACGCCGCGTCACCCAGCGGCGGTGTCCGCTCGTGGACGACGGCCCCATGCTCGTGGTAGGCACCCGCGCGGTAGTCCCACTCGGGGTAGACGAGCCCGGCACGTGCGCCACCGCGCAGCACCTCAGCCGTGCCCGTCGGTGGCGGGTCGTCACTGGCGAGGACCTCGCGCGGGCTGCCCGGCGCGTCCACGAGCCGCGCCTCAGGCAGCTCCGAGAGCGAGTCGGCGAGGTCGTCGGGGTCCGCCTCGTCGTCGCGGTCGGTCGGCCGCTGGAGGCCCATCGGGTCCTCGACATGCTCCTGCGGGTCGTCGAGCTGGATCATCCAGAGGCCAACGGTGTCGTCGTCCTCGTCCTCGGGGGCCTGGCGGACCTGGGGGCGGCGGTGCATCCGGCTGATCCGGGGGCGGGCCGCAGGGGCCTCGGGATCTTCGCCCGGCGTGACGGTCCGGCCCGGCGCGGCGGCGGGCGGCGACGTCACGAGCCCCCAGAGCGCGACGGCGGGCAGCCCGCGATAGGTCCCGTCGAGCGCGCGGATGCGGACTGCGGTCTCTCTCGCCCACCTCAGCGACGCTTCGGGGGAAGGGGAGATTGGGTCGTCGAGCGGGTGGGCGGCGAGGACGGCTCGGAGCTCGGCTTCGACGGCGGCCTCCTGCGGGGTAAGGAGCTTCGGGGGAGGCCGCGCGGCGAGCGCATCGGCGCGGGCGGTGCGAAGGGCTGGGAGCAGCCCCGGCAGATCGGTGGCGAGGCGGTGGTCTACGGCGGCGGCCTCGCGCACGAGGTAGAGGTCGCGCACGAGGTAGAGGTCGCGCACGAGGTAGAGGTCGCGCACGAGGTAGAGGTCACGCACGAGCGGGTCGTCCGGGAGGTGGTCCGGCGTCCCCCGTGCGGCGCGGGCGGCGGCCTCCGCGGCGAGGAGCCGGTACGTCGCGAGCCCCCCGCTGGGCTCGCCAGCGGGGAGCGTGCGCGGCAGGCGGAGACGTTCGCCGTCGGTCGAGGCGAGCGTGCGGCGCTCGACGAGGTGGCGCGGGATACGCCGCCCGAGCTGGCTGAACCACGACGGCAGCGCCGGCGGCTCGGCCACGGCGACCGTCAGCTCGTGCCCGAAGGCGGCGCGGACGAACAACTCTAGCCGGCCGCGCACCTCGACGAGGCGGAGGGTCTCGGGCTCAGCGGCCCCGGCGTGCCGTCGCCACAGGCGCTGCGCGAAGAGCGTGGCGTGGTGCGCGCCGTCAAGGAGTACGTCTTCGGGCTCAGACATGAGGGCTCGTCACTGGTCCTTCGTCACTTGTCCTTCCGGTCTCGACGTCCCCTTCGAGCCTATGCCACTCCCAATGCCGAGTGACCCCTGGGGTTTTACGAGCCGGCCATCGTGAGGTCCACGAGGTCGCGCATGGCGGCCACGAGGTCGGCGTCGTCCGAAAGCGGGGCCACGAGGCCGACGCGGCAGGCCGTCTTCGGGGCGATGCCGCTGGCGACGAGGTGGGCCGTCGCCACGAGCAGCCGCGTGCTCGGGACCTCGGCGAGGCCGCGGTCGCGGAGGCGGCGGAGCTGCCTGCCGAGGGTCACGAGCTGGTGCGCCGTCGGCCGGTCCACGCCGCTCTCATGCTGCACGATCTCGACCTCGCGCTCGGCCGGGGGGAAGTCGAACTCGAGCGCGACGAAGCGCTGGCGCGTGCTCGGCTTGAGGTCCTTGAGCACGTGCTGGTAGCCGGGGTTGTACGAGACGACGAGCTGGAACCCCTCGGCCG
>JBBSMX010000149.1:0-10102 GCA_038232935.1 Rhodothermales bacterium | reverse complement strand
TAAGTTCGGCGGCCATGCGGGCGGTGGTCCCGGCCACGAAGTGCTCGATCAGCCGGAGTTGAGTCCGGCGTGGGAGCCGGCTTTTGCGTCGTCGAGTCATTGTGGAGGTTAAGCCACTCGACTCTTAGCTGGGTCAGCCCCTACCGGAATGCTGATTCATAGCAATACGTTCGTGGCCTGATCTCGCATAAGCTCGCACAGAAACGTAAGGAAGCGAAGCAACGGTGTCACACGGCCTTCGTAAACTGCTGCTGCCGAGTTCATTAGGTCGCCCATGCCCCGTAGATCCGCACCCTCACTTCGCGCTGAACTCCCTGATGGGACACGCATCGAGCGCAACTCGAAACCTGGCCTGAACGGTCGCGAGCCCTACGGCTCTTGGTATTGGCTCGTCTACGATCCCGACCGCCATCCCGCGCGCAAGCGTGTTAACCTGCGCACGAAGGATCACGGGGCGGCCATGCGGAAGGCGCTGGAGTATTCGGAGGCCTACCGAACAGGGACGTTCGACCCATGGACGGACGCCGCTGCGGCGACATCAACCGTCGATGTGGCGGCGACGATGTACCTCGACGCACAACGTCGCGCAGGCCGCGCGCCTCGCACGGTAGACGCTGCCCGGCGGCTCCTTGACGGCTTCGCCCGTTCGCTCCCTCCAGCTACCGCCGTACGGCATATCGAGCGCCACCATGTCGAGGCGTTCGTCGATGCGCCAAAGCCGGGGAGAGACGGGAAGCCCGGACCGCCCAAGTCGCCGTCCACGCGGCGTAGGTACCTCGCCGTGCTCCGACACTTCTTCGCGTACTGTGTCGAGCGGGGCTTAGGGCGCACCGATCCCACGCGCGGGATTCAGGCTGGCCCGAGCCGTCCGAACCGTCGGGACCATCTGGCCGAGCACGAAGAGGCCGTGCTCGTCCGGACGATCCGCGCGGCCGAGGTTGCCGAGGGCCGGTCCTACCGCTGGCTTCTCGACTGGCTCGCGTTCGGAATCCATACGGGACTCCGGCCGGGTGAGCAGGCCGGTCTAATGTGGAGCGCCGTCCGCTTGCGTGAGGGCTTCATCGAGGTAGGACGGGGCCACCGGGTCAAGACGCGCGGGAGCGTTCGTCCCGTCGAACTCAGCCCTACGGCCGAAGCCGTGTTGAAGCGGCTCGACGCCGAGCGTGTGACGGAAGCCGATAGCCCCGTGTTCACGATGCCCGGCGGCGGTCCGGTCGAAGTCGGGTACCTCACGAAGCGATTCAAGAAGTTCGCAACGCGTGCGGGGATCGAGAAGAACATCGTCGCCTATTCGCTCCGGCATACGTTCGGCACGCGCGCCCTACTGGCAGGGGGCAATCCCGCCGCCGTCGCGGGCACGCTCGGCACTTCACTCCAGATGGTGCAGGACCATTACGGGCACTACGAACGACAGGCAGGGCGGGGCCTCGTCGGTCGCGTCTTCGGTGGCACTCCGCTCGATGGCTACGGCCTCCCAAGTTCCCCAACTGAAGAGGAGGCCCGTGCCGTGACGGGAGAATCACGGCAAGGTCACGGCAAAGACGTGCGCTAAGGTGCGGTAGCATGCTCGGCAACCTGTCATTTTGATACCACCAGCCCCGTTTGTCCTGTGCTCCTTGCTCACACTTCGCACTCGTAATGAGCAGGTCATCGGTTCAAGTCCGATCATTGGCTCCCTCGAAGGCCCAGGCGGCGCGCTACCGCGTCCTCTGGGCCTTTGTCGTTCCGGCTACGCCGCTAGGGTGGCATCCTTGTAGGCGAGGAGACGGAGCGCGTTGAAGACGACGACGAGCGTGCTCCCCTCGTGAAGCGCCACCGCCGGGCCGATCCCGAGCCCGAAGATGGTGGCGGGGACGAGGAAGGCCACCATCCCCAGGCTCATCCACAGGTTCTGCCGGATGATCCCCCGCGTCTTCCGCGAGAGCCCGACCGCGAAGGGGAGCTTGCTCAGGTCGTCGGCCATGAGCGCTACGTCGGCCGTTTCGAGCGCGACGTCACTCCCGGCCGCACCCATCGCGATGCCGACCGTCGCGTTCGCCATCGCGGGCGCGTCGTTGACGCCGTCGCCGACCATCGCCACCTGCCCGGCTTCGGCGCGGAGCGCTTTGATGGCTGCGACTTTGTCGTCGGGGAGGAGGTCGCCGCGCGCTTCGTCGAGGCCGACAGCACGGGCGACGGCGTCGGCGACGGCCTGGGCGTCGCCCGAAATCATGATGGTGCGGCGGATGCCGAGCGCGTGGAGCTGCTCGATCACGGCGCGGGCCGAGTCGCGCGGCGTATCCATGAGGCCGACGACGCCGAGCATGCGCTCGCCCCGGCGGACGAGCATGGTCGAGCGGCCGTCGGCCTTCAGCTTCCGGTCCGTTTCCAGCAGCGACGAGGGCACCGGCGGCCCGCCCGCTTGCTCGAACAGGGCCGGTTTGCCGACGAGGACTTCCTCGCCCTCGACCGTGGCGCGGACCCCGTGGCCGGTGATGCTTTCGAGGTCGTGGGCGGTTGGGGCGTCGGGCGCTTTCGACTCGAGGTCGCGGACGACGGCGCGGGCGAGGGGGTGCTCGCTCCCCCGCTCGACGGCGACGACGGTGCGGACGAGCTCATCCTCCGTCGCACCGTCCGCCGGGATCACGTCGGTCACGCGGGGCTCGCCCTCGGTGAGCGTGCCGGTCTTGTCGAAGGCGATGGCGTCGAGTGTGCCGAGCGCTTCGAGCGGGCCGCCGCCTTTGACGAGGACGCCGCCGCGCCCGGCTCGCGCCACGCCAGAGAGGACAGCGCTTGGCGTGGCGATGGCGAGCGCGCACGGGCTCGCCGCCACGAGCACGGCCATCGCCCTGTAAAAGCTCGCCGCGAACGGCTCGTCCACGACGACCCACGCGAAGAGCAGCAGCCCGACGAGGCCGAGCACGGCCGGGACGAACACGCGCTCGAACCGGTCGGTGAACCGCTGCGTCGGGCTCCGCTCGGTCTCGGCCTCTGTCACGAGTTGCACCACGCGGGCGAGCGTGGACTCGGACGAGGTCTTCGTCACGACGATGTCGAGCGCGCCGCTCCCGTTGAGCGTCCCGGCGAAGACGCGGTGCTCGGGCGGCACGTCCCCCGGCGCCGTGCGGGCGGCGTCGGGATCGTCGACGGGCCGCTTGTCCACGGGGACGCTCTCGCCCGTAACGGGGGCCTGGTTCACCGCACTCTGCCCCTTCACGACGAACCCATCGGCGGGGAGCCGCTCGTCGGGCCGGACCACGACGACGTCGCCCACGCGGAGGGCCTCGACGGGCACCTCGCGCTCCGCGCCGTCGCGGCGGACTCGCGCGGTCGCGGGGGCAAACTCGGCCAGGGCCTCGATGGCACGGCGGGCGCGGCCCATCGCGTAGTGTTCGAGGGCGTGGCCGAGCGAGAATAGGAAGAGCAGCAGCGCCCCTTCGAGCCACTCGCCGAGGGCCGCCGCCCCGGCCGCCGCGACGAGCATGAGGAAGTCGATCTCGAACCGGCCGGCCCGGATCGAGTCCCACGCCTCGCGGACGGTGAAGAACCCGCCGAAGACGTAGCCGCCGATGAACAGGGCGAGCGGGACCCATTCGGTGACCTCGGTGAACGTCGCTAGCACCCAGCCCAGCACGACGCACACCCCGGAGAGGATGGCGAAGAGGAGTTCCGTCTTCTCGCCGAAGACGCCGCCGTGGGCGTGCCCGGGGTCGCCCTCGTCCTCTCCGTGGTCGTGCTCCTCGCCGGGCGCGTGGTCGTGCGTGTGCCCCTCGGCGGTGGCCTGTTCGGACGGCTCGGGTGCGGTGACAGTCACGCCCAGCCCATCGAGCGCTCGTCGCAGTGCAGTCTCATCCGTAGCCTCGCGGTCGAACTCGATCCGGATCGGCCCCGCCGCGTTCGCCTCGGCCTCGACGACGCCGTCGATCTGCTTCAGCCGCTCCGTCACGGTGCGGGCGCGGCGCTGGTGGCTCAGCCCCTCGACTTCCCAGAGCACGTGGCCGTAGCGCCCGGTAATGTGCGCCCCGGCACGCTCGGCGAGGCGGCGGATGCGGGGGAGGGCGAGCTGCGCCGGGTCGTAGTGGATGCAGACCTGCGCAGGCCGCCCATCTTCCGGCGGGAGGACGTGGGCGCGCTCCACCCCGGGCTGGGCGGAAAGCTCGTCGGTGAGCCGGGCCACGCAGGCGTCGCGGGCGTCGGGCACGTCCGGGAGGAGGACGGGGAGATCGAGGCGGAGGGTCTCAGGCATGGGGTCGGTCGGGGCGGGCAAAGGCGCTCAACCCCGAAGGCGCGGCCAGAGCGCGGCGAGCGCCCACGCAGCTAGGAACAGCCAGACGAGCACGATCACGACGGCGGCGACGCGGCTCGTCGGCCGGTCAGCGATGGTCTCGGCTCGCGTGCGAGCGTCGGCCATTACGGCATCGGGGATCATCCGGAGGACGAGGGCCACGCCGAGGGGCAGCAGCACGAGGTCGTCGAGGAGGCCCAGCACGGGGATGAAGTCGGGGATGAGGTCGATGGGGCTGAAGGCGTAGCCGACGACGAGCGCGGCCACGAGACGAGCGGGCCACGGCGTGCGGGGGTCGCGGCCGGCAAGGTACAGCGCGACCATCTCCCGCTTGAGGGCGCGGGCGCGAGCGCGGAGGGCGGAGAGCCAGCGCATGGAGCAGACGGGAGAGGGCAGCAGGAGACGAGGGACCTCGCGGAGGAGGACTTCGACACGCGCAGCGGCTTCTATGTTCGGCCCGCGCCGACGGAGAGTGGGTGGACCGCTCCTGCGGGGAGAACAGCGCCCTGCCATCCCCGCCGTGCGAGGCATGAGCGCTCCGTGCGACATCGGTCAGTGGGTGTGGCCGTCGTCTTGGTGCCCGGTACCTTCGGCCTCGCCGTCCTCCATCGTGCCACCGTCTTCCTCATGTTCGTGCTCGCCGTGGCCGTGCCCTTCCTCGCTGTGGTGGCCGGGCGAGACGGCGACGAGCATCTCGTACCGCTCCGGCGTCATCTCGGGGAGCTGCTTCGTGAAGGCGACGAGGTCCCACAGCGCCTCCTCATCGTGCGTCGGGCTGAAGGCGGGCATCCCCGCGTTCTTGATCCCGTGATCAAGGATCCAGTAGATCTCCTCGGGTGTCCACTCCGGGGCGGCCTCACTCAGACGCGGCGGCTGCGGCACCATCCCCTTTCCGATCTCGCCCCGCTCCGCGCCCGGCCCGCCGTGGCACGTCTGGCACATGGCGGCGTAGTTGCCCGCGCCGCGGACGACCCGTGTGGAATCGGCGAGGTCGGCGGGGACCGCGATGCCATCGGCGCGGGCCTGGATGGACTTCGTCGAGGTCGTGTTGAGAAACCACTGGCCGAAGTCGGTGTGGCCGTCTGTGGCGGCCACGTTGTAGATCCCGGTGTAGGGGAAGACGAGCGCGAGTAGGAGCAGGACGACGAGGGTGGCGAGGACGGTGAGCGCGTATTTCATGGCAACGGAGCTATTTCGTTCAGAGAGGCCGTGGAGGACGAAGAGTATGTCCGTGGGGACGCAGAGCGCGGCGGGCTCACCGGACCGAGAGGGGCTGGACGACGGGGTCGCCGTCCTTCGTGAGGGGCTGATCGGGGGTGCCCGCACCCCCGAACTCGAAGATGCCGATCTCGCCGGTGTCGTCGTGGAGCATGGCGTAGAGCGTCGCCCCCGGTGCTACGGGTGTGTCGAGGTCCACGGGCACGCGCTCCGTCGTCCCGTGCTGAATGAACGAACGGCCGAGGACGGTCGAGGCGTCGGGGCCGCCCCCGGCGGCGGCGGGGTGGACGACGACCCACGCGTCGGAGACCACCTTCACCTCCTCAATCATCAAGACGTTGCCGACGAGCGGGCTCGAGGCGAGCCTCAGGGCGGGAGCGCCGGGCACAGGCCCGGTCTTGTCCACCGAGCCGCCCTCCACTGGGGGCACCGAGGGCGGGATCGGCTCGCGCCCCTCGTAGTCGGCGTCTTCGAGGTCGGCGTCTTCGAGGTCGGCGATGAGCGCTTCCATCTCGGCGATCTCGCGGCGCTGCGCGAGGATGATCTCGTCGGCGAGGCGGCGGACGCGCGGGTCCGAGATCTCCGCCCGCTCGCTCGTCAGGATCGCGATGGAGTGGTGCGGGATCATCGCCTTCATCCACGCGACGTCATGGACGGTGTCCTGGCTACGCGCGAGGAAGAGAGTGACGGTGAAGAGGACCGCGCAGCCCGCGAAGATGGCGACGTTCTTTTTCTTGTCGGAGTACATGCTCAGCATGAACCCGAGCATGATGACGGCCATCGTAGCCCCCATGTAGAGCGCCATCCAGAAGCGGGTCTGGCTGAACCACACGTGGTCGAGGCGGTAGGCGGTCGAGTACATCAGGCCGAACATCACGACCGTCGAGGTGACGATCATGGCGGCGAAACGTTTGTAGGACATGAGCACGAGAGAGGAGGGGTGAGGGTGCCCCGTCTTACTGCACGGGGCGAGGGAAGAGCCGCCGACTGACCTTAAATGGCGCTAAGGTTCAGTTCGGCGAGGGCGGAGGAGCGGTGGTCGCGTGGGCCTCACGCGAGGCCATGTACGCGCTATGGGCGGGCAGCGACCGCCGTCATCAGCCCCCACAGCCCGCACCGGTGCCGGCCGAGCCTGACAGGGGCGAAGCCGACGGCACGGAGCATCCCGTCCAGCTCGCCGAGCGTGTAGGCGCGAACGTGGGCCGGATCGACGAGCCGGAGCAAGGCGTCGAGCGCCTCCATGCGCCACGGGTCGCGGCACCAGTCGAGGAGGACGAGGCGGCCTCCGGGCCGGAGCACGCGGGCGGCCTCGGCGAGGGCGGCCTCGGGCGTCGGGACGTAGTGGAAGGCGCTCGCCCCCACGCCTACGTCGAAGGACGCATCGTCGAAGGGAAGCGCCTCGGCGGGGGCGTGCGCGAGACGGACGTGCGGGTGAGAGGTCAGCTTGGCGCGGGCCGCCGCCAGCATCCCCTCCGAGACGTCGACGCCGGCCGCCTGCTGGTCGGGGTGGCGGTGAAGGAGGCGGGCGAGGAACGCGCCGGTCCCGCAGCCCACGTCGAGCACGCGCTCGGCCGGGTCGATGGCAGCGTGGGCATCGAGGATATCGAGCGTGCAGCGGATGTAACGGTGCCAGCGGCGGTCGTAGGTGGGCGCGAAGCGGTCGTACTCGACGGCCGCGCGGGTCTGGGGCGAGGACGTGCTCACCGCGTGTCCCCATCGAGAGGGAGGCGCACGACGAACAGGCCTCCCCGTCCGGGACCCTCGCTCCGAGCTTCGATGTGCCCGCCGTAGCCCTCGACGATGGCGCGCACGATGGAGAGCCCGAGCCCGCTCCCCGGCTCCGCCTGCACGGCCGCGTCGTCGGAGCGGTAGAACCGGTCGAAGAGGCGGTCGGCCTCGACCCCGGAGAACCCGGCCCCCGTGTCGCTCACGGTGAGAAGGGCGGCTCTGTCGCCGTGGTCGAGGCGGAGGTCGATCCGGCCGCCTGTAGGGGTGTACTTCACCGCGTTCGAGAGGAGGTTGTCGACGACCTCGGCGAGGGGAGGGGCCTGCGCTGAGATCACGATGCCCGGTGCCACGTCCGCGTGCAGGGCGACGCCTCGCCCTGCCGCGTGCGTGCGGGCGCGGCCGACCCGGTCTTCGACGAGCGCCGAGAGGTCGAGCCGGTCTTCGGGCCGTTTCGAGAGGGCGTCGGCGCGGGCGAGCTGGAGGAGGCCCTGCACCGTCGCCGTCATCCGCTCCACGTCGAGGAGCAGGCGGCCGAGCGCGTCGCGGTAGTCGGGGGCCGCGCGCTCACGCCGGAGCGCTACCTCGGCTTCGCTGCGTAGCGTGGCGAGCGGCGTCAGCAGTTCGTGCGCGGCATTCGCCGTGAACCGCCGCTCGCGCTCGACGGAGCGTTCGAGCCGGTCGAGCAGGCCGTTGAACGTCTCGGCGAGCTCGGTTAGTTCGTCGCGCGTACCGAAGTCGGCGGGGAGGCGGGCCGAGAGGTCGCGGGCCCCCATCCGCCCGGCGGCCTCGGTCATCGTCGAGACGGGCCGGAGCGTGCGCCGCGCCAGCCACCACCCCGCGCCGAGGGCAAAGGCCACGCTGAGGAGGACACCGAGGATGAGCGTGAATCGGAGCCGGTGCAACTCCTGATGCAGCGACCACTCGAACCCGGTGAGTTCGAGCCAGCCGAGAAGCGGCGTGTCAGCGCCGGACGTGCGGAGGGGGACGTAGCGTGTCCGCGCGGGCAGCCCGTTCCACGTGATACTCTCCGAGGTCTCGACGGCCTCCGCAGGAAGGGCGACGGGGAGCGGGGGGTAGCCGTCGAAGTTGGGGCTCTGGTAGCGGACCTCGCCGTCGGGTGTGAGCAGGCGGACGTACGTGCCGTAAACGCCTTCGGATCGGTACGCCACCGAGGTCAATTCCCCCAACTCCTCGAAGCGTGGGCCGTTTTCATCGACCGTGACGAAGGGCAGTAGCTCGCGCTGCTCGTGCGTGAGGTGGCGGTCGAAGTCGCGGTGGAGGGCGAGGTGGAAGCCGGTGTAGCAGAAGACGGCGAACGCGCTGAGTAGCAGCAGCAGCGTCAGCCCGTACCAGAGCGTGAGGCGGAGCGAGATCGGGAGCGGGCGTCGGAGCACGGCGCTAGCCCTCCACCACGAGGCGGTAGCCGACGCCCCGTATGGTCTCGACCTCGGGAACGATGGCAGCGCCCGCTTCGCGCCCGGCGTCGGCCACCTTCTGCCGCAGGCCGGAGACGGTCACGTCGAGGGCGTTGTCGGTGACGTAGAGGGCGTCACCCCACACGCGCTCGGCGATGACGGTGCGCGAGAGGACGGCCCCGGCGTTGCGGAGGAGGAGCTCGAGCAGGGCGTACTCCTTCGGCCGGAGGTTGAAGAGGGCCTCGCCATCCGGCCCCGCGAGCGTCACGCGGCGGCTCGCCGTATCCATCACGAGGTCGCCCGCCGCGAGGATGCGCTCTTGTTGCTGGAGCGGAGGGCGGCGGAGGAGCGCCCGGAGCCGGGCCACGAGCTCCTCGAAGGCGAACGGCTTGGGGAGGTAGTCGTCGGCCCCGGCCTCCAGCCCGGCCACGCGGTGGCCGACATCGCCGAGTGCCGTGAGCATGAGGACCGGCTCGTGCCGCCCTTCCGCCCGCAGCGTCTCGACGATCGACTTGCCGTCGCCGTGGGGGAGCCGCCAGTCGACGACGAACGCGTCGTAGCCATTCGCGAGCGCCTTCGCCTCGCCCTCGCGGGCGTCGCGGGCGAGGTCGACGGTGAAGCCCTCCTCTTCCAGCCCGCGCTTCACGCTGTCGCCGAGGCGCGCTTCGTCTTCGATGAGGAGGACCCACGTCATGCCGTTCGGGTGCTGGGAAGGGAGCAGGTGATAAGGTAGCGTGCGGCGGCGGGTTCGCACCTTAGCGGGATTTAAGGCCGTTTGCCGGCAACGAGCACCCCGCTGAACCGTTCGACTCCCTCATCCAACTATAGACGCTCTGTCATGCGCATGCTCCTCGCTCTTTCCCTCGCGGCCGTGCTCGCAGCCTGCTCTCCGGCCACGTCCGTCACAACCTCCACCGATCACCCTGCCTCGCCTACGGCGAGCACGGCTGCGGCCGGGGTCGAGTACACCACGCTCGATCCTGTGCCGCAGCCCGACCTGCCCGCTCCGCTTCGTCCCGACGGCCACCCGCCGGCAGGGAGCATGGCCGGGATGAACCCCGACGAGGGCGGCATGATGGACATGGAGGGAGCGCCGATGGATCACTCGGCGATGAACCACGAGGCGATGCCGGCGATGGATCACAGCGCCATGTCTGAGATGCAGCACGATGCGATGCCGATGGCGGCTGCGCCCGAAGGCCTGAGGGCAGCGCTCGACGCCTATCTCGCCATCCAGACGGCGCTCGCATCGGACGAGCTCGCAGGCATCGCTAAGCAGGCCCGTGCCCTCGACACCGCCGTCGCGAAGCTCGGCGAGACGCCCATCGAAGGGGACCCGCACTTCTGGCACACGCACGCCGACGATCTCACGGCGATCCGCACGAACGCGCAAGCCCTCGCCGACGCGGACGACCTCGCAGCGGCCCGCCTCGCGTTCGGCCGGCTCAGCGCGCCGTTCGTCGGGATCGTTGAGGCG
>JBBSMX010000148.1:0-10150 GCA_038232935.1 Rhodothermales bacterium | reverse complement strand
GGCGGTATAATGGGATCCCGAAGGCTCATTTCGAGCTGTTTTTGAAGGAGTCTGAGTGGCGGTTCAACTACGGGTCGCCACGCGAACTACTGACAACCCTCCTACGCTGGACCGTTATCTAGGTCAGCCCCAAACGTAAAGCATAAAACGTAAGGGTGCCGACGGCGACACGTCCGAGCAAGCCCCCTTACGTTTCACGTTTCACGCATTACAGCTTTCCGAGCAGATCGCGGAAGCGAAGCTCCCACACTTTGAAGGCGGCCTCGCGGACGATGCCCTTGCTCATCTTGCTCTGACCCTCGGTCCGCTCGGTGAACGTGATCGGCACTTCGACGACGGTGAACCCCTTCCGCCACGCGCGGTACGTCATCTCGATCTGGAACGAGTAGCCGTTGGAGGAGACGCGGTCGAAGTCGATGGCCTGGAGGACGCGGTGGTGGAAGCACTTGAAGCCGGCGGTGACGTCCTGCACCGGGAGCCGTGTGATCGCGCGGGTGTAGATGCCCGCGCCGTAGGAGAGGATGAGCCGGGAGAGCGGCCAGTTCAGCACGCGCACGCCGTCGACGTACCGGCTCCCGACCGCCACATCGGCCCCGGCGCGGACGGCTTCGACGAGGAGGGGGAGGTCGGCGGGGTTGTGCGAGAAGTCGGCGTCCATCTCGCAGATGTAGAGGTAGCCGTGATCGCGGGCGTAGCGGAAGCCGAGCAAGTAGGCCGTACCGAGTCCCTGTTTCCCCGCGCGCTCGATGAGGTGGACGCGGTCGGGAAACTCGGCCTGCACGTCGCGGACGAGGTCGGCCGTCCCGTCCGGTGAACCATCGTCCACGACGAGGACGTCGTAGCGGCCCGGCAGCGCGATCACCTGCCGCAGCAGGGCGCTGACGTTCGCCGCTTCGTCGTACGTCGGCACGACCACGAGCACGCGCGGCGCGTCGGCGGAGGGTGCTGAGATGGGGGCACGTTCGGTCAAGCGGGTAACGGGTCGGCGAGCCGGAAACTACGCAGGACGGGGTACATGGGGTAGGGCACGGGTGGCGGGAAATGCGCGGGTGGGTGCCGTGGCGTCGAAAACATCCCCTCGGCGTCGGCGATCCTGCGCTGGGCGGGGCCGCGTAGCGCCGCCCGTGGTATATTGCGGACCCCGGCGCGGCGGCCTTCCGTTCGTGCCGAGTAGCCCCTCTTACGAACCCGCACGCTCCGATGGCGAACGAGACGAAAAAGGCCCCGCGCAAGCGCGCGGCGAAGGGCAAGAACGACGCATCTGCTACGGCCTCCGAAGCCAAAAAGGACAACGGCCGGCTGCCCACCGGGCCTCCGAAGGATGCGCCCGAGGGGGCTGACTTCCGGTTCTACACCGAGGGCGGGCACACCCACGAGTCGCTCGGGTTGAGCGAGGACGACCTCCTGGCGATGTACCGGAGCATGCTGCTCCAGCGCCGCTTCGAGGAGCGCGCCGCGCAGATGTACGGCCGCCAGAAGATCTCCGGCTTCCTCCACCTCTACATCGGGCAGGAAGCCGTCTCCGCCGGCACCATCCAGGCTCTCCAGCCTGCCGACCCGATCATCACGGCCTACCGCGACCACGGCCTCGGCCTCGCTCGCGGCATGACGGCCAACGAGTGCATGGCCGAGCTCTTCGGCAAGATCGATGGGTCGTCGCGCGGCAAGGGCGGCTCGATGCACTTCTTCGACGTCGAGCACCACTTCTACGGCGGGCACGGGATCGTCGGCGGGCAGATCCCGGTCGCGGTCGGGCTCGGCTTCGCGGCGAAGTACAAAGAGACGGGGAACGTCGCGGTCGGCTTCTTCGGGGATGGGGCCATCAACCAGGGCGCGTTCCACGAGGCGGCCAATCTCGCCTCGCTCTACGACATCCCCGTGCTCCTCTGCTGCGAGAACAACCAGTACGGGATGGGCACGAGCGTCGAGCGCGCCACCGCGCAGCCGGAGCTCTACAAGCAGGCCTACGCCTACGACATGACCGGCGCCGTCGTCAACGGGATGGACGTGTTCGAGGTCTACCACGCGATGAGCGAGCTCGCGAAGCAGGCGCGTGAGGAGTCGCGCCCGGCCCTCGTCGAGATCCGCACATACCGTTACCGCGGCCACTCGATGTCCGACCCGCAGAAGTACCGCACGAAGGAGGAGATGGAATCGAAGAAGAACGAGGATCCCATCATCCGCCTCAAGGCGTACCTCGTGGACCACGGCATCGCGGACAACGAGCAGCTCGACGGCGTCGACGAAGAAGTGAAGCAAGTCGTGCTCGAATCCGTCGAGTTCGCCGAGAACAGCCCGTTCCCACCCGTGGAGACGATGTACGAAGACGTCTACGCGCAGGACGACTACCCCTTCATCGTGTAGCACCACTCAATTATCACAGGCATCCTTCGCTCCGCGCAGGGTGACGAGCAAAATCTAGAAGCATGGCTGAACTGCAATTCCGCGAGGCCCTCCGCGCCGCGATGGTCGAGGAGATGGAGCGCGACGAGAACGTCTTCCTGATGGGCGAAGAGGTGGCCGAGTACAACGGGGCTTATAAGGTCTCCGAAGGCATGCTCGACCAGTTCGGGCCGAAGCGCGTGATCGACACGCCGATTTCGGAGAACGGCTTTGCCGGCATGGGCATCGGCGCGGCGATGATGGGGCTCCGGCCGATCATCGAGTTCATGACGTGGAACTTCACGTTCGTCGCCTTCGACCAGATCGTATCCAACGCGGCGAAGATGCGTTACATGAGCGGCGGCCAGCTCAAGGTGCCCATCGTATTTCGCGGCGGCAACGGCGCGGCCGGCCAACTCGCGGCCACGCACAACAACTCCACCGAGGCGTTCTACACCAACGTCCCCGGTCTGAAAGTCATCGCCCCGAGCAACCCCGACGACGCGAAGGGCCTCCTCAAAAGCGCGATCCGCGACGACGACCCCGTCCTTTTCATGGAGAGCGAGCTCATGTTCGGCCTCAAAGGCGAGGTCTCGGACGCCGAGGATTACACGATCCCGATCGGCAAAGCCCGCGTCGCGCGCGAAGGCGACGCCGTCACGTTCGTCGCCCACTCGAAGAGCTACTGGCTGGCGATGGAGGCGGCCGAGGAGCTGAGCAAGCAGGGCTATGAGGCCACCGTGATCGACCCGCGCACGCTTCGCCCGTTCGACACCGAGACGGTGCTGGAGTCGGTGCGGAAGACGAACCGGCTCGTCATCATCGACGAGTGCAGCCCGTATGGCGGGATCGCCAGCGAGGTCGCCTTCCGCGTCCAGCAGCAGGCGTTCGACTTCCTCGATGCACCGATCGCGCGCGTCACGGCCAAAGACACCCCGGCGCCCTACGCCAAAAACCTCATCGAAGCCTGGATGCCGACGGTGGACGAAGCCATCGCCGCGGCAAAAAAGGTGATGTACGCGGACTAGGTTGGAGGTTTGAAGCGCTCCATCCCCGACCTCCTACTTCTAACCCATAACCTCAAACCTCATGGCGACAGCCGTAGAAATGCCCAAGATGAGCGACACGATGGAGGAGGGCGTCCTCGTCGCGTGGCTCGCTGAAGAGGGAGACGCCGTCTCCGCCGGCGACGTGGTCGCCCAGGTCGAGACGGACAAGGCGACGATGGACCTCGAGGTCTACGACGACGGCGTGCTGCTGAAGAAGGTCGTCACCGACGGCGCGAGCGTGCCGATTGGCGGGCTGATCGCCGTGCTCGGGCAGGAAGGCGAGGACATCTCGGACATCCTCGCCAAGTACGGCGGCGGGTCGGAAAGCGAAGCCCCAGAGCCGGAGGCTGCCGAAGCGGAGGCAGCGGAGGCAGCAGTGGAACCCGAACCTGAAGCGGAACCAGTTGCCGAGGCTGAGACGTCCGAGGCCGCCAAGCAGTCGGCCCCGTCGGGTGACGGCGCGGCGGGTGTACCGGAGGGATACGGCCACGAAGGGCAGAAGCCCGAGCCCGTGCCGACGCCGGCCGGCGCAGCCCCCGCTGCGCCAACCGACGAGGGGCGTGTGAAAGCGTCGCCCCTAGCCCGCCGGATGGCGAGCGAAGGCGGCGTGGACCTCGCGAGCCTGCGGGGGAGTGGCCCCGAAGGGCGGATTGTCAAGCGGGACGTGGAAGCGGCGCTCGCCGGCGATGCGCCCGTTGCCGCCCCGGCCGCGAAACCCGCTGCTGCCCCACCCCCGGCCGAGCGTGCGCCTGACCGCGCCCCGCGCCCGGCACCGAAACCCGCGCCCTCGCCCGTCGTCAGCGACGAGGGGTACGAGTCGGTGCCGATCACGCAGATGCGCAAGACGATAGCGCGGCGGCTCGCCGAGAGCAAGTTCACCGCGCCGCACTTCTACCTCACCGTCGAGATCGACATGGCGCGGGCCGTTGCCGTGCGGACCCAACTCAACGCGATGGCCGAGGCGCAGGGTCGCCCGAAGATCTCCTTCAACGACCTCGTCACGAAGGCGTGTGCCGTCGCGCTCCGGCAGCACCCGAGCGTCAACGCGTCGTATCTCGAAAAGGAAGGCGAGATTCGGCGGCACCATGTCGTGAACGTCGCCGTGGCCGTCGCGGTGGACGAGGGGCTGCTCACGCCCGTCATCCGCCACGCCGACCAGAAGGGGCTTGCGCAGATCTCCGAGGAGACGCGCGGCCTCGCCGAGCGCGCCCGGAACCGGCAGCTTCAGCCCGAGGACTGGGAGGGCTCGACGTTCACCACGAGCAACCTCGGCATGTTCGGGATCGAGGAGTTCACGGCCATCATCAACCCGCCGAATGCGTGCATCCTCGCCATCGGTGCGATCCGTGACGTGCCCGTCGTGGAGGATGGCGAGATCGTCCCCGGCAAGCGGATGAAGGTGACGCTCTCCTGCGACCACCGCGTCGTCGATGGCGCGACCGGCGCGCAGTTCCTCGCCGACGTGGTACGTTACCTCGAAGAGCCGATGAACCTGTTGCTGTAACCCGGGAGCGAAGGGCCTTCCCTTCGCTCCCGCTCGATCGCTGACCCATGGCCTCGCTCAGTCCGCAAGCTTCCACTGCCCACCTCCTCGGGCCTCCGATGGGTCCCCGTAAGCGGATCGCCATCGTGGCGCACGATCACAAGAAGGAGGATCTGCTCGACTGGGCGACCTACAACCGCGCCGTGCTCGTCCAGCACGAGGTGATTGCGACCGGAACGACAGGGCGCCTACTGGAGGAGGTATTGGGGATCGACGTGCTCTGCCTGAACAGCGGTCCGCTCGGCGGCGATCTTCAACTCGGCGCGCGCATCGCGGAGGGGGAGGTAGACCTGCTCATCTTCTTCTGGGATCCGCTCGAATCGCAGCCGCACGACCCCGACGTGAAGGCGCTTCTCCGTATCGCCGTCGTCTGGAACATCCCCATCGCGTGCAACCGCGCCTCGGCCGACTTCATCCTGGCCTCGCCGCTACTCGACACGCCGCACGAGCGCCGCCTCCCCGACTATGAGGGCTACCTGAACCGCCGTGTTGAGATGGGCAGGTGAACATTAGCGTGACGGGCTCGGAGCGTTTGGCGGCCCTCATGCGTACAGGTCCTCTCCTCTCTCGTCTAGCCAGACCGCTCCGTGGAATCGCTGACTCCCGACTCCCGACCCTCGACCCCCGACCCTCCAGCGTTCCGGCTCGCGCACCTCTCGGACATCCACTTCGGAAAGATAGCGCACGAGCGCGTCGTGCCTGTGCTCGTGGATGAGGTGAACAGGGCGGACACGGACCTCGTCGTGCTTTCGGGCGACCTGACGCAGCGGGCGCGGACGCGCGAGTTCGAGGCGGCGTGCGCGATGATCGACGCGTTCGAGCCTCCCGTGCTCGTGGTACCCGGCAACCACGATGTGAGTGCCTGGTGGCACAACCCGTTCGAGCGCATCTTCCGCTCGGCCTCCCGCTTCCGTCGCTTCATCGGCGACGACACGACGCCTGCCTTCGCGATGGAAGGGCTAGCCGCGTTCGGGCTCAACTCGGCGTACGGGCTCACCATCAAGGGTGGGAAAATCCGGCCTCGGCACCTCGAACAGATGCGGACATTTTTCGAGGCGCAGCCGCCCGAAACGTTTCGCGTCCTCGTCGTCCACCACCATCTCACGCGGCTCCGCGCGCTCGGCTCGCACGACGTCGCACGCGGGGCGGAGAAGGCGCTCCAGGCCGCGGGCAGCGCGGGTGTCGAGTTGCTGCTGTGCGGCCACCTCCACATGAGCCACGTCGAGAACGTCGAGATCGACGTCGAGCGGGGGCAGCGGATCGTGATCGCGAGCGCGGGGACGGCGACGAGCAGCCGAGGGCGGGGGAGCAACCGCCACGTCAACTTCTACAACCAGATCTGCGTCTGGCCCAATCACTTCACCGTCGAGGAGCGACGGTTCCATGCGGCGGCGGGGGTGTTCGAGCCGGAACGCGAGACCCGCTTCGAGCGCGTCGCGCAGCCTGCATAGCCGTCCCTACCCAGTCAGAGCCTGATCATGAATGGAGCGTTAACGTGGTCCTCCTGACCACCACGCCATGAGCCACCGCCCGTACTCCACTGACCTCACCGACGAGCAGTGGGCCATCGGCCCGACGACGGGGCGTACGTGAGCGGCCCGCTCGCCGAGCACGCGGCGGGCCAAGAGATCGACTTCGAGGTGGTGGGTCGGCCCGAGGGCGCGCCGGAGAGCGGGTTCGTGGCCGTTCCTCGCCGGTGGGTGGTCGAGCGGACGTTCGCATGGCTGAAGCGGTGCCGCCGCCTCGTTCACGACTTCGAGCGGCTGGCCTCGACCGTCGAGGCGTTCATCTACCTCGCGCTGACGTGGCTGCTGCTCGACCGCTTGGCTCCACGTTCATGAACACACGCTGACTGGACGTGTCCTAACAGCTAGAGCCGCTGCGCACCCAGACGCCAGCCCCTGCGCTGGGTACAGACGTGATCGTCCGGAAACCCGCCTCGGTGTCACTGATTCGGTAACCCTGAGTGAAGAAACAGCAGGAGAGATGGATACACGTGCAGAGGCAATCGGGCGAGGTACGACGGCAGAACGCTACGTCTCGTGCAGTGGCGACTCCTCGATTACCGTCCCCGGTCGATCTGCGGGGGGGGGACCGCGAAGGAACTCAGCGAGGAGCTCTACCGCTGTCCTTCGCTCTTTGTCTATCAACTCACAGACTTCGGCCATCTGGCTCTTGTCGTCCTGAACACCTTTGAGGACCTCCGTCGCCATGCCGATTATGTACAGGCATTGATTGATGTCGTGAACGAACTGGTGGAGGTGTTCGTCGTGGGGCTGTTGGTCGGGATCTGTCATACGGAGCACCTCCATAAAGAAGTCAGTGGGCCATCTCATAGCTGGGTATGGAGTTCGGCCAGCATCGCTTTGATGTCGGCGGACTCGACCGGCTTCACGAGGTGGACATCGAAGCCGGCCTCCTGCGAGCGCTGGCGGTCGGTTTCCTGCCCGTACCCGGTGACGGCCACCAGCCGCACGTCTTCGAGGTGGGGCGTCTGCCGGACCTGTCGGGCTACCTCGTAGCCGTCCATGCCGGGCAGCCCGATGTCCAACAGGATCACGTGTGGGTAGAACCCGGCCGCCCGCTCCAGAGCCGTCGCGCCGTCGTGGGCCACGCGGACCTCGTGACCCCAGGACCGCAGGAGCATCGCCGACATCCGGGTGGCGTCCTCGCTGTCGTCCACGACCAGGACCTTCAGCGGGGCCGCCGTTGCTGTCGGGGGCTGCGCCGGAGCGGGTGTCAGAGGCACCTCGTCTCCAGAGGCGAGGGGTAGCCGCACCACGAACTCGCTGCCTCGTCCGGTGCCCGCGCTGAAGGCCTCGACGGCCCCCCGGTGCAGCTCGACGAGGTTCTTCACCAGCGCCAGGCCGATGCCCAGTCCGCCTTCGGCCCGGTCCAGGGACTTGTCCGCCTGCGTGAACAGGTCGAAGATGTGAGGCACGAGGTCGGGCGCCATGCCGATCCCGTCGTCGCGGACACGGAGGACGGCGTGGCCGCCCTCGGACTCGATTGTCAGCCCGATGTGTCCGCCGACCTGTCCGTACTTCGAGGCGTTGTTCAGCAGGTTGCCCACGATCTGCTCGAGCCGGGCCGCGTCGGCTCGGAGCCAGAGGACGCGGTCCGGGAGCGAGACGGTGATCCGCTGCTCGCGGCGGTCGATCAGCGGCTGCGCGCGCTCCAGGGCCCGGCGCACGACGCCGTTCAGGTCTACCCGCTCGATGTGCAGGCGGATGCGTCCCGTCGTGATGCGGGAGACCTCCAGCAAGTCGTCCACCAGCCGGGAGAGGTGGCGCACCTGCCGCTCGATCACCCCTCGGGCCTCCCGCTGGAGGACGTTCTCGCCGTTCAGCTGCCCGATCAGCTGGAGCGCATTGAAGATCGGGGCCATCGGGTTGCGGAGCTCGTGCGAGAGCATCGCCAGGAACTCGTCCTTGCGGCGGCCGGCGTCCGCCAGGGCGCGGGCCTGCTCATGAATCTGCCGCTCCAGCCGCCGGCGCTCGGTGATGTCGCGGATGTTACACTGGGCCACCTGGCGCCCGTCCTCCTCGTAGACGTTGCAGACGAACTCGACCTCTCGGACGACGCCGGCCTCACTCTCGAGCGGGAGGTCTTCGTAGCGGACGTAGCCAACCTCGCGCAACGTCCGAACGGCGGCTTCGCTCTCCGCCTTGTCCTGGAACAGGCCGATCTCCCAGAGCTGCTTCCCCTCGAATTCCTCGTGCGAGTACCCCAGCAGCTCGCTCATGTATGGGTTGGCATCGACGATCGTCATCGTCCCGGCATCGAGGATGAGGATGCCGTCCCGAGCCGATTCGAACAGCCGGCGGTAGCGCTGCTCGGAATCCCTCACCCGCCGCTGCGCTATCCGGGCGTCGGTCACGTCCTCGATCGCCAGCAAGATGAGCTCCGAGTGATCGTCCGGCTTGCGGACGCGGCGAGCGTTGAGCCGCATGACCCTCAGGCCGATCTCCGGAAACGCGTGCTCCACCTCGACGTCCTTGAACTCATGGTTCTGCGGCAGCAACTCCTCCAGCAGCGTGCGCAACCGGGGAAGATCCCACTCCCCCTGAACCAGCTCGTAGATGAAGTGGCCTTCCGTGTCTTCCTCCGACACCTGAAAGGCCTGATAGAACGAGGCGTTCGCCGAGACGACCCGCAGGTCCTCGTCCAGCACGAGCAGCGACTCGTGCAGCGTGGCGATGATGCCGGTGGCGTAGTCGAGGGACTCCCGCAACGCGCGCTCGTGCCCCTTGCGCTCGCTGATGTCCCGGAACACGAGGACGGCGCCGGCCACCTGCCCCGCCTCGTCCCGGAAGAGGGCGGCGCTGTCGTCGATGGGGCGTTCCGTGCCGTCCCGGGCGATGAGGAGGGTGTGGGTCGCCAGGCCCACCACGACGCCCTCGCGCAGCGCCTTCGTGACGGGGTTCTCGACGGTTTGGCGCGTCTCCTCGCTGACGATGTCGAACACCTTCTCCAACAGGACCCCGTCGGCTTCCTCCATCGTCCAGCCGGTCAGTGCCTCCGCTACTGGGTTCATGAAGGTGACCCGAGCGTCCGCGTCGGTGGCGATGACCGCATCGCCGATGCTGTACAGCGTGACGCCCAACCAGTGGGCTGTCTGCATAGAGTCATGGTCCATCGGAGCACCCAGCCTGCTTTTTGTGGCGAAAAAGCACATCGCCATCGTGATAATGTACGCCGAGGAACCGCGATACCGAAATGGTTTTTCCTGCCGTGCTCGTGAGGGACGGACGATCCGCCACGCCTCCTAGGCCGATGGGGGCTGAGGTCTTCCGCCTGGAACCCCTTGGGGAGCGCCATCTGGTGCAGGAGGTCGGCCGAGATGCCGCTCGCGGAGCCGGTCGAGCACGGCACGGTCGGTCTTGGGTCCCTGCACGATGCGTGGCGTCTGGCCGAGAACCTCGCCACGGCCACCTTCGGGCCGGAGCGCGAGACGCGGTTCGAGCGCACCGGGCACCCGGCGCGAGGGACGACCTTGGGATGGTAGCTTGGAGCATCCGTCTGCGTAGCCACTACTAGTGCAGCGTCACAGAGTGTATGTCGGGTAGAGGCGCTTCAACTTCACCCGCGCGTCAGCCGTCGTGAACTGCCAGTCGACGCCCTGCTGTGCTGCCGTCCGTTCTGACGACCACGCCGCGCTGATTCGTCGCAGTTC
>JBBSMX010000147.1:0-10190 GCA_038232935.1 Rhodothermales bacterium | reverse complement strand
GGGCGAGGTGGGCGAGGCGCGGGTGGAGGCCGAGTGCCGCCATCTCCCGTCCGTGCGGTGTGATCGCTCCGCGCTCGACGGCCCCCAGCTCGGCGAGGAGGTCGCGGGCGGCGTCGAAGGCCGCCCCCGGCGGCGGGTCGAGCCAGCGGAGGTCCGACGGCGTGCGGGCCCCCCACGCCGCGAGGTCGAGCGCGAGCGGGGCGAGGTCCGTCGTGAGGATTTCCGGCGGGGTGTGGGGGGCGAGGTGGGCCTGGACGGGCGGCGTCCACAGGCGGTAGCAGACGCCCGGCCCGAGCCGCCCGGCCCGCCCCCGCCGCTGCTCCGCCGAGGCATTCGAGATGCGGACGGTCTCCAGCCTCGATAGGCCACTGTTCGGGTCGAAGCGTGGGGCGCGGGCGAGGCCGCCGTCGATGACCACGCGGACGCCCTCGATCGTCAGGCTCGTCTCGGCAATCGGGGTGGCGAGGACGACCTTGCGCTCCCCCTCGCGGCTCGGCGCGATCGCCCGGTCCTGCTCGCTCTGGGAGAGGCTCCCGTAGAGCGGGGCGACGGCGACGCCTGGCGGCAGCGCGGCTTCGGCCAGCATCGTCTCGGTTCGGCGGATCTCGCCTGCGCCTGGTAGAAAAACGAGGAGGTCCCCTTCGTGCTCGCCCAGTGCCCGGTGCACCGCCGCGACGGCGTGGCCTTCGATCTTCCAGTGCGGCTCCGGCATCCGGTCGAGGGTGTGGGTCTCGACGGGATAGGCGCGGCCCTCGCTCGTGAGCAGCGGCGCGTCGCCGAGGAGCGCCGCCACCCGGTCGCCGTCGAGCGTGGCCGACATCACGAGCAGGCGGAGGTCGGGCCGCAGCGCCTCTTGGGTTTCGAGGGCGAAGGCGAGGCCGAGGTCCGAGGGGAGATTTCGCTCGTGGAACTCGTCGAAGATGACCAAGCCGGTGCCGCCCAGCGCCGGGTCGCTCTGGAGCATCCGCGTCAGCACGCCCTCGGTCACAACCTCGATGCGCGTGTCCCGGCCGACCCGCGTGTCCATCCGTACCCGGTAGCCGACCGTCTGCCCGACGCGCTCGCCTAGCGTCGCGGCCATCCGGTGGGCGGCGGCGCGGGCCGCGAGGCGGCGCGGCTCCAGCATCACGATTCGCTGCCCGCCGAGCCAATCCTCCCCGAGGAGCGCGAGCGGCACTCGCGTCGTCTTGCCCGCGCCGGGCGGGGCTTGGAGGACGGCGCTCGGGTGCGCGCGCAGCGTCGCCCGCAGGTCGGGCAGGATCGGGTCGATGGGGAGGGCGGGCATGCCCTCTGAAAACGGGATGCGCCGGGGCGGTTCCGTCAGCTCGGCCCCCGGAAGCCGAGCAGGCGCAGGCCGTTGAGCGAGACGAGCACCGTGCTCCCCTCGTGCCCGACGACGGCGAGCGGGAGCGGCAGCCCGACCGTGAGGATGGACGCGACCATCACGATGATGATGCCGACGGCGAACGAGAGGTTCGCGATGAGGGTGCGCCGCGTCTTCCGCGAGAGGCCAATCGCGTAGGCGATCTTGCCGAGGTCGTCGGACATGAGCACGAGGTCGGCCGTTTCGAGCGCGACGTCGGTGCCCGCCGCGCCCATCGCGATGCCGAGCGTGGCCGTGGCGAGCGCGGGCGCGTCGTTCACTCCGTCGCCCACCATCGCTACCGGTCCGACCGTTTCGCGGATCGTGCGGACGATCTCGACCTTCTGCTCCGGCAGCAGGTCGGCGTAGACCTCGTCGACGCCGGCTTCGCGGGCGATCTGCTCGGCGACCACGCGGTTGTCGCCCGTCAGCATCACGACGCGAATGCCGAGCCGCTTGAGGTCGCGGACGACCTCGGCGGCACCGGGGCGGAGGGTGTCCGCGAACGCCGTCACGCCAAGCATTTCCAGCGTACCATCCCGCTCGCGGGCGACGACGACAGCGGTCTTGCCTTCGTGTTGAAGCGCATCGACAGCGTCGAGGGCGGCGTCCAATCCCTCGGCCGCTCGCCCCTCGAAATAGCGCGGATTTCCGATGTGGACGACGGTCCCGCCGAGCGAGGCACGGACGCCTTTGCCGATGGCGGCCTGAAAGTCCGTCGCCTCAGGCACGGCGAGCCCGCGCGTCGTGGCGGCCTCGACGGTGGCGCGGGCGAGGTGATGCTCGGAGCGGGCCTGCACCGCCGCGGCGATGGCCAGCAGTTCGTCCTCCGTGCCCGCCGCATCGCTCAGCACGCGGAGGTCGGTCAGCCGCGTCTTGCCCTCGGTGAGCGTGCCCGTCTTGTCGAACGCGATGGCCTTGATCGTGGCGGCCTCCTCGACGTAGACGCCGCCTTTGAACAGGATGCCGCGCCGCGCGCCGTTGGCGATGGCCGAGAGGACGGAGGCGGGCGTGGAGATGACGAGCGCGCACGGCGAGGCCGCCACCATCAGCGTCATCGCGCGGTAGAACGCCGGGGCGAACGCTGCGCCGAAGAAGAGCGGCGGGATCGCTATCGCGAGCACGGTCACGCCGATCACGCCGAGCGCGTACGGCTGCTCGAATCGGTCGATGATCCGCTGCGTCTCGGCCTTCTCGCTCTGCGCCTCCTCGACGAGCTGGATCATCTTCGCAATCGCGGACTCGGCGGCGGGCCTGGTCACGCGGATGTCGAGCGAGCCGCCGCCGTTGATCGTCCCGCCGAACACCTCGTCGCCGGGCCGCTTCGTGACGGGCACGGACTCGCCCGTGAGCGAGGCCTGATCGACGTCGCTCTCGCCCGCCACGACGGTCCCGTCGAGCCCCAGCCGCTCGCCCGGCTTCACCACGAACACGTCATCGACGGCGACTTCGTCGAGGGGAAGCTCGACGAGCGCGCCGTCGCGGCGGACGCGGGCGGTGTCGGGCCGGAGCTGCATCAGGGCCTGGATCGCCCGGCGCGAGCGGCCGATGGCGTAGTGCTGGAGGACGTTCGAGAGCGAGAACAAGAACAGCAGCATCGCCCCCTCGAACGGCGCGCCGATGGCGAGCGCGCCGAGCGCGGCGAGGATCATTAGCAGGTCGATGTCCACCGTGAAATGGCGGACGGCCTCGATCCCGGCCCGCAGCCCGAACCACCCGCCGAAGACGTACGCGACCGCCCAACTCGCCCAGAGCACGAGCGGCGGTGCATCGAGCCAGCCGCCGACGAGCCCCGCCGTCATCCCGACGAACGCGAGGGCGGCGAAGAGGGCTTCGAGCCGCGCGCCGGTCAGCCACGAGCGCATCCACGGGGCCGGGCCGAGCGGGGCGGCCTCGCCGCCGACGGTGTCGCGGAGGGGCGGCGTGAAGGCGGGGGCCTCCGGCGCACCGAACGCGCGGACGATGTGGGCGACCTGTTCGGGGGAGGTCAGCGTGCCGTCGTAATCGACGCGGAGCGACCCGCTGCGGAAGCTCGCCGATGCGCCTTCGACGCCGGGGACCGCTCGCAGCCGCCGTTCGAGCGCGAGCGCGCAGGACTCGCAGCTCCGCCCGCCGACCTGTCCGATGTGGAGCGTACACGCCAGCGGCGCGCGGCTCAGTTCCGCCGCGATCTTTCGGGCGAGGCCTTCAGCCCGCCGCGCCGACAGCCGGGCCGCGTCGTAGTCGATTGCGATCCGGCCGTGCTGCGTGTCCACCTCGACGCGGAGGAGGCCGGCCGCCTCGCCAGCCGCTACGGGGATGGCGTCGGCGCAGGGCGTTTCAGCAAGTTGGGCGAGGTCGGTCGGCATAGGGGCGAGTTTTTAGGCTAGGTGGAACGCGCCCGCGCCCGTCGTGCTCCACGTGCTCAATCTTCGTGCTCGTCGCTCTCCGAATGCTCGCGCTCACTGCTACGGTCGCCGTGATCTTCTTCCGGCACGACGAAGCCGTCGCGTGCCTCGGGGTGGTGGATCTGTCCGCCGAGGTTCGCGGTGTAGCCGACCCAACCCGTCGCACCGAGCGCGAGGGCAACCGCGACGAAGGCGAATGAGCGCGGGGCGGGGCGGCGGCGGAACCCGAACAAGCCGCCGAGCGCGATGAGGCCGAGTACGCCGACGGCGATGGCCGCGATCTCCCCGGCCTCTTCGTGCTCGTGGATCAGATCGTGCGAGACGGCCGGCATCCTCTCGACGATCTCGTGCCCCCACTCTCCGGTGTAGTAGGTCGGCACGGCGAGGATGCCGCCGAGCACGAGCAACCAGAGGCCGAGCCGCGTCGCGTCGTCGCTGCGGCGGACGAGCGCGTAGGCCAGCCCGACGAGGCCGAAGAGCAGCGCGAAGAGGGGCGCATGGTTGAGGACGAGGTGGGCATGGGCGCTGTTCATGCGAGGGGGGCTGGGAGGAGCAGCGACACGGAGTACCACTCTGGAAAGCACAGCCGCTCCTCTCGTTCCGTTGCGAGGCTGGCCGCGACCGTATTGAAGAACGTGCGGAGGGCAGAACGCCGCGCGGGCGCGGGCATACAACCGCCCCCAGTCGACCTCCCTGCTATGTCCGATCCGATCCTCTCTTCGCTCCACCCCCCCGCGACCGACACCTCGCTCGAAGACCGCTACGACGCGGCCATCCCGTTCGAGACGTTCCTCCCGACGGCCGAGAAGAACGCCGAGCTGTGGGAGGGCGTGTGGAATCACGTCCGGCTCCCCGACGACCTCGTGGAGCGCGCCGCCGCCGTGCCCGGCCGCTGGCACTTCCTGGTCCTCTCCGAAGACTGGTGCGGCGACGCCGTCAACACCGTCCCCGTACTCGCCCGCCTCGCCGAGCGGGTCCCGAGCATCGACCTCCGCCTCCTCGCCCGCGACGAGCACCTCGACCTCATCGACGCCCACCTCACGAACGGCAACTCGCGCTCGATTCCCGTCGTGATCCTGCTGGACGAGGCCTACGTCGAGCGCGGGTGGTGGGGACCTCGCCCGACCGAGGTGCAGGTGTGGGTGATGGAGGAGGGGCTGAAGCTGGAGTCCGAGGAGCGCTACAAGCACGTCCGCCGTTTCTACGCTCGCGACAAGGGCCGGACGACGCTCGAAGAAGTGATCGGCGGCCTTGAACGAGTCGCTGTGGGGGCGTAGTGCGCTGCGCCCCTACGCCTCGTTCAGCTTCGCCCGGACCTTACGCACGGTCGAGACGACGCCGAGCCCGACCATCGCGGCGACGACGCCGTAGACCCACCACGGGATGTTGCGCCCGGCGACGAGGAGGTAGAGGTAGGCCGAGACGAAGAAGAACATCGTCAGGAACGCCGGGAGCGCGGCCGGCTTTTTCTGCCTCAGGTTCCGCACGAGCCACGCGAGGCAGACCGTGAAGAACGGGATCGCCCCGACGTAGATCGCGCCGAAGATGATCGGGTCCACGCCGTACTGCGGGCCGAGGCTGAGGAACCACGTGCGGATCGCGTCCCACATGGCGACGGGAGAAAGGGGAGGGAAGCGCGCCGCTAGCGCACGACGAAGCGGCGGGTCGCCTGGGTCTCGGCCCCGCGGACGCGGGCGAAGTAGATCCCGCCGGGGAGCGCACGCACGTCGAGGTCGAACGGGTGGACGCCGGCCGTGAGCAGCCCGTCGTGGAGCGTGGCGACGCGGCGGCCGAGCACATCGAACACGTCGATTCGCACGCGCTGCGGGGTGCCGAGGTGGAGCCGGAGCGCGGTCTGCGTCGTGGCTGGGTTCGGGGCGAGGGCGTCGAGCACGAACGCATCGGCCGGGGCCGTGTCTTCGGTGCCGGTGACGTTGAGGAGGGCGAACGTGAACGTCCCCACCGGCGGCACGGTCCCTCCCACGGCGAACGGCGGGCCCTCGATCCGTGCGATGGGCTCCGGCGGATCGGTGCTGTCGTCGGGCGAGGTGTAGTCCGTGCCGCTATCGGTGCCCGCGTCGTAGACGAACAGGTCTACGGTTCGCTCTGGCAGCCAGGCACCATCGGAGAGCAGATCGAGCCGGCTCACGCCGACGAACCAGTCGGGGCTCGGCGCGAGCATGCTGACGAGCGAGACGAGCGGGAAGTTTTCCGTCACCTCGAAGTCGAGCGAGACAGAGCCGGGAGAGTTGCCGATGCCGCCGCCGGAGAGAACGGCGAGCGCCTGGCCTGTGGCGATGAGCGTCTCGACTTCGTTTTGCAGCAGGGTCTTCGAGCCCGTCTCGGCCATGCTCTCGATCCCGTCAGAGGCGAGCGCGCCCGTCGTCCAGAGTGTCGCCGTCGCGTCGTGTGCTGCGCCGATGAGGCCGGAGAAGTGCGGGTTCGACGGGAAGCCTGCGGGGTGTGTCTGAGCGCTCCACGTGCTCTCGAACGTCACTCGATAAGTGGCCGTGCTCTGCGCCTGCACGCCGAGGGCGAAGGTCAGCAGAAGGAAGGGGAGGAACGTACGCATGAGTGGGGAACCGTAGCGGAGAGACACAAAGATAAAGGAAGAGTGTAAACGGTTGGAATGCAAGTGAAGGAGGTAACGAAAGAGAAACATCCCGTCGTATGCGGAGTGATCGGGGCATGGCACTGTTCGGAGGAGGATCGACCAACGGGGGGCCGGCGCGGCGTGGGCGGCGAGCCGCCGCCGAGCAGGACCCGATGACGCTGCGCGAGCGCTTCGGTGCGCTCCGCAACCTCGCGCCCCTCTTCCGGCTCGTGTGGCGGACGAGCCCGTGGATGACGGCGGCAAACATCGCGCTCCGCCTCGTCCGCGCCGTCCTGCCGGTGGCGATGCTGTACGTCGGCAAGCTCATCATCGACGAGGTCGTCCGGGTGACGGCGGCGGGATACGGGTTCGACAACGTCGGCGAGTGGATCGCCGGTGGCGTGCTCCATCCCCTCGCGCTCCTCCTCGCTGCCGAGTTTGGGCTCGCCCTCCTCTCCGACGTGTTCGGCCGCGCCGTCGCCCTCCTCGACAGCCTGCTCGGCGACCTCTTCACGAACGAGACGAGCGTCCGCCTCATGGCCCACGCCGCCACGCTCGACCTCGCCCACTTCGAGGACGCCGACTTCTACGACAAGCTCGAACGCGCCCGCCGCCAGACGACCGGCCGGATGGTGCTGATGAGCCAGGTGTTCGGGCAGGCGCAGAATATCATCACCATCGTCTCGTTTGGCGTTGGGCTGATCGTGTACGCGCCGTGGCTGATCCTCCTGCTCGTGCTCGCCCTCGTCCCGGCGTTCCTCGGCGAGGCCCACTTCAACGCGCAGAGCTACTCGCTCACGTACGCGTGGACGCCCGAGCGCCGCGAGCTCGATTACCTCCGCTACACCGGCGCGAGCGACGAGACGGCGAAGGAGGTCAAGATCTTCGGCCTCAACGACTTCCTGACCGAGCGCTACCGCACCCTCGCCGACGCCTTTTACGAGGCCAACCGCACGCTCGCCGTCCGCCGCGCCGGGTGGGGCGCGCTCCTCGCCGCCGTCGGCTCGGCGGGCTATTACGCGGCCTACGCCGTGATCGTCTACCGGACCGCGCGCGGCGATTTCTCGATCGGCGACCTCACGTTCCTCGCCGGCTCGTTCGGCCGCCTCCGCAGTCTGCTCGAAGGGCTGCTGACCAGCTTCTCGACCGTCGCCGGGCAGGCGCTTTACCTCGACGACCTCTTCTCGTTTTTCGATATCACGCCGCGCGTCGCCTCGCCGGAGACCCCGCGCGCGTTCCCCGACCCGATCCGCCACGGCTTCACGTTCGAGGGCGTCGGGTTCCGGTATCCCGGCTCGGAGCGGTGGGTGATGCGCGACCTCTCGTTCCATCTCCGGGCGGGCGAAGCGCTCGCGCTCGTCGGCGAGAACGGGGCGGGGAAGACGACGCTCGTCAAGCTCCTCGCCCGGCTCTACGATCCCGACGAAGGCCGCATCCTCCTCGACGGACACGACCTCCGGGACTACGACCTCGCCGCCGTGCGCGCGAACATCGGCGTCATCTTCCAGGACTTCGTCCGCTACCACCTCACGGCGGCGGAGAACATCGCCGTCGGGCGGATCGAGGCGCGGGAGGACCGGCTGCGCATCGAGGGCGCGGCGCAGCGGAGCCTCGCCGATTCGGTGATCGAGAAGTTGCCGGAGGGGTACGAGCAGGTCGTCGGCAAGCGGTTCAAGACGGGGGTGGACCTCTCGGGTGGGGAGTGGCAGAAGGTGGCGCTCGGGCGGGCGTACATGCGCGAGGCCCAGCTCCTCATCCTCGACGAGCCGACGGCCGCGCTCGACGCCCGTGCCGAGTACGAGGTGTTCCAGCGCTTCAAAGACCTCACCGAAGGCAAAACGGCCGTCCTCATCTCGCACCGCTTCTCGACCGTCCGCATGGCCGACCGCATCCTCGTCCTCGCCGACGGCCGGCTCGAAGAGATTGGGACGCACGAGGAATTGCTGGCTGCGGGAGGCCGCTACGCCGAGTTGTTCGAGCTTCAGGCGGCAGGCTATCGGTAGGAGGCCTGTCGGTAGCGCGCTTGAGAATCAGTAACCCGTGAGTGACGCTGCCGAGTTTGGCATCTATCTCGGCAGCAGTGCCGGCCACTACGTACTTGATGGGTTTGTGCGCGCGTGGTGCAGGAGAATTTTGCTGCCTCGTCGGAATAGGGATAGAGACTAAGCCAGATCCGACAAGTCCTACGAGTCCCCGCCAGACTGAAGATGGCCTTCAGTAAGGGGCGGGCAACTATGGGAATAGCTACACCGCTAGGTTCAGCCATTGCGAGGATAGAGAGCGTATCGGGACGGCGTGCTCGAAGGGTATGCAGAATTGCCCTCCTCTTGTCTATTTTGGACATGGAGGCAAGGATCTGCGACGTGGAGGCAAGACGCTGGTAGGACTCATTTTCGAAGTTGAGTTTGTCCCCCAACCCCGAGCCTCTGTCTCCCCTCTGCACCCTTTAGCCTCTTCTGCCGGGGGACATCGGACACGTCTCGTATCCGCTCTCCTCCTGCCCTCCACTCGGCCGACCCCACCATGAACTTGCACCAACTCGCGCTCCTCGCTGTCCTCTGCTTCCTTGGTATCGCCCCGACGGCCAGCACTCAACCCCTCCCGCATTCGACAAACGTCGCGGCGGTCGATTCATCCCCAAGTGTCCCGGCGGTGGGCAGCATACTTACGGACCTCAAGGCGTTCTGGGAGTTGGAGGAGAGGGGGAGCGCCAATAGGGTGGACTCGCATGGAACGAACGACCTCACGCCGAGTGCGGCGGTTTCTTCAACGAGAGGCGTCGTTGGGAAAGCGGCAGACCTGCGCTCCGGTACCGAGCACCTGGCGATTTCCAGCGTAGGAAACAACTCGATCCGGAGCAACAGCGGAGGGTTCACCGTGTGCGGGTGGGCGTCCCTCGACTCAAAGGGGGCCAACCGGTTTGCCGTCGAGTTCCACGAGGAATACCACATCGCTTATCTCAATGGACCAAAACGGTGGGAGGGTAGCGTGACCACTGCACCGGGGGGCGTCGTGAGGGCGAACTCCGTGAAGGCCAGGGTGGCCGGGGAGCCGGCGCTCAACACGTGGTATTTCCTGTGCTTGTGGTACGCCCCTGCTCACAGGAGCGTCCACTTTTCTGTGAACGACGCGAACGAGGCGAGTGTGAGGGGGATTACTGGCCCACTCAATCATTCGGGCAACGACTTCGGTCTCGGCGGAGCTTCTAATCTCACGAGCCGCCAGCATTTCGATGGTCTCCTCGATCAGTGGGGGAAGTGGAACCGGGTGCTCACGCAGGCCGAGCGCACGTGGCTATACAATGCCGGGGCGGGACGGAGCTATACAGCCCTCAGCGGAGGGACTCCCGACCAGCCGCCGGTGGCGCGGTTCACGGCGACGCCCGACGGGGCCGACCCCCTCACCTACGCCTTCGACGCGAGCGCCTCCTCCGACGACGGCACCATCACCGGCTACGCCTGGGACTTCGGCGACGGCACTACCGGGGCCGGCCAGACCACGAGCCACACCTTCGCCGCGACGGGCGCCTACACCGTCACCCTCGCCGTCACCGACAACGACGGGAACACGAGCACGGCCCAGCAGACCCTCACGCCGAGCAGCGACGGGGCCTTCGCCGAATCCGGGGGGGTGGTCGTGATGGAGGCGGAGAGCTACAGCGAGAACGTCCCGCGTAGCGGCCATACGTGGACCTCCGACGCGGCCTCCGGGGCCGTCGGTGCGGTGATGCAGGCGCTCCCGAACACCGGGGCCAACCTCAACACCGGCTACGCCACGACGAGCCCCGAGCTCCAGTACCGCGTGCTCTTCGCCACCCCCGGCACGTACTACGTCTGGGGCCGGGTCC
>JBBSMX010000146.1:0-10315 GCA_038232935.1 Rhodothermales bacterium | reverse complement strand
GCCGACGCCGGGCTCGCCGATGAGCACGGGGTTGTTCTTCTTGCGGCGGCTCAGAACCTGAGCCACGCGCTCGATCTCGCGCTCGCGCCCGACGATCGGGTCGAGCTTGTCTTCTTCGGCGAGCTTCGTGAGGTCGCGGCCGAAGTTGTCGAGGACGGGTGTCTTGCTTTTTTCCATTTTGCTTCGCTCTCTGCCTGATCCGGCGGAGGACCCGCGGCTCGAGGAGCCACCCGAGCGGGACGAGCTTTTGCCGGAGATAATCGAATCGAGTTCGGCGCGGACGGCGTCGTACGTGATCGAGAACCCCTGCTGGAGGATCTGCGCGGCGATGTTCTCGTCGTCGCGCAGAAGGGAGAGCAGGAGGTGCTCCGTCCCGATCACGTCGCTCTTGTACAGCTTGGCTTCGAGGTAGGTGATCTTGAGCACCTTCTCGGCCTGTTTCGTCAGCGGGATGTTGCCGACGGTGAGGGTACCGCCGGTGGAACGGACCGTGTCCTCGATCGCCTTTTTGAGCTTGAGGAGGTCCGCCCCGAGGTTGCGAAGAATCTTGACCGCGATGCCCTCACCCTCGCGGATGACGCCGAGCAGCAAGTGCTCGGTGCCGATGTAATCGTGTCCCAGCCGGATCGCTTCCTCCCGGCTGTAGGAGATCACATCGCGGACGCGGTTCGAAAAGTTACCTTCCATGTATCGGATTGGTGGAGGCAGGACCGCGTCGGCTGACGAAACGGCACTACCGGCTGCGTAGATCGTGAGTCGGCCGGGGCTTGCCTTGGACTCGCAAATAGTGAGCCGAGTTGGAATCGACTCCGGTCGGAAACTCCCCGCTATAACGTACGGCCGGGCGGGCTTGATATGCACTGCCGGCCGGGTCTTGCGTGAACCGTAGCTGGTGTGGGGCGAACGGGGTGTGGTCGAGTGTGAGACGTACGGACCCCGTTCGTGCGCCCCCGCTATGCGCTGAAGCTGGACCCGCACCCACACGTCTGCGTGGCGTTCGGGTTCTCGAAGACGAAACCCCGCGCGTCGAGGCCGTCGTGGTAGTCTACGACCGCGCCCATGAGGTACAGCCCGTGGCGCTTGTCCATGTAGACCACGATGCCGTCGATGTCGAACTCGAGGTCGTGCTCGCGCTGCTTGTCGAAGCCGAGCACGTAGCTCATCCCCGAACACCCGCCGCCTTTGACGCCGACGCGGAGGCCGTAGCCCTCGGGGATCTGCTTGTTGGCGACGATCCGCTTGACTTCGGTCGCCGCGCGGTCGGTCAGCTTGACCGGGGAGGGGCGGCCGGCCGGGCTCGGCGAGGACTCGGACAGGAGGGTGGGGGAGACGTTCGTGCTCATAGTTCGTACGGGCTTGCTGGACCGCCAGCGCTTCAGTTTGTGCATCGCATACAACAGGGGTGCGCGGGGGCAGTTCCTCTAATATTGGGTGATTGGGCGATTGGGGGATTCGCTGATTGGAAGCATCCTTCAGCAGCTGACGCAGCCTGACATCGTCCGACGAGACCGCGGACAGCCGACCTCAGTTCGTGGAGCCGAGTGGCGGTCTGCCGTCCGTAGCCCGCGGTCCATCCGACTTGGGGCGTGTGCTGATTGGAGACATCCCAATCACCCAATCGGCGAATCACTCCATCAGCGAATGTCACAGGTTGCGTGCCAGCACAACCACGTTCTTGTATGCCTCCGTTCGCCCGCCGTTCAGGTCGAGGGCTTCGAGGAACACGATGTAGATGCCGATCCGGAGCGGCTGCCCGTTGTCGTCGCGGCCGTTCCAGAGGAGGGAGCCGGTGCGCCCCGAGAGGTTGGCTTCTTCGAGCGTGCGGACGATCCGGCCGGCGGCGTCGAAGATGCGCACGCGGACGAGCGCGGCGTCGCTGCCGAGCGTGTAGAGGATCTGCGTGTTGCCGTCTCCCTCCGTCGGGTTGAACGGCGATGGCTCGACCGACAGGCCGGGCGTGTCGGGTGGGGTGCCGGCGACGTTGAACGCGCTGTTCTGCCGCCCCGGCGTGCCCCCCGAGGGATCGGTGCTGCTCGTCCAGTTATCCGCGCTGTTGCTCGGGCCGGTCGGGAGGATCCGTTCGAGCGAGACGCCCGTCGCGTCGTCGAGCTCGGGGCGGTGCCAGTCGTCGGAATAGGCGACGCTGTCGACGAGCACGCCGTCGGCGCGGAGCAGGCGGATCGTGTCTTCGGTGTTGGTGAGCGAGAGCGTCGTGCGGTCGACGGGCAGGAGGAGCGCGTGTGAGAAGTCCGCCCCGGAATAGGATTGGGCGAGGAGGGACGAGTCGGCGAGGGCACCCTGCGTCGGCGGGCTCTCGAACCGGCCGCCGAATACGCTCCTGTCGGCGAAGACGACGGCGTAGCCGCCGGGTGCGAGCGCGGCGAACGGAGCGGCACCCGTCAGCCGCCCGCCGACGTCGATGTCGCGCACCACGCCGTTCTCGTCCTGCGCGTCCGTGATCTGCACGCGCGTGAGTGTAAGCGTGAGGTCCGTCGTGTTGAAGAGTTCGACGTACTCCGTCCCATCGAGCCGGCCGTCGTTCGGGTCGCGGAGCGGGTCGAACAGGATCTCGTTGACGACGAGCCCGCCCACCGGCGCGAGGCGCGCGAGCGTGACGCTGCCGCCCTCCGCCGTATTCCCGACGAAGTCCGCGACGCTCCCGACGGTGACACTTCTGCCCTCGACATTACCGAACACGAGGTCTACCGTCGGCTCCGACGGGGACACCGTGACCGAATCGGGCGCGGTACTGCCGTCGAGCACGAAGTCGCCGGGCTCGACGGTCGCCGGGTCGAGCGGCTCGGTGAAATAGATGCGCACCGTCGTCGCGTTGAGTTGCTCGGCGAAGACGACGGCGGGCGCGCCGGTGTCGGGCGCGAAGACGGAGTTGAGCGCGCCCGGCGTGCCGCCGCGCGGATCGGCCGACGAGGCCCAATTGACGAACACGTTGCTCGGCCCGTCGGGGTCGATCCGTTCGAGTGCGGCGTCGTCGGACTCGCCCCAACTCGGGCTGTAGCGGACCGAATCGACCGTGACGCCGGGGTAGCGGATCACCACTGCGTCGCCCGTCGAGTTCAGGTTGGGGAAGCCGGCGACTTCGAGCACCGGTCCGGCGTCGGGGAACGCCTCGGCGAAGACGGCGGCGTCGGCGACGAGCACGGCGTACTGGCCGGGGAGGAGGAAGAACGGCGCGTCGGCGAGCGGGGCCGGCGTGCTAACCTCGTCGGAGAGCGTGAACTGGCTGAGGTCGAAGTTGGCGTCGGAGCGGTTGAACAGTTCGACGTACTCGCCGTCGTTGCCCTGGGGCGACTGGAACTGGATCTCGTTGACGACGACATCGCGCACGCCGGGCACCGCGCCTTCGCCGAAGAAGAACGGCGCGGAGGCTTCGGCCAGCAGGTTCCCGACGAGGTCTGCGATGGCCGAGGCGGTGAGCGTGTAGCGCGTGCCCTCGGCGAGCGGTGTCGCGAGGGTGAGCGTGACGCGGGCGAGGTTGCCGCCGGGCGCGTACGCCACACTCGCCGGCTGCCCGATCCCGTTGTCGATGAGATAGCTCGCCGGATTCGTCGCCGAGGCTTCGCTCACGGGCTCGGAGAAGAGCACGTCGAGCGTCGTCGCGTCGAGCGCGGAGACGCGGAGGAGGGCGGGCGGCGTCTCGTCCGGCGCGAACGAGAAGTCGATGGTCGCGTTCACCGTCACATTCCCGAGTTGATCGGCGACGCCGTTGACGGTAAGCGTGTAATCTCCCGACGCGAGCGGAGCAGCGAGCGTCAGCAGGACGGTCTGCTCGTCATCGCCGAGGTATTCGGCGGCGACGACGGCGGGGGCACCGCCGCTGAGCGTGAACGCGCCCGCCGTGACGGTCGTGGTGTCGAGCGGCTCACTGAAGAACACGGTCAGCGTAAGCCCGTCGGCCGCCACATCGACGTCCACGAGCGTCGGCGGGTCGGTGTCTGGGGGGACGCTGTTCGGGGCCGCGGGTGTGCCGCCGCGCGGATCGAGCGACGTGGCGAAGTTGGAGGCGACGTTGCTCGGCCCGTCCGTGCTGCGGCGTTCGAGCGAGGCGTCGGTCCCGCCCCAATCGGGCTGGTAGCGGACGGAATCGACGCGAACGCCGCTCGGCGTGTGGCGGATCACGACGGCGTCGCCGCCATTGTTGAGGCCGGGGAAACCGGCGACGGCGAGGAACGGCACGTCGGGGAACTGGAGCGGGAACGCCGCAGGATCGCGGACGAGCGCGACGTACTCGCCGGGCAGGAGGAAGACGGGATCGGCGGTGATCGGCGTCGTGCTCGTGAGGTCCGAGAGGGTGAAATCGCTGAGGTCGAAGGTCCGGTCGGAGCGGTTGAAGAGCTCGACGTACTCGTCGCTCGCCACGTCCGGCGGGTCGTACATGACCTCGTTGACGACGATGTCGCGCGGCGCGGGCACGTCGCCTTCGCCGAAGAAGAACGGCGCGGTGTCGGAGTCGAGCACGTTGCCGTTGAGATCGGCGATGTTGGTGACAGTGAGCGTGTACGTCTGCGGCCCGTCGAGCGGCGTGCCGAGGGTGAGGACGACGCGCGCCGGATCGCCGTTCGGCGCGTATGTCACCGAAACAGGCTGTCCGATCCCGTCGTCGATGGCATAGTTCGCCGGATTGCCGGCCGATCCCTCGTCCATCGGCTCGGTGAAGACGACGGCGACCGTCGTCGCGTCGAGGGCGCTGACGGACGCGAGGGCGGGCGGGGTCACATCGGGGTCGTAGGTCACACCGATGGTCGCGCCGTTCGTTGTATTCCCGCGCTCGTCAGCGACGCCGGTGATGGTGACGGTGTAGCTGCCGGGCGCGAGTGGAGCGGCGAGTGTCAGCACGGCGGCCGTGTTCGTCTCGTCGTAGTTCGCGCTCGCCACGGCCGGAGCCTCGCCGTCGAGCACGAAGTTGCCAGGGACGACGGTAGCCGGGTCGAGCGGCTCGTCGAAGAACACGGTGACGGTCTGCCCGCCCATGCTGACCTCGGCGTCCACGGGCGCGGGCGGCGTGGTGTCCACCTCGAACACGGAGTTCTGCGCGCCCGGCGTGCCGCCGCGCGGGTCGGTGGAGGTGGCGAAGTTCGACGCGCTCGTGCTCGGGCCGTCGGGGTCGCGGCGTTCGAGCGCGGCGTCGGTGCCGCCCCAACCCGGCACGTACGGCACGGCGTCGATCACGGTATCGCCAAAGCGGATCGTCGGTGTGTCGCCGCTGTTGTTGAGCGCGGGGAAGCTCGCGACGGCGAGGAACGGCACGTCGGGGAACTGGAGCTGGAAGGCGTCGGGGTCGCGGACGAGCACGGCGTACTCGCCCGGCCCTAGCGCCGTCTGCTGGTCCGTGATCGGGACCGGGTTCGACGTGTTGTCCGAGAGGGTGAAATCGCTGAGGTCGAAGGTCCGGTCGGAGCGGTTGAAGAGCTCGACGTACTCGTCGCTCGCCACGTCCGGCGGGTCGTACATGACCTCGTTGACGACGATGTCGCGCGGCGCGGGCGCGTCGAAGTCGCCGAAGAAGAACGGCGTCGAGGTCTCGGGCTGCACGTTCCCGGCCCCGTCCGGTACGTTGCGGGCGGTGACGGTGTAGGTCAGCCCTGCCTGAAGCGGCTGGCCGAGCAGGAGGGTCCGCTCGGACGAGGGATCGGGCAGGCAGACAATCGTAGCGGGCTGGCCGATCCCGTGGTCGATCTCGTAGCGCGTCACGTCGCAGCCCGTGACCGGCTCGTTGAACGTGACGACGACGGTCGTCGCGTCCGTAGCCTGGGCGGCGATTAGCTCGGGCGGCGTGGTGTCGGCCTCAAACGTAAAGGCGATGGTTGTGCCCGGCGGGATCGTGTTGCCGGCGGGGTCGGCGAGGTCGCTGATCGAGAGGACGTAGTCGCCCGTCGGGATCGGTGGATCGAACGTGAGCCGCACCGTCGCCCCATTCCCGACGACCACCGCTGCGCTCGGAGGACCGATGCCGCCGTCGAGCGAGAAGTCGCCGGGCTGCACGGTTGCCGGGTCGAGCGGCTCGTCGAACTGCACGAGGAGGGTGCCGCCGTTGTCCTGCACCGCCACGCTGAGGGGGGCGGGCGGGGTGAGGTCGCCGCCCGTGTCGGGATCGGCGAAGAAGTCGTCCCAGAAAAAGGCCGCGCCGTTCGCCGTGGAATGCTTGAGCCACACGCCGAGGGCGGCGCTCGTGGTGTACGTGGCGTCCTGCACGCCGCTGATGACGGGCGCGCCGTCCACACGCACGCTCCACGTCCCGCCGCCGTCGCGCACTACTTCGACGAACACCGTTCCCTCATCGCCGACCACGATGGCACTGTCGCTGGCCCCGATTTCGGTGCGAGTGGGCGCGGGGCCGTCCTGCCGGTAGAGCCGGACCTCGTCCGAGTTGTTCGTGCCGAGCTGGATGTAGTATCCCTGCACGTTGCCCGTCAGCTCCGGCGTGTCGGCGACGAGGTAGACGCGGGTGCCGTTCGCGTTCGTGAGGTTGGCTTCCCAGTGGAACGTGAACGCCCAGCGGCCGGCGGTCACGTCCGACGCCGTAGCGAGCGAGATCGTGTCGCTGGCCGCGAGGCCGTCCGAGCGGAGCGCGAAGTCCGCGCCGAAGGGGACGACGGTGAAGCGATCGGCATCGCCGGTCCACGGCGGTTTGGCGGTGAAGTCGCCGTCGGCGAAGTAGTCCTCGACCTGCGCGAGCGCGGCGGGGGCGAGGAGGAGGGCGAAGAGGAGCGGTAGGGCGCGGCGAAGCCCGAGCATAGGGGCGCGAGACGATCAGCGGGATACGGAGGCCGGGGCGTCGTCCGGCGTCGCCGCATAGTATAGGGCACGGCCGGGAGAGAAGGGAGGGGTGACGTATGGGGGTAAGGACGTGGGGACGTGTCGAGGTATGGACGCCACTGAGCGGATCACGCTCGTGCGCTCGGCGTGAGAACCTCATGCACAGCATGATTCAATCTCTGACCTTACACATGCTCCTTCTGAGCTTCGTGCTCCTCGCAAGCGTCCCGGCCGTGGCCCAGCCCATCTTCTTCGTGGACGCCGACGCCACCGGCGCGGCCGACGGTACGTCGTGGGCCGACGCCTTCCCCGGGCTCCAACAGGCCCTCGCCGCAGCGGAGGCGGGCGACGAGGTGTGGGTGGCCGAAGGGACGTACCGCCCCGCCTCCACCGCTGACCGCGACGCCTCGTTCGTCCTCGTGAGTGGCACCGTCCTCTACGGCGGGTTCGACGGGACCGAAGCGACCCGCGACGAGCGCGATCCCGATACACACGTCACTGTGCTCTCGGGCGATCTCGCCGCCCCCGTAGTCTCGGCGCAGACGCCGCCCCCGCTGACGTGGGAACTCGTAGGCACCGGGCAGGGCGACCTCCTCCGGTCGCGCATTGAGGGCATCGCTTTCCGGGCTGGCCAAGACCCCGACGGCTCCGTCGATACCCTTTACGCCGTCAATGTGCTCGGCGTCTTCCGCTTCGTGCCTGGGGCGAATGATTGGGAGCGGACCTGTGCTCAATCGCAATGTCGAGCGGAGTTCATGACTTCGACGACGGAGGACTACCTCCTCATCGGCTCGCGCGCCGGCACTGGTTCTGACGGGGAGCGCTCGACCGATGGCGGGTTCACCTGGGAGCACGGCGTCATCGGCCACGGCATCTCCGTCCTCTTCCAGAGCACGCTCCCCGCCCTCGATGGGGCCGTCTACGCTTGCGGCTCCTACTCCTGCTCGCGCTCCTACGACGGTGGTACCGCCGGCTCCTGGCTTGGCGGCGGACCAATGGGCGGCGAGCCCGCCGCCCTCGCTGAAGTTGTGCCCTCGGCATCGCTCCCGGAGGGCCGTCTCCTCGGCGGGGTGTGGAACGGGGTGGTCTTCTCCGGCGACGGCGGGCAGACGTGGACGCCCTCGGCGCTGTGGGCACCGGGCCGCTTCGTCGTATACTCCCTCACGTTCGCACCCGAGTCGGGGCACCCCTTCGGCGGCGTCGCCTTCGCGGGCGTGCGCGACTTCGGGCTCGGCCGCCCGGCCGTCTACCGGAGCGAGGACGGGGGGCAGACGTGGTCGGGGGTGCTGGCGGTAGAGGCGGGCGCCTACGGGCTGGAGAGCCCCGACTGGATCGAGGTGCAGACGGTGGGCGGGACAGTGTTCGCCGGGGTTCGGGACGACATCCCCGGCACGGCCCCGAGCGTGGGGCCGGTGCTGGCCTCGGCCGACGGGGGCCAGACGTGGAAGGTCGTGGCGGACTCGACGAACGGGTGGGGCGGGTTCGGGGTGCGAGTGTTCGAGGTGGGGCGGGACGGTCGGCTGTACGTGGGGACGGACCGGGGCGTGTGGCGGACGGCGGCCCCGCTGCCGGTAGCGGCAGAGAGCGGGCCGCAGGATGAGCCGGGAAAGCCGGAGGCTGAGTTGGGCGCGGCGTACCCAAACCCGTCGGACGGGACGGTGACGTTGCCGCTCATGCTCGACATGGCATCCGAGGTGCGGCTCACGGTCTACGATGTGCTCGGGCGGGCGGTGGTCATGCTCCACGAGGGATGGCTCGCGCCGGGTGAGCATCACTTCTCGCTCGGCACGACTGCCCTTCCGAGCGGGATCTACCTCGTGCGCTTCCAGAGTGAGACGGCGTCGCTCACCCGCCGCCTCGTCGTCGTCCGCTGATCTGATCAGCCCTCGCCGCTTAGTTGTCGTGCGAGTACGTCGGCCATGAGGCGGGCGGCGGCGGGAAGCGCTTCGTCGGTCACGTCGAAGCGGGCATGGTGGAGGGGGTAGCTCGTCTCCGGCCCGGACGCGGTGCCGACGCGGAGCAGCATCGCGGGCACCTCCTGCCCGTAGAACGCGAAGTCCTCACCACCCATGCTCGGCTCGGGGATCGCGTACGCCGCCCCTTCACCGTGCTGCTCTGTGACGATGCCGCGCACCGCCTCGACGAGCGCGGGGTCGTTGACAACGGGCGGGAGGCTGAGGTCTGTCTCGAACGCCACCTCGGCTCCGTAGAGCGCGCCGGCCTCCTCGGCCACCGCTCGCATCGTGTCGGTCAGCAGGCGGAGCGCGTCGAGGTCCACGCAGCGGAGCGTCCCGCCGAACTCGACCTCGGCGGGGATCACGTTGAGGGCCTCGCCCGCGCGGAAGCGGCAGGCCGTGAGCACGGCCGTCCGGCGGGCGTCGTGGACGCGGCCGGGGAGCTGGTAGAACGTGGTGAGGATCTGCGTCGCCAGCCAGACCGTGTCGACCGTCTCGTGCGGCCGGGCCGAGTGCCCCGCTTGCCCGCTGACGACGCGGACCGTCCACGGCGCTGCCGCCGCCGTCACGGGTCCGGCACGCAGCCCGAACCGGCCGGCCTCGAGGCCCGGATCGACGTGGATGCAGAAGATCTCGCGGACGCCTTCGAGTACGCCGTCTTCGATCATCCGAGGCGCACCGGAGGGGCTGCTCTCCTCGTTCGGCTGGAAGAGGACGCGGGCCGTCCCGTGCAGCGCCTCCCGCCGCTCGCGCAGCAGCAGCGCCACGCCGACGGCGACGGCCATGTGGGCGTCGTGCCCGCAGAGGTGGGCCTTGCCGGGGATCGTCGAAGCGTAGGCGCAGGTCTTGGCGTCCTGCATCGGGAGCGCGTCGAGTTCGGTCCGGTACGCCACCGTCGGGCCGGGGTGCGCGCCCTCGATCTCGACGTAGAACCCGGTCTCGGCGAGTGGCCCGACGACCTCGAACCCGTGCGCTATGAGCAGGGCGCGGAGCGTCGCCGAGGTCGCGTGCTCCTCAAACCCGATTTCGGGGTGCTGGTGGAGATGACGGCGAAGGTCGGTCAGAAATGCGCCGAACGATTCGTCGGTGCGCGTAGGAGCGAGAGGGGGCGTAGGGAGCACGAGTGGGAAAGCGTGGACGGTCGGGTCGAGAGGGCAGCGTGTACGCCGGATCCGTACGGAGGTTTTCGGAGCGGGGCGCGGGGAATCTGTCTCGGTGCCGCGCCCGCGTATCTCCGGCGTTCGTTCGCCGGGGCGCGTGAGTCAAACGTGTGTGTTGGTCTTGGGTTGAGAAACGTCTCCGAAAAGCTCTTCTGCGCTGATGGCTATCTCGACTCCAACCCTACGTCATCCCTGACCCCCCGCCTGCGCGGGGATGACTGTTATTCGTGGTGGGGTGGATTCCCTGACTTGACGTACTGGTTTTCGACCCACGACTGAAGTTGATTCAACGTCAGTCGCGGGTTGAAGTAGAGAACGGGTTGGCAAGTCGCTGCGTCGTGCGTAGGGTGGAGTTGACCACTCCCCTCGCACCAGCAACCCCGCCAACCCGATGACCAGCAATGTACTCGACCAGGCCACCCGCCT
>JBBSMX010000145.1:0-10445 GCA_038232935.1 Rhodothermales bacterium | reverse complement strand
GCGTGCGGTGGGAGCACGGACGCGGGACACCCTCCGCACGGCGGTGTCCGAGGCGTTGGCGCTCGTAGAGATCGGGGAGATACGGCGATGGGTGCGGCATTGCGGCTACCGGCTTACGAGTACGTGACTCTCACACTAGTATCCCAAAGCGGGAAGGGCAGGCATACCGAAGAACGACACACTTCTGGGCCCCTGCCTTTTGGGACCACCACCACCGCAAAATGGGGGAAGTATTTACCCATTGGCGGCACTATTCCTCCCGCTCGGTACCCTACCACACGCCCACGCCCAAGACGCCAAGAACCATGCATACAACCCTATCCCGCTTTTCGTACCCTGCGCGCTGCTGCTCGCCGTGCTCGTCGCCGGCTGCGACTCAACGGATGAGATCGGCATCGCCACGTTCACCGGTACCGTCGTGAACCAGGCCAACAGCCCCGTCGCCGGTGCTCTCGTCACCGCGATTCCCTCGGGGGAACAGGCGACAACCAGCGCCAGTGGTACCTTCGAACTCAGCGTCGAAGCGGATAGCACGGGGCAAACGGTGACGTTTCAGATCTCGGCCCCCAACTTCGATCTCGCACAAGAGACAGCGCGGGCGGAGGTCGACGGCCGGGTGACGCTCGGTACCATCGAACTAGTTCCAACAAACGGCGGCGACGGCGGAGACGATCCCGGCAACGGTGGTGTCGACGGCGGTGCCGACGAGCCCTCCGGCCCGGCAGCCAGCATCACCCTCGTCGGTCGCTCGTCGGAAGCCATTGGGGTCCAGAGCGCGGGCACCGACGAGACGGCGACGCTCACGTTCGTCGTGCTCGACGCCTTCGGCAACCCGATCGACGTGGAGCACGCGGTCGACGTCACCTTTTCGATTGCCAATGGCCCCGGCGGGGGCGAGTTCATCGCGCCTGCGGTCAAGCAGACGAACGCCTCCGGCCGCGTGCAGACCACTGTTTCGAGCGGGACGCGCGCCGGCACGGTGCAGATCATCGCCATGGCCACGAATGAGGAGGGCGGGGTGTTACGATCGCTCCCCATCGTGATTACCATCACCGGTGGGCTCCCGGACGGCCTGCACTTTAGCGTCGTGCCGCTGGATCTCAACTTCCCGGGCTACACACGCTTCGGTCTCATCAACCCTATCACGGCTTTCGTCGGCGACATCTACGCGAACCCCGTGCAGCCGGGCACGGCGGTGTACTTCACCACGAACGCCGGCATCATCGAGGGATCAGGCGTGACCGACGAACTCGGCAGGACCACGGTGCAACTCGTTTCGGCAGCACCGCTCACGACCGGTACCCCTCCCGCCGCGTGCCCCGGGTCTAACTCGATCGGGTATGCCGTGGTGACGGCGAGCACCTCGGACCTCAACCAGGAGACTATCGAGTCCTTCACGCCGGTCCTCTTCTCCGGCGACACTCAACTTCCACGCGATAGCCTTGTAGCGGTCAACATCGATACGACGGGTCTCGGCGACTACAGGTTCTTTGTCGCTGATCCATTCGGCCACCCCCTTGCACCAGGGACGACCACCACCGTAGTCGCTGACGGTGTCAATGTGGAAGCTGTGGGTGACGTGGGTGTCGAACTCGGGGATTACCTCTGCCCGGGCGACGGCCGCACGAGCTTCAACTTCAGCGCGGTGCAGGGTGATCAGGTGGACGTCTCCGGCACCCCGATTCCGCCGGAGCTAGAGACCCTCACAATCACGGTGCGGAGCCCCAACGGGAACGTGCAGCTCACCGCGTTCGCGGTTGGTGGAGGACTGCTTGATATCGTCGTCGAAGAGTTCTAGGCGCAAGACGAGCAACGAATTCGGAGCCGCCGGGGCCTTCGGGCTTCGGCGGCTTTATTATGAGGCTGCCCCTGATGCGACCCTTATGATCGAAAGCTGGATCGGCATCCTCGAAGCCATCTTCATCGCCTCCGAAGCGAAGGCCCCGATGCAGTCCATCGCGTCGGTGCGCGCAGTGCCGGGGCGGGGGCTCGAAGGGGACCGCTACTGGAAGGGGGAGGGCGCGTTCAGCCGATGGCCTGGCCCACGTCGCGAGGTCACGCTCATTGCCGCTGAAGCGCTCATCGAGGCGGAAGCCGAGTTCGGCGTAGCGGTGTCGGCAGGAGAGCATCGGCGCAACCTCGTCGTGACGGGTGTGCCGCTCGCTGACCTCATCAAAAAGGAATTCACCGTCGGAGCCGTGCGGATGCGGGGCGTGCGGATCTGCGCGCCGTGCCGGTACCTCGTCCGCGTGACGGGGCAGGAGGCGATCTTCGACGCGCTCGTCCGGCGCGGTGGCCTCCGCGCCGAAGTGCTGACCGAGGGGGCAATCCACATCGGTGATGTCGTGCGTCCGGCGTGAACGCGGTGCGGGTTCGGGCGTACTTTCTCGCCCGCTCTCGTGCCCGCCGTGCCGCCCCATGATGATCCCCGAGGACAAAGTCGAAGAGGTCAAGGCTGCCACCGACATCGTGGACGTGGTAAGCGACTACGTCCGCCTCAAAAAAGCCGGCACCAACTTCAAAGGTCTCTGCCCGTTCCACAACGAGAAGACCCCGTCGTTCAACGTGAACCCCGTGATGGGGATCTTCAAGTGCTTCGGGTGTGGCGAAGGTGGGGACGCGATCTCGTTCCTGATGAAAGTCGAGGGGCTCGGGTTCACGGAGACGGTGCGGATGCTGGCCGAGCAGGCCGGGATCGAGCTGCCAGCCGAGGGGGCGCAGGACCCGCACAGCGACGAGAAGGAGGCCATCCTCCACGCGCTCCGCTTCGCCGCGCGGTGGTACTACGAGCAACTCACCCGGACCGACGAGGGGAAGCGGCGTGGGCTGGCGTATTTCGAGAGCCGTGGCCTCACGCCGGAGACGATCAAAAAGTTCGGGCTCGGCTACGCGCCGGACCAGTGGGATGGTCTGCTGAAAGCGGCTACGGCGGCGCAGATCAAGCCGGAGACGCTGGACAAGGCCGGCCTCGTCCTCCCCAACAAGAACGGCGACGGGGTCCACGACCGCTTCCGCGAGCGGACGATGTTTCCCATCCTCTCGCACGTCGGCAAAGTCCTCGGCTTCGGTGGGCGGGTGCTCCCGGACAGCGCGCCGCCGACGGGCGACTACGTCCCGCCGAAGTACATCAACTCGCCCGAGACGCGGGTCTACCACAAAAGCTACGTGCTCTACGGGCTCTACCAGGGCAAGCAGTCGATCCGGGCCGAGGAGGAGGCCATCCTCGTTGAGGGCTACACCGACGTGATCTCGCTCTATCAGGCCGGGGTCAAAAACGTCGTCGCCTCCAGCGGGACGGCGCTGACACCGGAGCAGGTCAGAATGCTGAGTCGCTATGTAAAGCGGGCAGTATTGCTTTTCGATGCTGACTCTGCCGGGTCAGAAGCGGCTCTTCGAGGAATTAACCCTGTCTTAGGCTCTGATATGGAGGTGTATGTAGTTGCGCTTCCGAAAGGTGCAGACCCAGATTCCTTCGTTCAGCAGTTCGGGGGTGACGCATTTAGGAAGTATGTACAGAAAGAGCGGCAGAGCTTTGTAGAGTTTCAAGTCTCCCAAGCTAGAAAAGAAGGGAGACTGGACACTCCCGAGGCTCAAAACGCTGTCGCAGAGCAAATCTTGACAAGCTTAGGTCATATTCCCGACGATCAACGCAACTACGTGAGGTGGGAAGGTCACCTGCGCTCCGCTGCCCAATTATTGGGAATACCGGATATGTATCTGCGGAGGCAGTTTCCTCATCTGGTTCGAGGTATTGAACAGGGGAGGGCTAGAGCACAGCCTGGAAGGAGGGAAACTGAAGATTTGCCACCGCTGCCCGAGGAAGAGCACGCCTCCGCGCCGATCCGGGAGCTGTTCGAGATGCGGCCGGAGGAGGGGGCGTTGCTCCGGCTGATGCTGGAGCAGGGCCGCCCGATGGTGGAACACGTCCTCGGCCACATGGCGCTGGAGGAGTTCTCCCCCGGCCCCGTCCGCCGGACCGTCGAGCAGATCCTCGATCAGTACCAGCGGGGGCGGATCGAGAAAGAGGCGTTCACGAGTGGAGAGTTCGGTGCGACCATACAGCAGATCGCAACGGGCGTGCTCGTGGACGAGCACGCGGTGTCGGAGAACTGGCAGCGGCTGGCAGGCATCACGGTGCCCGAGATGAACGACGAGCCGTACGAGGCTGCGGCGAGCGCGATGACGCTCCTCAAGCTCGACCGCATCAACGAGGCTATTGAGCTGCAGGGGCGCAAGATCTACGCGGCCGAGCAGGCGGGCGAAGACCTCACCCCGCTGATGGAGGCCATGCAGGAGCTGCAACGGCTCAAGATCAGGATCGAGCGGCGCGAGTTCTTCGAGTGGGGAGAAGCGAACTCGGCCGAGGGGTAACGGCACTTCGCGCGCTGCGTCCCGTATCTTCATCGATCCTTCCATCCCGTCGCCCTATGCCCAAGAAATCTGAGCCTGTAAAAGAGCCCGCCGCGCTCAAGTCCGGCACCGCCTCCGAACCCGAAGAGCAGGAGACCGAGGAGACGGTACCCGGCGGAGATGGTGCGGCATCGCTCACCACAGGTTCCGCCGTCGAGGCGGCCGAGGAATCCGGCGCGTCACCCGGTTTTTGCGAACCGTGTGTGGCCCCTGCCGTGCCGGAGTGGGACTTCGCCGTCCCGCCCGCCGTGGATCCCCAGCCCCTCCCCGACGACGTCGAACTTTCTGACCCCGCGCTCTACTTCAACCGCGAGCTGAGCTGGCTCGACTTCAACGCCCGCGTGCTCGCCCAGGCCCTCGACGCGCGGACGCCGATGCTCGAACAGGTCCGCTTCCTCGCCATCACGGCCAACAACCTCGACGAGTTCTTCCGCAAGCGCGTCGGCGGGCTGAAGCGGCAGGAGGCCGCTGGCGTCGTCTCGCTCTCGCCTGACGGCCGGACGCCCGCCGAGCAACTCGACCTCGTGCGCCGGGCCATCATCCCGATGTACCGGACCATCATCCGGGTCTGGGAAGACGGTCTCCGCCCCAAGCTCGATGCCGCCGGCATCGCGGTCCGCGATTACGCCGACCTCTCGGACGACCAACAGAGTGCGCTCGACACGTACTTCCACACCCACATCTTCCCCATCCTCACCCCGCTCGCCGTCGATCCGGGGCACCCGTTCCCGTTCATCTCGAACCTCTCGCTCTCGCTCGCCGTCATGCTCCGCCACCCGGCGCGCGGCACCGAGCACTTCGCCCGCCTCAAGGTTCCGATCTCGCGCGGGCGTTGGATCTCGATCCCCGGCGAGGTGAGCCACTTCGTCCCCGTCGAGCAGATCATCCGCGCGAATGTGGCTGAGCTGTTCCGGGGGATGGAGGTCGTCGCCGTGAGCGCCTTCCGCATCACGCGCAACGCCGACATGCGGCGCAGCGAGGAGGAGGCCGATGACCTGCTCTCGATGATCTCCGAGGAGATCAGGGAGCGCCGGTTCGCCGATGTCGTCCGGCTCGAGGTGGAGGAGGACATGCCGGCCGCCGTCCTGAGGCTCCTCGAGCGCGAGCTCGAACTCGAGCCCGAGGATGTCTACGTCTCCGACGGCCTCCTCGAACTCGCCGACCTCACCGACCTCGCCGACCTCCCGTTCCCACAGTACCAGTACCCGCGCTGGGAGCCGATCGTCCCGATCCGGCTCCGCCACGAGGGCGAGAGCGAGGACAAGGCGAACCTCTTCGCCGTCATCCGCCGCCGCGATCTCCTCGTCCACCACCCCTACGAGTCGTTCACGGCCTCGACGCTCCGCTTCGTCGAGGAGGCCGCGCTCGACCCGCACGTGCTCGCCATCAAGCTGACGCTCTACCGGACCAGCAAGGACTCGCCGGTCGTAGCGGCCCTCCGCCGCGCGGCCGAGGCAGGCAAGCAGGTCGCCGCCCTCATCGAGTTAAAGGCGCGCTTCGACGAGGAGCGCAACATCGAGATGGCGCAGGCCCTAGAGAAGGCCGGCGTCCACGTCACCTACGGCCTCGTCGGGCTCAAGACCCACGCGAAGACGACCCTCGTCGTGCGCGAGGAGGCCGACGGGCTCCGCACCTACAGCCACATTTCGACGGGCAATTACAACCCGACCACGGCCTGGTTCTATACCGACCTCGGGCTGCTGACCGCGAACCGGGCCATCGGCTCGGACCTCGTGAACCTGTTCCACTACCTCACGGGGTATGCGCCGGAGCAGCGCTACCAGAAGCTGCACGTCGCCCCGCGCGACCTACGCCCAGCCTTCCTCGCCCTGATCGACCGCGAGATCGAGCATCAGGAGGCAACGGGGAACGGCCGGATCATCTGCAAGATGAATGCGCTCGACGACCCGGTGATGATCCGGAAGCTCTACGACGCCTCGCGCGCCGGGGTCAAGATCTCGCTCATCGTGCGCGGTCATTGCCGCCTCCGGCCCGGCGTGCCGGGGCTCTCGGAGACCATCGAGGTGCTCTCCATCGTCGGCCGCTTTCTGGAGCACAGCCGGATCTACTACTTCGGCAACGGCGGCGAGCCGAAGGCCTTCATCGGGAGCGCGGATTGGCAACGGCGCAACCTGGAGGACCGCGTCGAAGTCGTCGTGCCCATTGACGACCCGAAGGTGCGGGAGCGGCTCAAGCGGACGCTCAAGTTCTGCCTCAAGGACAACCGCCTCGCGTGGGACCTCGACGCGGACGGCCTCTACACCCAGCGCCGGCCCGCCCCCGACGAGCCGGAGCGCGCCTTCCACGATGTGCTGATGGGCCGCGCGCTCCGACGCTCCGTCGAGGAGGACCTGCCGTGGGACATCTGATTCTGGAGCCGGCGTGGTGGGTTTGGGATTGAACATGCAGCCGTCGAACCCCGACCTCGCCGTCGTCGAAGCGTGGGTAGACGCGTTGGAGCGGCAGCGGCTCGGGCCGCGCGGGACGGTGGCGCTGCTCGTCGAGACTCCGCGCCCACACGAGCACGTCGCGCGGGACGCCGTGACGGCGGTGCCCGGCAAAGGCTTCGCCGGCGACCACGGCCGCAAGTCGTTCTACCTCGGCAAGCACGTCCCCGGCCGCGAGGTCTCCGCTGTCGCGCTCGACACGCTGCGGGTGCTCGGTGTGGCTCCCCTCGTCGTCGGCGACAACCTCATCACGGAGGGGTTCGACCTCGCCGCGCTCGAACCCGGCGACCGCGTGCGGGTGGGGGAGGCCGTCCTCGTCCGGTCCGAGCGCGAGCACCGGCCGTGCTCCGTCTTCCGCGAGCGCACGAGCGCCGAAGCCTTCGCCGTCGTCCGGCAGGCGCGCTACCGGGGCGCACTCTTTATCGTTGAGGAAGGCGGCGTCATCCGCACCGGCGATGCCATCGAGCGGAGCGCAGGCTGACGCGCCGGGGGAAACGACATAGGGGCGACCGGCCGGTCGCCCCTACGCAGTCCAACAGAGAGAAATCGGTCCTCGTTACGGAGCCGTGTTGGGTGCGCTCGCGGCGCTGCCGGTCGAGGCGGTGGCGCGCGAGCCGAGCACGTTGGCGACGGTGCCCGAGAGCTCGCGGAACGCCTGCGTCATCCACGTCCGACGGTGGATCGTGATGATCTTGGCCTGGGCGACCCGGTACTGCGTCGGGTTCTCCTTGGCGAGCTCTTGCATCTTCGTGTAAAGCGCCTCCAGCTTTCGCTGGTTCGAGCCGGTGAACCCGAAGGTGCCGATGTCCTCGACGAGCTGGGCGTAGGCCCGGTCGTACGGCGTCTGGGTGCCGTCGCGCGCCGGGTCGGCGAAGGCCGTGTCGTCGAAGAGGAAGAGGGCGTTGTCGTCCAGCGCCGTCGTGCCGATCCGGTGGAGGACCTCGGAGGCCCCGTAGGGGAGGAAGAAGCGGACGCGTTTGCCGCCCGAGAGGCGCGAGAACGTGACGTTGCCGGCGGCCGGCACGCTCACCGGCCCATCGCCACCGGAGGACGGAAGGTCGAGCTGCGGGTTGAGCAGGCGGAAGCGCTGGTACAGGTTGGCGTCGCCGGAGCCCAGCCCCCAGTTGAGGCGCGCGTCGTGCGGTTGCAATGCGTTCAGCAGGGCCTCCAGCGTGATCGTCTGGCCCGCCTTGAGGGCCACCATCTCCGCCTTGATCGTCTGGGCCGGGTCGATCTCTTTGTTCTCGACCGCCCGGAGCGACCCGTATGCCTGGAGCACGTACGCCCGCGAGTACGGCCCGAACGACGACTGCTTGCGGACACGCTCGAACCCGTCGGTCACGCCCCACATGTAGGCGTCGATGACGTTCTTGCTGGCGAGGTCCGTGGTGCCGGCGTTCGAGCGGAGGAAGGTCTGGTAGAGGTGGAAGATGTTGCCCGGCCCTGTATGATAGGAGGAGATGCCCGGGATCTCGTGGCCGACAGCGTTCGCGTAGCCCCGCAGCAGGAGGAAAGCGGACTGCATCGCCAGCAGGGGATTGAGCTCTTCACGCACCTGCACCGTTCCCGCCTGCGCCGGGAGCGTATAGGTGTTAATGTCGAAGAGTTCGAGGATGTCCGGCATCATCTGGTACCGGCTCCGCGCTCCCACGGGCGAGACCATCCAGTCCTGATTGAACGTCTCGACCGTGCCGATCTCGGTGGCGAGCAGGCTCAGGCCGAGCTGGCGCGCGTAGCGGATCTCGTACTCAATAGTGGGAAGCTCGCGGGCTCGGGCCTCGGCCACCTGGTTCGCCCGGCCCCAACGGATCGCGACGCTTGCCTTCGGGACACCGCGGGCGGCCCATTTCTGGACGAGCTGTCTGGTCGCCACTTTCCGCGCCTGGTCGATGTGGTCCCAGTTGGCATCGCCCGTCTCCTCGAACCGGTCACGCTGGGCGCGGAGGGTGAACACCTCCAGCGTTTTCGCCGTGCGGTTGTCGAGCACGCGGATGGAGAAGTTGTCGTCCACGCCCTGCCGCTGCTGATAGATCTCGAGCTGGGCGCGGAAATCGTCGAGGGTGACGTTCGTCGCAGAGGAGTCGCTGGACTGTATGAATGCTCCGGACAGGTAGGGCGCGTAGATGCGGTCCGGGTGGACATCGAGGGCGGAGAGGGTGAACGGCCCCTTTGGGATCAACGTGTCTTCCACTTCGGCCGCGACCTCTTCCGTGGCCTCGTCCGGCCCCGGAGGCGGCGGCACCTGGGCGACGAGGTCGCTCCGGGTCACCACAAACACGAACAGGCCGAGGGCGACCAGGCAGAAGAGCGCGAGCCACTCGATGCGGCGGGCGCTCGGGTCCGTGAGATAGTCGGCGAGGGAGCGCTTCGGGCGGGGCTCGGGGGACGTGTCAGGCATGGGGCTGGCGTGTAAAGAGGGTCCGAGGATAACGGGAAGGAACGATCGGTTAGTGCATCAACGTCTTCCGAACGGTTGGTAGTGATATAACGATATAGGTAACAAGGATCAGGCCGTACGCCGCCTCGCCAACGCTTGCTCGACGAGATGGCGGAAGAGCGGGGCCATGACCGCCCCCATCCGCTCCGGGTGCCACTGCACCCCGACGAACGATCCGTCTTCACTCTCGACGGCCTCAACGACGCCATCGGGAGCCCGCGCGGCGACGCGGAGGCTGCGGCCGGGGGATTCGATCGCTTGAATGTGGCGCGTGTTCACAGCGAAGCTCTCTTGCTGAAGTACCCGGTGCAGGTGCGTGCCGGGTTCGAGGGTGACGGCGTGGTCGGTCGCCCCCCGCTTCTGGCTGTGTGCGGCCGACCCGTTACGCTGAGCCTGCACATCGGCGTAGAGTGTGCCGCCGGCAGCGGCGTTGCCGAGTTGCATGCCGTAGCAGATGCCGAGGACAGGGCGGTGTGTGGAGAGGAACGCGGACAGAATATGTGTATCAGACGCTAACCGGTCGGGCGCTGTTTCTTCGATGTCCTCGGGCAGCGTTCCCACGAGCCCGTCGGTGATGGCGGGACCGCCGGTGATGACGAGCCCGTCCAGCAGGGCCACGAAGTCATCGGCCGCGTCCTCCGTCTCCAGCATCGGGACGATGAGGGGGAGGCCGCCCGCACGCTCCACGGCGAGCACGTAGCGGCGGTCCAGTCGCTGTTCGCCGTCGTTGAGCGAGGTGGTGATGCCGATGCGGGGGCGGAGCGTCATAGTGCGGAGCTATGGATGCAGGGACTTCGCGTATCAGTTTAAGAAAACACACCACGCCTGCAAGGGGTAGGGCATAAAAATCCCCTAGCGCTCTGTTACATCGTGGAGCGACAGACGGCGCGGGTCGGTTTTCGGCGCGGGGGAGAGACCGAGGAGGCAGGAGCCTTCGAGCCGGAACGCGTCCGTGACGTGGGGCGCGAGCGCGCCGGCGTCGAGCAGTTCGTAAAGCGCGTGACGGATGGTGGGTAGTCTCCCAGTTGTGTGTTGACGGGCTATGACGTACTCTTCGACTCCCTCTTCCGAGGTCTCCCATGTCCGAGTTCGCTCGTGCCGGCGAGGTCTGCCCCGCCCCCCACTGCACGGCCGCGCCCGCCATCGTCAAG
>JBBSMX010000144.1:0-10482 GCA_038232935.1 Rhodothermales bacterium | reverse complement strand
GGGTGGCCTGGTCGAGTACATTGCTGGTCATCGGGTTGGCGGGGTTGCTGGTGCGAGGGGAGTGGTCAACTCCACCCTACGCACGACGCAGCGACTTGCCAACCCGTTCTCTACTTCAACCCGCGACTGACGTTGACTCATTCTCGATATGACGCGCAATTGGATCGACCGTCCGAAGCCCGTCCGCGAAGGCGAAGCGATGGACACGGAGCGGCTGCGCCCCTTCCTCCGCGACCGGCTCGGCCTCGACGGCGACCTCACCGTCGAGCAGTTTCCGAGCGGATTCTCGAACCTCACCTACCTCGCTCGGATCGGGGACGGCGAGGACGCTCGGGAGCTCGTGCTGCGCCGCCCGCCGCACGGTGCGGACGTGAAAGGCGGGCACGACATGGGGCGCGAATACGCCATCCTCCGAAAGCTCCACGGCCGCTTCCCCGTCCCTGAGCCCCTCGCGTACACCGACGACGCGGCCGTGCTCGGCGCGCCGTTCTATCTCATGGAGCGCGTGTGCGGCGTCATCCTCCGCGGCCAGATGCCGCCCGCGATGCAGCCCGACGCCGACCTGATGGCGGGCATTGCCGAGCGCTTCGTAGACACCCTCGCCGCCCTGCACGCCGTGGACCTCGACGCCGTCGGCCTCGCCGACTTCGGGGAGCCCGAGGGCTACGTGCAGCGGCAGGTCGAGGGCTGGACACGGCGGTATCAGCGGGCGAAGACCGACGAGGTCCCCGAAGTCGAGCGCGCGGCCGCCTGGCTCACCGCGCACCGCCCGCCCGAGGGTCTGGCTGGTCCGCGCGCGACCCTCATCCACAACGACTACAAGTACGACAACCTCGTCCTCGACCCGGACGACTGGACCGCCGTGCGCGCCGTGCTCGACTGGGAGATGGCGACGGTGGGGGATCCGCTCATGGACCTGGGCTCGACGCTCGGCTACTGGGTCGAGCCCGACGATTCGCCCGTGCTCCAGATGCTGGCGCTCAGCCCGACGACGCTGCCGGGCAACCCGACGCGCGAGGCGCTCGTCGCCCGCTACGCTGAGGCGACCGGGCGGGACGTGGAGCACGTCGTGTTCTACTACGTCTATGGCCTGTTCAAGCTCGCCGTGATCGTGCAGCAGATTTACAAGCGCTACGTCCTCGGCCACACCCGCGACGAGCGCTTCGCCGGGTTGGGCCACGCCGTGCGTGTCTGTGGGCAGACTGCCGTTCAGGCCATCGAAAAGAAGCGGATCAGCGGGCTCTACGAGTAGATGAAATGGCGGCAGCCCGCTGCTGACGCCTGGGTGGCAACCAGCCTGTCGGACTTCCGGAAAGGAGGTCGATGTGGAGTGTGGCATGGGTGCAAAAATATTAGGGTTGCACCCTCTTGCGTAGGGGCGATAGCGTTCGCACATTTGCGTCAACCAGCCGCCTCTTCCCATGCGCATTTCGCTCGCCCTAATGTTGACCTGTGCTGCCCTCTTCGGGTGCGCGTACGCTCAGACTCCCGTAGAAATCGCCGACGGGCGCAGCGCTGACGATGAGTGGACCGACCTGTCCGAATGGGCAACGCGGCCTCCGATGCAGCATGCGAGCGCGGCGGCCCGATCCTATTGGCAGGGGAAGGACGCGAGCTACGAGGAGGACCTGCGCATCTTCTCCGTAGCCGAGGGCGCGTTCACGGAGCCCGGTACCCAGCAGCAGGCCGTCCTGTTCGTCATGAGCGTGTGGCCCCGATGCTGCCCCAAGACCGGACTTGCGATTGTCGAAGGCGACCGGCTCGTCCGCAACGTGGCGTTCGAGGGCATCGCGCAAGAGCTCTCCGCCGTGCCCGATCTCGACGGCGACGGACGCGACGAACTCGCACTCGTCGGCGAGTTCGGGATGGGAGGAGAGACGAGCCGGAGCGTGACGCTCGCGTCCTTCGGAGCGGATGGGTTGGCCGACTGGGGAAGCACGTCCATCAACGAAGACGCCTGCGCGGCCGGGCACGACGGGTCCACAGCGGCCCGTGTGACGGCTCTCCCCGGCCCGATATTTACGATTGAGCACTACACCCAGGCCACGTGCGAGGCCACGACGTGGGAGCCCGTGGGTGGACCGGAGCCGCTCGAGTTCACCGCGCCCGAGAGCAGTGCGTACGTCGAACTGCCCGTGCAGTAGCCGAGCGGCAGGGCGGTGCATCGGCTTGTGAAGCCTCGGTGGGGACGACAACCCGGCCGAGGCTTCGTCGTACACAAGCCGACCCACCCTTCCACCCGACGAGGTGCCGCCATGCCCGCCGCCGTCCCCCACATCCACTCCGTCGATGCCGCCCGTGCCGCCGACGGAATGCAGCCGCGCCCCCGCGTCGTCGTCGTCGGCACGGGGCACGCGGGGCTCGAAGCCGTCCGCGCCCTCCGCAAAGCGCCCGTGGACGTGCTCCTCGTGGATCGTAACAACTACCACAAATTCCAGCCGCTGCTCTATCAGGTCGGCACGGCCGGGCTCCAGCCGGGGCAGATCACGCAGCCGGCCCGCCACATCTTTCAGGGGCAGGAGAACTTCGACTTTCGCATGGCGAAAGTGCTTGGGGTCGATTTCGAAGCGCGGCAGGTGCTCGTTGATGCCGGACCGCCCGTCTGGTACGACTACCTCCTCCTCGCCGCCGGGGCGTCGACCGCGTACTTCGGCGTCGAAGGGGCGCAGGAGTATGGGTTCCCGCTCAAGAACATCCCCGACGCCATCAACATGCGGAGCCACATCATCGGCCAGTTCGAAGAGGCCAACCGCAATCCCGGGCTGATCGAAGACGGGGCGCTCACGTTCGCCATCGTCGGCGGCGGAGCGACGGGCGTGGAGATGGCCGGGGCGCTCGTGGAGCTCTTCGAGCGCGTGCTGAAGCCGGACTTCCCCGGGCTCGACGTCGCGCGTGCGCGTGTCATCCTCATCGAGATGGGGCCGGAATTGATGATGGCGTACAAGCCGGAACTACGGGCGTACACCCAGCGCGTGCTGGAACGGCGCGGCGTGGAGATATGGCTGAACACGGCTGTCGAGCGCGTGACGCTGCGCGAGATCCGCCTGAAAAGCGGTGACGTGCTACTGACGCAGACTGTGGTGTGGGGAGCGGGTGTCCGCGCGAATCCGCTGGCTGACGAGCTAGGCGTTGAGCAGACGAAGGGCCACCGCGTCGTCGTGGACGAATTCCTCCAGATCCCCGGCCACCCGGAGGTGTTCGTCGTGGGCGACATGGCTGGGGCTAAGGACCCCGAGGGGCAGTTGTACCCGCAGGTCGCCCAGGTCGCCATCCAGCAGGGCATCCACGCGGCGCGGACGGTGGAGCGCGGGCTGAGGGGGCTGGAGCCCGAGCCCTTCCGCTACCGGGACCTCGGGATGATGGCGACGATCGGTCGGAACGCCGCCATCGTCGAGTTCCCCGGCGGGTTCACGATGAAGGGATTTCCGGCATGGCTCGCGTGGGCCGGGCTCCACGTCGTCAAGCTCGTCGGCTTCCGGAACCAGGTCGGCGTGCTGCTCAACTGGATCTACAACTACTTCACCTACGACCGGGGGCCGAGGCTGATTCTGACGACGTTCCCCGAGACGGACGAAGTAGAGGCGTACCGCCGCGCCGTGCTCACGGACGCACCGACCTATTCCGGCACCGACGGCTCGCACGACCCGAAGCTGAGCTGAGTCCGCCGCGGAGAGTATCGGAAGGAGCGCCGTGGGGGAGGGGCGACTGCCGTAGCTTTGGCTCCGCTCTCCCGCCCGTCCTGCTTCTTCCGCGTTTATGGCTGACCGTCCGGCCCCCTCGTCTGCTCCCGCCGCCGGCCGGTTCGGGACGTTCAAAGGGGTCTTCACCCCGAACGTCCTCACGATCCTCGGCATCATCCTATTCTTGCGGACGGGGTGGGTCGTCGGGCAGGCCGGGCTGTGGGGCGCGCTCGCCATCATCGTGCTCGCCAACGCGATCTCGTTCCTGACGGGCCTCTCGCTCTCGGCCATCGCCACGAGCATGGACGTCAAGGCGGGCGGGAACTACTACCTCATCTCGCGCTCGCTCGGGCTCGAGATCGGCGGGGCCATCGGGATCCCGCTCTACCTCTCGCAGGCGATCTCCGTCGCGTTCTACATCATCGGCTTCACCGAGGCGGTCTCGATGATGCCGTTCTTTGCGGCGTACAGTCCAGCGATCATCGCTACCGTCGTCGCGCTCGTGTTCGTGGTGATCGCGTGGGTCGGGGCGGACTTCGCGCTGAAGATTCAGTACGTGATCCTCGCGATCCTCGTCGCCGCGCTCGTGTCGTTCTTCACCGGCGGATGGGGCGATTTCGTCGAGCCGAACCTGATGCCGCAGTACACCGAGGGCATCAGCTTCTGGATCGTCTTCGCCGTGTTCTTCCCGGCGGTGACGGGGATCGAGGTCGGCATCTCGCTCTCGGGCGATCTCAAAGACCCGAGCCGCAGCATCCCGCGCGGCACGATGGCGTCCATCGTGGTGACGGCGCTGATCTACATCGCCGCCGCCGTGTGGTTCGCCTTCCAGCTCCCGGCCGACGTGCTCATCGCCGACAACCTCTCGATGGAGCGGATCGCGAGCGTGCCCGCGCTCATCCTCGCGGGCGTGGCGGCGAGCACGCTGTCGTCGGCGCTCGGGAGCGTGCTGGCGGCCCCGCGCACGCTGCAAGCCGTCGCCAACGACCGCGTGACGCCGAAGTGGATGGCGGCGAACCTCGGCAGCCCGACCGAGCCGCGGATGGCCGTGCTCATCACCGGGGTCATCGCCGTGGGCGTGATCTGGATGGGCGACCTCGACTTCGTGGCGCCCATCATCACGATGTTCTTCCTCAACACGTATGGGATGGTGAACCTCGTGGGGGCCATCGAGCGGCTCGTCGGCAACCCGAGCTTCCGGCCGCGCTTCGACATCCCGCTGTGGGTGTCGCTCCTCGGCGCGCTCGGCTGCTACGGCGCAATGTTCCTCATCAACGTGCCGGCGACGGCGGCGGCCATCGTCTTTTCGTACGGCCTCTTCTTCGCGCTCAGCCGGCGGCGGATGGTGCGGACGTGGGGCGACGTCCGCAGCGGGATCTGGACCTCGCTCGCGCGCTACGCCCTGCTCAACCTGGAGCGGCAGCCGGCCGAGCACGCCCGCAACTGGCGGCCGAACATCATGGTCTTCACCGGGCAGCCGCACAACCGCGAGCACCTCGTCGCCCTCGCCGAGTGGCTCAGCCTCGGGCGCGGGATCGTCACATTCTCCCAGCTCATCACGGGGGCCGTCGATCAGCCGAACAAGCCGAAGCTCCGCGAGACGGCGCAGCGCCACATCCGCTCCTACATCAAGGGCCGCCGAATGGCCGCCTTCGCCGAGGCCCAGATCGTGCCGGACTTCGCGCACGGAGCCGTCTCGGTGGCGCAGGCGCACGGCATCGGGCAGCTCGAATCGAACGCCGTGCTGATGGGATGGAGCGGGACGCCGGAGGGGCGCGCCCTGCTGATGGGTGTCCTACGCAACATGGCCGACCTGCAGAAGTCGGTCCTGTTCCTCCGCGTCGACGAGGCGCGCGGCTTCGGGGAGCGCCGCGTGATCCACGTGTGGTGGGGCGGACGCGGCGGCAACGCGGACCTCATGCTGCTGCTGGCCCACCTCATCCGCGAACACCGCGCCTGGGACCGCGCCGAGCTGCGCGTCCTGCGTATCGTGGAGAGCGAGGAGGGGGTCGAGCAGACGCGGGCACACACCGAAGCGCTCCTCGCCGAGGTGCGTGTGGAAGCGACCGTCCGCATCATCGTGCGCAAAGACCCGTCGCGGGCCATCGCCGCGCTCCTAGCCGAGCACAGCGAGGAGGCAGACCTGACGTTCCTGGGTATGCAGCGGCCCGAGGCGGGGGCGGCCGAGACGTACGGCGAACGGCTCCACACGCTGGCGCAGGCCGTCGGGAGCGTCGGGATGGTGTGCAACGGGCACCCACAGGGTACCCTGCTACAGAGCGAATGAGCCGCGGTCTACGCTCAGGCGATTTGCTCGACCGATCGCACACTGTAGCCGGCCTCGTCGATGGCCGCTTCGATGTCGGGCGGGCTGACGTCGTTCGCTTCGTAGCGCACCCGCGCCCGGCCGATGGCGACCTCTTCGACGGTGAGGCCGTCGACTTGCTCGAGCTCGCCCTCCACTGCGTCGATGCAGTGGCGGCAGCTCATGCCTTCGATGTGGTAGTCCGCTTTGATCGTGCTCATGAGAGAGGGGGATAAGAGGGATGTGGCTCCCTAATACCCCTCAGCAGACCGGCGGGTTCGGCTAGAGCCGGACCGCGTCGGGTACGGTGAGCGAGTCCGGCGCGACTTCCACGATGGCCTGAGCAGGCGTAGGCTCGCTCTGGGCGGCCTGGTTGAAGGCGACGGAGAAGACGCCGACGAACAGCATGCCGACGAAGAGGAGGAAGAACTGATACGGTGCCATGAGATCAACGGTTGGAGTGAATGCTGACCACGTATTCACGCACCATGCCAAGAGGAGCAAGGCCTGAACAGGACCGGCGTCAGGAATTGGAATAGGTGCGGCCGTCCTTGTATACTATAGCGTTGCCGCGCGGGGACCGCCCTAGCTTTGGGGTTCGGCACCCACGTATCACTCCGAGAATCCTACCGAGAACGCCCATGGAACGCTTCCTGAGTCTCGCACTTTGCCTGATGCTGATCCCTGCGGCCGGGTGCGGCTCCGACGACCGCCGCTCGGACATCGACCGCCGCCCGGACATCAGCGAAACCAACCAGAATCCCGACGCCGACCCGGACGTCCCGGCCTCCATCGCCGACGCGCTCGGTGAGGCGTTCGGCGGGAAGGGGCGAGCGGCAGAGACCGTCGACTTCCGCGTGCTGCGCGACCTGCTCCCCGAGGAGTTGGAGGATATGGAACGCGTCGATGCGAGCGGCGAGAAGACGGGCATGGCCGGGTTCTCCTTTTCCCGAGCCGAGGGCGAGTACCGCAGCGATGACGGCGAGCACCGCGTTACCCTCCAAATCATCGACGGTGGCGGCGTAGGTCAGATGGCGCTGCTCGGCGCGTCGTGGCTACAGATGGACTTCGACCGCGAGAGCGACGACGGGTACGAGAAAACGACCAAGTACGAGGGCTACCCCGCGTTCGAGAAGATGAGCACCGGCGACCGGCCGCGCTCCGAGCTTCAGTTCGTCGTCGCCGAACGGTTCTTCGTCTCGGCCGAGGGGCAGAACGTGGAGATGGACGATTTGAAGGACGCCCTCGAAGAAATCGACTTCGACGAGCTGGAGGATCTGCGGGACGTCGGGGTCGAGAAATGAGAGGTAGTAAGAAACTGTTTGGGGAAACGGCTCCGGGCTGCGCGAGGCCGCTGAACCCGCTCGCGGCGTTGCGTTCGTCGCCCGATGCTATGGCATCGAGCTCCTCACGCGCCTTGCGAATCGGCTCCATCGATTCTCGCTCGCGCTCGAACCTGCTCCCCAAACAGTTTCTAAGACAGAGCGCTGAGGCGGGTCGGATCGTGCGCGGCGGGCCTGCCGGAGGCTTGAACCTTTGGCCGCGTCGTCCGTTGTCAAGTGCTTCGCTCACACCTGTACGTCATGCTGCCCACGGTTCTCTCCCAGCTCCTCGACGCCGAGCGCGTCGTCATCACCACGCACCTCCGGCCCGACGGCGACGCCCTCGGCTCGCAGATCGGGCTCGGCCTGTTCCTGCGTAAGCTCGGCAAGCAGGTCACGCTCCTCAACGCGGACGCGCCCCCACGCAACCTCGAATGGATGCTCGACCTCGCCGAGGTCAGGACGTTCACCGGCGCGCTCAAGCAGCTCAAGCGGATCGCCGAAGCCGACGCGCTCGTAGTCGTGGACACTGGGGTAGAGGAGCGGATCGGGAAGATCGGGCCGAGCTTCCGCGGCGGCTCGGGCGTGAAGCTGCTCATCGACCACCACCCGAATCCCGAGAACTGGTTCGACCACCGGCTCCTCCGGATCGATGCCGCCGCCACCGGTGAGTTGATCTACGACCTCATCGCCCAGCACGACCCGGACCTGATCGACGGCGAGATCGCCACGGCACTCTATGCCGCGATCATGACGGACACCGGCTCGTTCCGCTACGGCTCGACCACGGCCCGCGTCCACCAGATCGCCGCCGACCTGCTGGAGCGCGGCGACATCGCCCCCGAGCCGATCCACGTCGCCATCTTCGACACGCGGATGCCGAGCAGCCTGCGTTTGCTCTCCCGCGCGCTCGACACGATCACGACGGTCTACGACGGGCAGCTCGCTTACGTCGTCGTATCGCTCGACGCGATGAACGGGGTGGGCGCGCGCTCGGACGAGGCCGAGGGGATCGTGAGCTACCCGCTCTCGCTCGAAGGCGTCCGCGCCGTCGTGATGTTTCTCGAAACGCCGTCCGGGATCAAGTGCTCGTTTCGCTCGAAAGGGGCGCTCGCCATCAACGGGTGGGCGCGCGCGTTCGGCGGCGGCGGCCACCGCAACGCCGCCGGGGCCTACGTCCGCGAAGGGCTGCGCGAGGTCATCGACCGCGTCATCGCCGCCGCGCCGAAGTACCTCGACCTCGGCGAGGAGTACGAGCACGATGGGGGGATCAAAGACGAAGACCTCGCGCTGCTCGCCTCGTTTCAAGGCAAGCTGTGAGAGGCAAAACGTACTGCGTAAAACGTAAGGGTGCAGTGCTGCACCGTCTCGCTACAGGCACCCTTGCGTTTCACGTTTCACGCTTCAACCATCCCATGCTCCGACTCCTCCCGCTTCTCCTCGTCTTCGCCGCCCTCGCAGCCGCCGCGCAGCCGCTCCAGTTCCAGCGGCAGATCTCCCCGTTCCCGGTCCTCGACACGGACGGGGAGCCGTTCGCGCTCCCGTTCGCCGGCGGGTTCAACAACCCGCGCGTCCAACTCGCCGACATCGACGGGGACGGCGACGCCGACCTCTTCATCCTCGAAGAACAGGGGCGGATCATCTTCTACGAGAACGTCGGTGGGAGCGGCGGCTTCGCGTTCGCGTGGCGCTCCGACCGTTTCGCCGACATCGACGCCGGCTCGTGGTTCCAGTTTGGCGACCTCGACGGCGACGGCGACCTCGACCTGCTCACGCAGCGGACCTCGGGGCAGGTGCGCTACTTCCGCAACACGGGCTCGGCGGCGGACGCGGCGTTCACCCTCGCCGCCGACCCGCTCCTCGACACGGCTGGCGCTCCGGTGAACCCCGAGGACCCGAACGTGCCCGCCCTCGCCGACATCGACGGTGACGGCGACCTCGACCTCTTCCTCGGCCGCGCCGACAGCGGGAAGATCCGCTGGTACCGCCACACCGGCGCGCCTGACGGCGTCCCGCAGTACGAGTTCGCCGGGGAGCAGTTCGAGGACCTCGTCATCTACGAGTCCAACCCGACGTGCGGCGCGGGCGGGCAGCAGGAGCCGATCTACATCGTCCCCGGCCGGACGCCCGGCGGGCGCGGCTCGCTCCACGGCCAGAACGCCCTCTCCTTCGCCGATGCCGACGGGGACGGCGACCTCGACCTGTTCTGGGGCGATTTCTTCACGCCGAGCCTCTACTTCTTCCGCAACACGGGCTCGCCGACCGAGCCGAATCTGGAGCTCGTTTCGCAGACGTACCCCCTCGACAACCCACTCACGACGGCGGGCTACAACGTCCCGAGCTTCGGCGACCTCGACCGGGACGGCGACCTCGACCTCGTGATCGGGATCGTCGGCGGGTTCTGCTCCACGACGGCGAACATCGCGGACAACCTCTACTACCTCGAAAACACCGGCACTCCGACTGCACCGGATTACGAGGAACGCACGAGCCGGCTAATCGACGCGCTCGATGTCGGGCGCGCGAGCTATCCGGCCTTCGAGGATCTCGACGGCGACGGCGACCTCGACCTGCTCGTCGGCAGCGGGTTCAACCCGCGCGAGGACGGGCCGCAGCGCGCCAGCCTCTTCCGCTTCGAGAACGTCGGCTCCGCGACGGACCCGCAGTTCCAGCTCGTAGACGACGACTACCTCGCGCTCGACGTGGACTTCGCCAACCACTACGCCCCGGCCTTCGGCGACCTCAACGGCGACGGCCTGCCGGATCTGCTCGTCGGCACGTTCGGCGGGCGGATGGCGTTTCTGCTCAACACCGGCTCGGGCTTCGAGCTGACCGTCGAGGCGCTGCAAGACCTCGACGTGGGCTCCGTGGCGACGCCGACGCTCGGCGACCTAGACGGCGACGGCGACCTCGACCTGCTCGTCGGCGAGTTCAACGGCACGCTCAACTACTTCCTCAACGACGGCTCGCCCCAGGTGCCCAACTTCGTCGCGACCTCGCTCGGCGCCCCGCTGGACGACCTCGACGTGGGCCGCTTCAGCGCCCCGCACCTCGTGGACATCGACGGCGACGGCGACCTCGACCTGCTCGTCGGGACGGAGAAGGACGACGTCCTGTTCTTCCGCAACGTCGGGACGGCGCAGGCTCCGCAGTTCGAGCAGGGCGAGCTCGACGC
>JBBSMX010000143.1:0-10488 GCA_038232935.1 Rhodothermales bacterium | reverse complement strand
TAGTCGGAAGGGCGGCCCGGAACAGAAACGATCGGGGCTGTCAGACCGGGGAGTAATCAACAACAGGAGGGAGGGGCCGTTCCGTTAATTAATGGGGAGGATCGGGCGCGTTAAACGAGCGTTAAGGCGACCCCGCCGCGCCGCGCCGTCCGTAGCTTGCGGGCCGTATTTCTGGTGCCCTCTTTCGGTAGCCTGTCCTCGGAGAGGGCAAGGCACGCCTTGTCCCTACAGGTGGGTACTTAGGGATGGGCTGCCTTCTGTCCTCTGTAACCTTCTGTCCTCTCTCTGCTGTCCTCTGTAACTATGCCCCTCATCGTCTCCATCTCTGGCATCCGCGGCGTCTTCGGCGACGGCCTCAGCCCCTCCACGCTCGTGCGGTACGCCTCGGCCTATGGCGCGTGGCTGTGCGAGCGGGCGAAGCGTCAGCCGACCGTCGTCGTCGGCCGGGACGGGCGGGTGACGGGGGAGGTGTGCAGCCGCATCGTCGCCGCCACGCTCCAGAGCGTCGGCTGCCACGTCATCGATGCCGGCCTCTCGACGACGCCGACCGTCGAGATGGGCGTGCTGAAGGAGGAGGCCGATGGCGGCATCATCCTATCAGCCTCGCACAACCCGGCCAAGTGGAACGCGCTCAAGCTGCTCAACGAGCGCGGCGAGTTCCTCTCCGCCGCCGACGGGCAGGACGTGATCGACCGGGCCGAGTCCGGGGAGGATTTCACGGTGGCGTACGATCAGATCGGCGCGTACCGTGAGGCGGACTTCCTGCCGTACCACATCGAGCAGATCCTCGCCCTCCCGTACATCGACCCCGAACAGATCGCGGCGCGGGACTTCAGCATCGTCGTGGATGGGATCAACTCCGTCGGCGGGATCGCGCTGCCGGCTCTGCTCGAAGCCCTCGGCGTGCATCCGGACAAGATTCACGTCGTCAACGGCGAGCCGACGGGCCGCTTCGCCCACGAGGCCGAGCCACTCCCCGAGCACCTCACCGAGACGACGCGACTCGTCGCCGAGACCGGGGCCGACCTCGGCCTCGTCGTGGACCCCGACGCCGACCGCCTCGCGCTCATCGCCGATGGCGGGACGTTCTTCGGCGAGGAGCGGACGCAGGTCGTCGCCGCCGATTTCCTGATGCGGAAGCAGCCCGGCCCGTTCGCCACGAACCTGTCGTCGAGCCGGCTGATCGAGGACGTGATGGCACGGTACGACCAGCCGGTGTACCGCTCGGCGGTGGGCGAGGTGAATGTCGTCGAGGCGATGCGCGCGCACAACGCCGTGCTCGGGGGCGAGGGCAACGGCGGGGTGATCCTGCCCGCGCTCCACTACGGCCGCGATGCGCTTGTCGGGTCCGCGCTCGTGCTGCAATTCCTCGCCGAGACCGGCCAGCAACTCTCCGAGCTCGGCGCGACGTATCCCGCGTACCACATCTCGAAGAACAAGCTTCCCCTTGACGGGCTCGACGCCCGCGCCGTCCTCACCGCCCTCGCCGAACGCTATGCCGACGCGCGGATCTCGACCGTCGACGGCGTCAAGATCGACTTCGACGAGGGCTGGGTCCATCTCCGCACGTCGAACACGGAGCCCATTGTGCGGATCTATTCCGAGGCCCGCACGCGGGAGGAGGCCGAAGCCCTCGCCGAGCGGTTCAAAGAGGAGATGCAGAGCGTCGCGGCCTGACAGCACGGCGGCGGCCGAGCCCGCTGAGGAGCCCGGCCACCCGTATCGTTCGAAAGCCGATTCGCTTGCTACATGCCCGCTTTCGCCATGGCATCGTGGCGCGTGAGCGCTACATCGGGGTCGTTGAAGTACCACGTCGCGATGTCGGCGTAGAGCTGGTGGGCTTCGTCTTTTTCGCCCCCCGCTTCGAGCGCCTGTGCCAGCAGGTACTTCACGTAGATGTCGTTGACGAGGTCGGCCTGCCGGAGGTGCTCGACGGCTCCGGCGGGATCACCCTCGGCCAGGGCCGCCTCGCCGAGCACGGCGTGGACGGGCTCCATCTTGCGCGGATCGTTCGAAGGCTCGACGAGGCGCTCCATGCGTTGGGTGTGCTCCTCGACGGCGGCGAAATCACCCCGCTTGATCGCGAGGCGCGCCTCCAGCGCTTCGATCTGCGCCTCTTGATTTCGCCGGAACTCGTTGGTCCCGACGCTCTCTGCCTGCTCGCGCATGAGGGTGCTCCAGCGGGCGATGAGGTCGGCAGCCTCGTCGGTCGTGCCGGCGTGGAGGGCGATGTCGGCGGCGGTGCCGAGGGCGAAGATCTTCAGCCCGGTCGGTTCGGGGACGTTCATCCCGTCGATGTCGCCCGCGAGTTGCTCTAGCTCGGCGATGGCCTCGGCGGGCTGACCGGCGTGGGCGCTGACGAGGGCGCGGTAGACGCTGTAGGAGGGCCGCTGGTTTTCTCGCGCCATCTCGATGGCGTGGTCGTAGTCAGCGCGTGCGGCGTCGTAGTTCCCGAGGAACGTGTTCACGTGGGCCCGCTGCTGGTACGGCGAGCCGTCGTCGGGCGAGCGCTTCGCCGCCTCGGAGTAGGCGTCGCGCGCGTCCTCGAGTTTGCCCTGCGCGCGGTACACGTCGCCGAGGTAGTCGTAGGGCATGGGCTCGTCCGGCGCGAGTTCGGCGGCGCGCTGCATGTGACGCAGCGCACGGTCGAGGTCGCGGGGTTCACCGAAGAGGTAGGCGTTGCCGGCGTCCATGTGCGCTACAGCCATCTCGGGAGCCAGTTCGATGGCTTTCTTAATCGACGTGCGCGCCTCCTCGAACTGGTTCATTCCTGCCTGCACGCCGGCGAGTGCGAGCCAGACGCGCGGGCTGCGTGGGGCCGTCGTGGTGAGCTCCTTCGCGGCGGAGAGGGCGCCCTCCACATCCCGGTCGAAGCCCCGCCGCACCATTTTCACCATGAGTTGCTCGTCGCGGGACGCGGTGGCGGCGGCAGCTTCCGCCGCTTCGAGGTTCGCGACGAATTCGGCGAGGGAGTTCGATGTGTTGGCGAGGTAGAGGTGCGCGAGCGCGAAGTTGGGGTCCAGCTCGGTGGCACGCTCGAACTCCGCGCGGGCGTCGATGGGACGCTGCATGTCGAGGGCGTAGAGGCCGTTGAGCAAGGCAGCGCGCGCGGCGTCGGACGACGTGGTGACCGGGAACGCCAGAACGGCTTGCTGGGCGAGTACGCCTCCCCCGGCGGCCCCGGTTACGGGTTGAGCGGCAGTGGGAACGGCGGCTCCCGTCAGAACGACGAGAGCGAGCAGGGTGGTGGATAGCCTTCTCATGTGAACCTCCGTGGTCTGGTGGAGACACGGCCGAGGTCCCTTCCCTGAGGAAGTGAGTGCAGGCGAGGGACCTCGCTCCGCTCTTGGATTATCCCTACAACGTAGATAACGCGACCCCCCAAAGCAACAGGTACTTAACAACAGGGGGTAGCGAGTGCGAACCCGCTACCCCCCTGAATCGAATGCTGCTTCGCCGAGGCGGTGCCTATTCGACCTTCGGCGCGGGCATGTGCTGGCCGTTTTGGCGGAGCGTCAGGCTCTCCACCTCGCCGGAAGCGTCGCGGTTGAACGAGATCTGCGCGTCGACCACCGTCAGGTAAAACTCGTCCTCGGCCGACGGGAAGATCTCGAACCGAGGCTGCCCCGTCGCCTGCACGAAGAGCCGCTCGTCCTCGGTCGTGACCGTGAACACGAAGGTCGGTTGCGCCTCGTAGCTCCCGACGTAGTCGTTGATCACGTCCGGGTCGATGGCTACGTCCTCGACGCCGAGCCGCCGGAGGGCGTCCTTGGCCGTCTGCGCGCCGGGGTTCAGCTCCAGCGCTTTCTTATAGTTGACGATGGATAGCTCGCGGTTGCCCGCTTCGAGATAGGCTTCGCCGAGGCTGTCGTACGGGTTGAACGCCTCGGGAAACATCTCGACGTTGAGTTGGAAGATGCGGATCGCCGTGTCGATCTCGCCCCGGCCGAGGTAGTAATAGCCGAGCCCGTTCAGCTCGCTCTCGCCGAAGTCGTAGGCGTCCGGCTCGTTGGCTTTCAGCTCGCGGTAGCGCGCCACGGCCGCGTCGACGCCGTCGGTCTCGACGGTTTCTGTGAGCGGCTCTGCAATCGAGACGACGGGTGCGGTAGTGGGCTGGTCGTAGAGCACGCGGGCGACGGCGTCGGCGACGGCGCCCGAGTTGCCGCCGCCGTTGTCGAGCACGGCAATCGTGTACGCCTCGTTCGGCATATACCAGAGCTGGGAGTTGAACCCGTTGATGCCGCCGCTGTGGCGGATCATCCGAACTTTAGCGTCGCCCACGGGGATATTTCCGATACCGATGCCGTAGCCGTACCCCTCCATCCCCGGCGTCGTCATCATCTCCAGCGTCTCCGGCCGCTCGAACACCCCGCCGCCGTGGAGCGCGCGCGTCCACCTCAGCAGGTCGCCGACGGTCGAGTACATCATCCCGGCGGCATACGGGATCGAGGAGTCGAGGTAGGCGGCGTGCCGGTAGCTCCGTCCCGCTCGTTCGTAGCCCTCCGCGCGGTGTTCGATGATCGCGTCCGTGTGGTCGTAGCCGGTGTCATCGAGTCCGAGCGGGGCGAGGATGCGCTCGCGGAGCACTTCGTCGTAGGGTTTGCCGGTGACGTGCTCGATGATGGCACCGAGGAGGAAGTAGCCCGAGTTGCTGTAGTTCCACTCCGTCCCCGGCTCGAAATCGAGGTCGAGGCCGGAGAACACGGCGAGGAACGAATCGGGCGCGTAGGGGTCGCGGGCGTCGTCCCGCATGAAGCCGGGGAGGCTCGTGTAGTTCGGGAGGCCGGAGGTGTGGTTGAGGAGCTGGTGGATCGTGATCCGGTCGCCCGAGGCAGCAGGGTAGTCCGAGAGGTAGTCGGTGACGTGGCCTTGCAGGTCGATCTTGCCCTCCTCCATGAGTTGGAGGATGAGCGCGGCGGTGAACTGCTTCGTCACCGAGCCGATGCGGAAGCGGGTGTCCGGCGCGTTCGGGATATCCCACTCCATGTTAGCATCGCCGAAGCCCTTCTCGTACAGCACGTCGTCCCCCTCGGCGGCGAGCACGGCCCCGTTGAACTGGCCGACCTCGTGGTACTGCGTCAGCAGGGCGTCGATCTGCTCGGCTTCCGTTTGCGCTTCGGCGGGTCGTGGAAGCGCTAGGATGAGGAGGAGAGGAAGCAGGAAGAGGCGCGGGCTGGGCATAAGACGTTTCGCTGGAGTGGGGAGAAGGGAGGGACGCTCCTCTATTCGGCGTAACGCGCGCGAAGTTGCGCACGGAGAGCCGCGTCGGGGACGATCCGGGCCGCACCCTGCTGTCCAGAAGGGCCATTGCCGGAAGCTAAGACGAGCGAGCGTACAGCCTAGGCTGAATGCATGCGGCGGTCGAGCGCCGGCTCCCCGAGCGCGGCGGCGGTGAAGAGGACGAGCCCGATCCAGATCAGGTCCGTCGTCAGCAGGTGGAAAATCTGCACGCCCACCGGGGCCATCAGCCGCACGTTGACGAGGCCGATAGCGAGGTTGACGAGGTAGAGGCTGAGCACGCCGAGCCCGAAGACCCGCGCCATCGGGCCAGCCTTCCGTCCGAGCACCACCGCCACCGCCACTCCGACGCCGACGGCGAGCGCGAGGAGGGGATGGATCACGCGCAGCCCGACGAGGGCCGCCACAATCGGCTCCGTGGCCGGGTCGATCCCGCCGCCGATGGCGAGTGTGTCGCCGAGGGCCGTGACGGCTCCGCTCACACCGAGGATGAGCGTGCTGCCGAGGGCGATGGCGAGCGCGATGCCCAGCGAGCCGCCACGTCTGAACCGGGGGACGCCGCCGCCGGAAGCCCACCACGCCGTGAGGGTAAGGGCCGCCAGCAGCAGGAACGTGTTGAACAGGTGCGCTGCCATCCAGTAGCCGCGTGCGACCGAGACGTTGTACGCCACGTATTGCAGCAGCACGAGGCCCGCACCGATCAGCGCCTCCAGCACCATCAGCCCCATCCCGACCGCCGCGCCTTTCCGCACGCGGTGCCCGCGTGGGTACACCCGGAACGCCCACACGATCAGCCCGACGACACTGAAGAGGGCGAGCCCGCTCGTGATCCGGTGCGCGAACTCGATGAGTGTCGCCGTTGCGGCATCACGCGGGACGGCGACGCCATTGCAGAGCGGCCAGTGGCTGCCGCAGCCAGCGCCGGAGCCGGAGGCGCGGACGAAGCCACCCCACAGGATAACGAGGACGTTGTAGGCGAGTACGCCCCAGGCGTACAGGCGGAATCGGCGGCGGCGTTCGTCCATCGGGCAGAGCGGCGGGTGGAGGGTCAGGTAACCCAACGCACGGTGTCGGTTCCGCTCCCCCACGGCGTCACACAAAATTGCCGATCCATCCGCGAGGTTCTGCTTTTCAAGAAAAAAGGGCGGCCCTCTGCGAAGAGGGCCGCCCCGTAGGTCGTGCTGCGCGTTGGCGCGGGCTTAGAAGCCCATGCCGCCGCCCATGCCGCCCATGTCGGGCATGCCGGCACCGGCGCCCTCAGGCTCCGGCTTGTCGGCGATCACCGACTCGGTCGTGAGCAGGAGGCCGGCCACGGAGGCCGCGTTCTCGAGCGCGGTGCGCGCGACCTTGGTCGGGTCCACAACGCCCTGCTCGATGAGGTCGCCGTACTCCTCGGTCCGGGCGTTGAAGCCGAAGTTGCCCGTGCCCTCCTTCACCTTCTGGACGACGATGGAGCCCTCCATCCCGGCGTTGTTCGCGATCTGGCGCAGCGGCTCTTCGAGCGCGCGGCGGACGATGCTGACGCCGATCTTCTGGTCCTCGTTCTCCGTCTCGACGTTGTCGAGGGCCGAGAGCGCGCGGATGAAGGCGACGCCGCCGCCGGCCACGATGCCCTCTTCGACGGCCGCGCGGGTCGCGTGGAGCGCGTCCTCGACGCGGGCCTTCTTCTCCTTCATCTCGATCTCGGTGGAAGCCCCGATCTTCAGGACGGCCACGCCGCCGGAGAGCTTCGCGAGCCGCTCCTGCAGCTTCTCCCGGTCGTAGTCGCTCGTCGTGGACTCGACCTGGCTGCGGATCTGGTTGATCCGGGCCTTGATCGTGTCCTCGGTGCCGGCACCGTCTACGACGGTCGTCGTGTCCTTGTCGATCACGATCCGCTTGGCGCGGCCGAGGTAGTCCATCGTGGCGTTCTCGAGGCGGTAGCCGCGCTCCTCGCTGACGACGGTGCCGCCGGTGAGCGTGGCGATGTCTTCGAGCATGGCCTTGCGGCGGTCGCCGAAGCCGGGGGCCTTGACGGCGGCGACGCGGAGCGTGCCACGGAGCTTGTTCACCACGAGCGTGGCGAGCGCCTCGCCGTCGATGTCCTCGGCGATGATGAGGAGGGGAGCCCCCATCTGGGCGACCTTCTCCAGCACGGGGAGGAGGTCCTTCATCGCGGAGATCTTCTTGTCGTGGATGAGGATCATCGCGTCGTCGAGCGCGACCTCCATGTTCTCGGGGTCCGTCACGAAGTACGGCGAGAGGTAGCCACGGTCGAACTGCATGCCCTCGACGGTGTCGAGCGAGGTCTCGGTGCCCTTGGCTTCCTCGACCGTGATCACGCCGTCCTTGCCGACCTTGTCCATCGCGTCGGCGATGAGGTCACCGATCTCGGTGTCGTTGTTGGCCGAGATGGAGCCGACCTGGGCGATCTCGTTCTTGCCGCCGACGTCGCGGGAGAGGTTCTTCAGCTCGGCGACGACGGACTTCACGGCGGCGTCGATGCCGCGCTTGAGGTCCATCGGGTTCGCGCCGGAGGTGACGTTGCGGAGCCCGGCGGTCATGATCGCCTGGGCGAGGACGGTCGCCGTCGTGGTGCCGTCGCCGGCCACGTCGGAGGTCTTCGAGGCGACTTCCTTCACCATCTGCGCGCCGACGTTCTCGATCTTGTTCTCGAGTTCGATCTCCTTGGCGACGGTGACGCCGTCCTTGGTGATGGTGGGGGCACCAAACTTCTTCTCGATGATCACGTTGCGGCCCTTCGGACCGAGCGTAACCTTGACGGCGTTGGCGAGCTTGTCGACGCCGGCTTTGAGGCTGTTGCGTGCCTCGGTGTTAAAGATGATCTGCTTTGCCATGGTGTGTCTGGGGGTTCAAATTCGGGAATGCGGGGGTGGAGCGGGCTGCGTACTCGGCTCAGCCTTTGACGACGCCGAGGATGTCGCTCTCACGCATGATCATGACTTCGTCGCCGTCGAGCGTGATCTCGGTGCCGGCGTACTTACCGTAAAGGACGGTGTCGCCCTCCTTGACCGTCATGTCTATCTTGGTACCGTTCTCGACTTTGCCGGGGCCGACGGCGAGGACGGTGCCTTTCTGCGGCTTCTCTTTCGCGGTGTCGGGGATGATGAGACCGCCGGCGGTCTTCTCTTCGGCGGCCTGCGGCTGGACGACGACGCGGTCGGCGAGCGGCGTGATGCTGGTTGCCATGGTGCGTTGGGGTTAGAGTGGGTGGGGTAAAGGAAGGGGAGGAATCAAAAGTTTAGCACTCCATGGTGTTGAGTGCCAGTGCTCATACCGAACATCGCTCCGCATGATTCGAGGACGCAATGAAGAGTGCGTTAAGCGATAGCACGTGGCGCCCGGCCGCGTGGGCGGCGGCGCTCGTGGCGACCCTCATCTTGCTCGTCGGGGCCGTGCTGCCGCCGTTCGTGGGACCGGGATGGGAGGCCGTGCTGCGTGTCGGGTTCGGCACGCTGTGCCACCAGTTCCCGGCCCGGTCGTTTACCGCGGACGGGATACCGTTCGCCGTGTGCCACCGCTGCACGGGTATCTACGCGGGCCTCGTTCTCGGCGCGCTCGCGCTTCCCGCCCTCCGGTCTCGTGCGCACGCTTGGGCGCAGCACGACCGCTGGCTGCTGCTCGCCGCCGTCGTGCCCCTGCTGCTCGACTGGGGCATCGACGTGCTCGGAATCTGGACGAACACGGTCGGGACGCGCATCTCTACCGGCCTCTGGTTCGGTCTCGTCGCCGGCTTCATCTTCGCCCGTTCCGTGTCGATCCGGGCGGCCTCTCCCGTTGCCGGTTGATGCGTAACGTCACCGTCGATTATGTTGCGGTGACTCGCCCGTTCACCCAACCGCTCCAGCCATGACCAGCAAGTGGACCTCCATCTTGATCGGCGTCCTCGCGTACGTCTTCCTGAGCGTGCTCTTGAGTGTGTTGGCAGCGGGGGTGGGGCTGCTCGGGGCCCTGTTCGCTTGCCTCGTCGTGCTCGGCAGCGCGATGGCGGCGGTGTGGCACTACACTTCGACGAACGGGCTGACGATTCCCGGCGGTGAGGGGGCCGGGATGGGCGCGCTCACCGGCCTCGTCGGGGCCGTGCTCGGTGGACTGCTCGGGTACCTGCTGATTTCGATGGGGGCCGTGCCCGACCCGACGGACCTCGCGGTGGAGCGGATGCGCGAGCAGGGGATGACGCGGGAGCAGATCGATCAGGCGATGGGCATGGCAAAGATATTCAGTTCCCCCGTGATCGGCGTGCTCATCGGCGGCGTGTTCGGTGCCATCGGTGGGGCGGTCGGCGGTGCCATCGGCGCGGCCGTGTTCAAAAAAGGCGGCCCCGAGCCTGGACCGGCAGCGCAGGGAGAGTAGGTGAGAGGGGAAGGCTCAGGGCTACCAGCTAACCTCGGGGGCGGCGGCTGCGAGGTGGGCCGAAGACTTCTTGGAGCACGAACGCATCGCGCGCTCGCGCGGGATCTTTGAGCATTCGGGTGAGGTGGGAGCGCGACGATTCGCCATCCTCTTTCACTTTGATGGGTGCGGTGAGGTCGATCTCTTCCAGAGGCTTCGGCTTGATGCGCTTGGCAGCACGGCCCGTCTTCGCCGAGGGCGCGCCGCGCTCGAAGGTCTCTTCAGAGAGCGGGTTGCTCTTACCGAACCCGTGCTCGTCGTGCTCGAAGGCCCCGAGGCTGTGGAACTCGGGCTCCCTGACCGGCCGGGGGAAGAGCGGCCGGGGTTGGGCGGGCAGCGGTTTCGATGACACCGAAGGCACCGGGGTCGGTTCGGGCTCGCCGAGCGCCTTGCGGATCTGACGCAACGCCTCAGCGAGCGGGTCCTCGCCAGCGGCCGACGGCAGGTCCACACCCTGGGGCGCAGGCCCTCGTTTCGGCTGCTTCTTCCCGAACAGCCGGCGCAACACCGGCACGAGCAAGATCAGCAGGATGATGATATCGCCGAATTCCATGAGGCTCGCTCCACTCGCGGTGGTGGGTTGTGAGTAGGGGGTGGCATTGCGCGGGAGAGCAAGTAGCCAGAGCTCCAACCCTCTAATCTAAAACAAGGTCGGGTTGCGCTCGCGGTCGGCCAGTCCTGCGATCAACCGACGATTCGCGCGGGGAAAGGCGAAGGCGCCCAGGTCTTCGACGGTGACCCAACGCAGGGGTTGCACGGCGTGGTGCTCGGGCGTGCCCTCGGTGATGTGGCACCGGAAGGCATGCAGCGTGATCTTGAAGTGGGAGTAGGCGTGGTCGATCCGCGCGAGCGGCTCGT
>JBBSMX010000142.1:0-10503 GCA_038232935.1 Rhodothermales bacterium | reverse complement strand
TCGAGTCATTGTGGAGGTTAAGCCACTCGACTCTTAGCTGGGTCAGCCCCTTGCGTTATTGGAGCGCCTATAGAGCCTGTCAGGCGTAACAACCACGCTATACCTTAAGATATAAGGCAGGCTCGGCGCAAGACGTACGGTTCCTATTTCCCTTTTCAGCTCACTAGACCGTCGCGACAGCGCACCCTGTCGCTCGCCAGTTCCTTTGAAGGTGCGTCCGTGCTGACGAGCAATGAGAAGCGGGGGCTTCTCGTTGTGCCTACATCAACGGCTCCACCTTCGTTGTATGTTCGGTAGCCTCCCGTCTCCGTCCGATCTATGAGCGAGCACAGCCTCCAGCTTCTCGACACCCTCCGCCGCCGCCTCCACCAGGCTCGGCAGCGCGTCCTAACCGCCGACCTACTCTTCGGCGTGGCCTTCACGCTCGGCGTGCTCGCCACCGCGCTTGGGCTCGGGGCTGCGCTCGAAGCCGGGCTGTGGATGGGGACGGCGGCGCGGCTGCTGTTCTACGTCGCCTTCCTGCTCGCCGCCGCCGGGCTCGTCGGGTACTACCTCGTCCGCCCGCTCCTCCGCTATTTCGGCGTGCTACCCGGCCTCGACGACCATACGCTCGCCGCGACGGTGGGCCGGCGCTTCCCCGACGTGGCGGACCGGCTCGTGAACCTGCTCGACCTCGCCGACGGCCGCGCCTCCGAGTCGCCGAGTTCGCTCCTCGACGGGGCCGTGCAGATGCTCGGGCGGCAGATCGAGCCCGTCCCGTTCGAACACGTCGAGGACCTGCGGCCGGCGAAACGGACGGCTCCCTTCGCCGCCGTGCCGCTGATGGGCCTGCTGCTGTTCGGCGTCTTCGCCCCGGCGGCGTTCACGGGCGCGCTCCACCGGCTGTTTTCCCCGACCGAGACGTTCGCGCCGCCCGCCCCGTTCAGCCTCGTCGTCACGCCCGGCGACGTCGAACTCGTACGTGGGGATGAACTCGCGATTGAGATCACGGCGCGCGGGCGGGCGCTCCCCCGGCAGGCGACGCTCCTCCTCGGCCGCACCGGCGAAGAGCGCGCCGACCCCGTCCGCCTCGTGGCCGACTCGATGGGCACATTCCGTCACCTCGTCACCAACGTCCGCGAAACGCTCCGCTACCGCGTCGAAACCGACGGCGTGCAGACGGACTGGTTCACGGCCGCCGTCGTCGCACGGCCGACGGTGCAGCGGCTGCAACTCGTCGTCACGCCGCCGCGCTACACCCGGCTCCCGGCACAGCGGCTCGACCCGAACGTGGGCGACGTGGTCGGGCTGCCCGGCACCATCGTCTCCGTGACGGCCGACATCGGCGGCGTGCCCGTGGACTCGGCCCGGCTCGTGTTCGACCCCGGATCGGAGTCCGGGGCAGGCGCTGGGATGGCGGTCCCGATGGAGGTCGTCAACGAGCGGGTAAGCGGCGAGTTCACGCTGCGACGGGAGGGGACGTATCGTCTCATCCTACATGGCAATAACGGCTTCGACAACGCCGACCCCATCGCCTACACCCTCCAGGCTCTCTCCGACGCCGCCCCTCAGATCCGCCTCACCGCACCCGGCGCAGACACCGACCTCACCGGCGCCCTCCAGACCCGCGTCGCCGTCCGCATCACCGACGACTTCGGCTTCGCCCGCCTCCGCCTCTACTGGCGGCTCGCCGGGGGCGAGTCAGAAGAGACCTTCGCGCCCATCGAGCTGCCCCTCGCCAACCCGCGCCTGCTCGACCAGGACGTCGCCCACGACTGGCTCCTCCGCGCCGCCGCCCCGACCCTCACGCCCGGCGACGTGGTCGAGTACTACGTGCAGGTCTGGGACAACGACGCCGTCGCCGGCTACAAGTCTGCCCGCACGCCCACCTTCACCCTCCGCTTCCCCTCCCTCACCGAGCAATACGAGCAGCTCGACGACTCCCAGGACGAGGCCGAAGGCGGGCTCGAAGAGCTGTTGCAGGACGAGGCCAAGACGCGCGAGCAGTTCGAGCAACTCCGCGACGAGCTTCGCCGCAAGCAGGACACCGACTGGGAGGACCGCCGCCAGATCGACAACCTCATCGAGCAGCAGCAGGCGCTGGAGCAGCAGGTCCAGCAGAGCGCCGAGCAGATGAAAGAGGTCCTCGACAAGATGCGCGAGAACGACCTCGTCTCCGAAGAGACCCTGCGCCAGTACGAGGAACTGCAACGCGTGATGGAGGAGATCGCCACGCCCGAGCTGATGGAGGCGCTGCAGAAGCTGCAGGAGGCGATGGAGAACCTCGACCTCCAGCAGATGATGGAGTCGATGGAGGACTTCGAGTTCAACGAGGAGCAGTTCCGCGAGCGGATGGAGCGCGCCCTCGAGCTGTTCGAGAAGATGAAGGCGGCACAGAAGATGGACGAGGCCGCCAAGCGCCTGGAGTCGCTCGCCGAGCAGGAGCAGGCGTTGCAGGAGCAGACGGAGGCACTAGAGCAGCAGCAGGAAAACGGCGACCTCAGCGAGCAGGAATCGCAAGCCGAGCAGGATCGCCTGGCCGAGGAGCAGGACCGCGCGCAGGAGGAAGCGGAGGCGCTGGAGCAGATGATGAAGGAGATGCAGGAGCAGATGGAGGGCATGAAGGGTGCGCCGCAGGACCAGATGCAGCAGATGCAGGAGCAGATGGAGTCCATGCCCGAGCAGATGCAGCAGAACAGCGAGCAGCTCCAGCAGAACGAGTTGCAGGACGCGCAGCAGGGCCAGCAGCAGATGCAGCAGCAGCTCCAGCAGATGTCGCAGCAGATGCAGCAGATGGGCGAGCAGATGCAGCAGCAAAAGAAGAGCGCCAACCTCACCGGCCTCCGCCGCGCCCTCGACGACGTGCTGACGCTGTCGTACGAGCAGGAGGCGCTCCGCGCCACGACGGCCCAGCAGTCGCAGGACAGCCCCGCCCTCCGGCCGACGGCGGCGCAGCAGGTCGAGCTCTCGGCCGGGCTCGCCACGGTCAGTGACTCGCTCCGCAGCCTCGCCCGCGAGATACCGCAGATGGACATCGAGATCCAGCAGCGCACGGGCGAGGCGCTGCGCGAGATGGGTGCCTCCGTCGAAGAGCTCGCCGAGCGGCGTGTGCCGCAGGCTGCCGGCCACCAGAAGGCGTCGATGACGAGCCTCAACGACCTCGCCCTCCTGCTCTCGGACCTCATGGACCAGATGCAGAGCCAGGGCCAGGGCTCGGGCCAAGGCACGCCGTCGATGCAGCAGATGATGCAGCAACTCCAGCAGATGAGCGGCCAGCAGCAGCAGCTCAACCAGCAGCTCCAGCAGATGCTCAACGACATGCAGGGGCAGCGGCTCTCCCAGGACCAGCAGGGCCGGCTCCAGCAGATGCGCCAGCAGCAGGAGGCCCTCCGCCAGCAGCTCGACGACATGGCGAAGAGCGGCGAGCTCGACGCCGGGACCAAGAGCCAGCTCCGCCGCATCGCCGAGGAGATGGAGGAGGTGGCGCGGCAGATGGACGGCGGGCGGATCACGCGCGAGACGCGGGAGCGTCAGCAGAACATCCTCTCGCGCCTGCTCGAAGCCCGCGACTCGATCAACCAGCGCGGCAAGAAACCTGAACGTGAGAGCCAGACCGGCGACGACCGGCCGCAGACCGCCCCCGGCGAGCTACCCCCGACCGAGGAGGTCGACCGCCTCCGCCGCGACCTCATCCGCGCGCTCGAAAGCGGCTACGCCCCGGACTATCAGGAGCTCATCAAGCGCTACTTCGAACTCCTGCAACAGCGGAACGGCTCGTAGCGAACATCTGCCGCCACAGTCGCAACCCCAGAGCTTCGAGGGAAAAGAGGGCCTCATTGCACCAGAATATCGCCGTACGAGACGATGCGGCTGTTGTTCGTAAAGATCCGCACGCGGTACAACCGGGCATCGCTGGTGCCGGTGAAAGGCAGGAGCGCGGGACTGAAGGTAAGGGAGTAGAACGGCCCGTTGCCATCATCCCGATCCAACAGAATGACCCGGCGATCGATATCCGTGAAGGTCACTCGGACCCCGCCGGTGAGCACGTCGCCGAACGTGTCCTGCACGGTGATCGTGACGAGGCCGTTGCGACTCACCGGATTCGGCGAGGCTGGCACGATCTGAACGCTGCCCTGAAACGTCGGCGCGACGCGCCAGTCGTCGGGGTCGGGGTCGCCGATGATCTCGCCGCCGTCGCCCGTACGCGTGAATCCTTGGGCCGTTCGTTCGGACTGGAGGAAGAAGTCGTCTTGTTGGGCGTTCGTGTCGCACCCCGGCAGCACCAGGAGAACGGCGAGGGCGATTAGCAGCGTTCGTATCATGGGAGCCTGTACGTCATCGATCTGTGCGGCGGAGTCCACATGGGCACCCCTCGCCGGGTTCCCTCCGCACGCCCTTCTCCCCCATGCCGATCTATTCCGCCGACGCGCTCGACGTCCACCTCGACGGCCGCCCCATCCTCCACGGCCTCCGGTTCACGGTCGAGCCGGAGACGTGGGTCGGGCTGATCGGGCCGAACGGGAGCGGAAAAACGACGTTGCTGCGGACGCTCGGCGGGCTCCTCCCCTACTCCGGCTCGCTCACGCTCGACGGGGAGCCGGTGGCGCGGTGGAAGCCGCGTGCGCTCGCCCGGCGGCTGGCGTTCGTCCGCCAGAGCCCGTCGCTCGCGTTCGAGTTCACGGTCGAGGAGTTCGTCCTGCTCGGCCGCGCGCCGCATCACGGCTGGCTCGAAGGGTTCACCGCCGCGGACCGGCAGCACGCCCGCGCCGCCCTCGCCGAGCTAGACCTGACCGACTTCGCAGATCGCTCGCTCGACACCCTCTCCGGCGGCGAGCAGCAGCGCGTCCAACTCGCCCAGGCGCTCGCGCAGGAAGCCGGTCTCCTCCTCCTCGACGAGCCCACGGCCCACCTCGACGTCCACCATCAGTTCGACGGGATGGACCGCGTCGCCGCGCTCGACCCGCCCCGCACCGTCGTCGCCGCCTTCCACGACCTCGCTTTCGCCGCCCGTTACGCCGACCGCCTCCTCGTGCTCGACCACGGCCGCCTCGTCGCCGACGGCCCGTCGCATGCCGTCCTCACCCCGGACCTCATCCGGTCCGTCTTCCGTATGGACGCTGACGTGAACGCACCACCGAACCGCCCGCTCGAAATCCGCTACCTCGCTCCCGTCTGAGACCGTCCCCATGAAAGTCTACACCCGCACCGGCGACGACGGCACGACCGCCCTCTTCGGCGGCGACCGCGTCGCTAAAACGCACCCGCGCATCGCCGCCTACGGCACGGTCGACGAGGCCAACGCCGCGCTCGGCCTCGCCCGCACCCTCCTCGGCGACGACCCTGGCTCCGAACGTGCCGACGCCATCCTCCACCGTGTGCAGCAGGAGCTGTTCATCCTCGGCGGCGACCTCGCCTCGCCGCACGAGACGAAGTATCCGGTTCCCCGCATCGAAGCTGCCCACGTCGAGCGATTGGAACGGGAGATCGACGCGCTCGAAGAGGATCTGCCGGCGCTCAAGCACTTCATCCTGCCGGGCGGCTCTCCGGGCGGGGCCGCGCTCCACGTCGCCCGCACCGTCGCCCGCCGTGCCGAGCGCTACACCGTGGAGCTGGGCAAGATGGAAGAGGTCAACGAGCCCGCCGCCCGTTACCTCAACCGGCTCTCGGACTTCCTATTCGTCCTCGCCCGCTGGGTCAACCACCGCGCGGGAGAGCCCGAGGCGCAGTGGGTGCCCGTCGACCGCAAGCCGCCGAAGCTCGATGCCGAAGACGCTTGAACCAGCTTGTCATTGCGAGAAGCGAAGCGACGAAGCAATCTCCAAAGGATTGCCTCCTTGCGGAGATTGCTTCGCTGCGCTCGCAATGACAAAGGGCTCACGGCGTCTTCTTCCGGCCGCGCGCCGGCTTCTCCGGGGCCGGCTCCACGGCGAGCGTCTCCGTCACCGACTCGCCGCCGAGGTCGAGCGTGACCGTGTAGGTACCGGGCTCCAGATAGACCCGCTCGTCGTCGGCCGGCTTCTGGTCCTCGCGGACTTCGGCGGGGTCGTAGGTCAGGTCGTAGGTGACGAAGTTCAGCCCGCGCTCGGCGATGTCGAACGTGGCGTTGACGAGCGTCCCGTCCTCTTCAGTGATGGTGACCGTAGCCTGGCCTGCGCTCGGCGCAAAGTAGGCGATCCGCGCCTCGGGCCGGGTCGGCTCGCCCCACGTGTACCCCCGCTCGCCCCAGCCCTCCGCGTGCTCGACAGCCTCGACGCCAAAGAGCCGAAGCCCGTCTGCCAGCGTCTCCGGCGTGAGTTGCTGGAGGTGTTCGACATCGGCGACGTAGAGCGACCGGCCGTGCGTGCCGACGACGAGGGCGTGGTCACGCGGGTGGACGACGGCGTCGTGGACCGGCGCGTTCGGCAGGCCGCCGGCGGCGTCTGAGCCCATCATCGTCATAAACGACGCACCGCCGTCGAGGCTCGCGTACAGCCCGTGGTCCGTCCCGACGTAGAGCAGGTGCTCGTTCTCCGGGTCTTCGACGATCACGTTCACCGGCTCCATCGGGAGGTCGGTCCCGATTCGCTGCCACGTCGTGCCGAGATCGTCGGATCGGTAGACGTGCGCCTCGAAGTTGTCCCACCGGTAGCCGTTGAGCGCGACGTAGAGCCGCTGCTCGTCGTGGTGCGAGGCGACGACGCGGCTCACCCACAGGTCGGGCGGCAACTCGTCCGACACGCGCCGCCACATGCGTCCCCCATCCTCGGTGACGTGGACGAGCCCGTCGTCTGAGCCGACGACGAGCAGACCGAACCGCTTTGGCGACTCGTCGATGGACGTGAGCGTACCGTAAGGCACGTCGCCGGGGATGCCGCCTTGCGTGAGATCGTCGGAGAGTTCCTCCCACGTGTCGCCCCGGTCGAGCGAGCGGTGGAGCTTCTGCGAGCCGAGGTAGAGGATGTCCTGGTTGTGGACGGAGAGGTGGATCGGCGTCTGCCAGTTGAAGCGGAGCGGGCGCTCGCCGAGCTCGTGCGGCGGCGTGATCCGCGTGCCCTCGAACTCGCCCTCCGTCGTCTCGCGCTCCAGCCGGAAGTAGTTGCCGAACTGGAAGCCGGTGTAGACCGTGTTGTTCGTCCGCGAGTCGATGGCGACCTGCATCCCGTCACCGCCCATGATCGACTGGTAGGGGTAGGTGCCGGAGGCGTGCCAGCTCGGGTCCGGCGTGTAATCGCTCGGGCCCTCCCACACGCCATTGTCCTGCAAGCCACCGTAGACGTGGTACGGCTCCTGCATGTCCACGGCGACGGTGTAGAACTGGCCGACGGGGATCGTGTTGGCCTTAAACCAGCTCTCGCCGTCGTCGTACGAAATGTTGATCCCGCCGTCGTTGCCGTTGATCAGGTGACCGGGCTTGTTCGGGTTGACGAAGAGCGCGTGGTGGTCGGCGTGGACGTGGTCGGCGCTGATGGAGGCCCACGTCGCGCCGCCGTCGGAGGAGGCGATGATCGGGACGCCGAGGAGGTAGAGCCGGTCCGGGTTATTGGGGGCGACGCGGATTTCGCCGAAGTAGTAGCCGTAGGAATAGAACAGGTCGTCGATGAACCCCTCGTGCGTGCGCGTCCACGTCCGGCCGCCGTCGTCGGAGCGGTAGACCTCGGCCCCGACGACCGGCGTGTCGAAGAGCTGGGCGTTCGCGTCTTCGAGGTACTCGACGAGCGCGATGGGCTCCAGCGTCCCCTTCCGTACGAGGTCGAGGAGCGACTGCGCGGTGTAGGAGAGTGGGTAGTCGCTGCGGTCGAGGAAGTCGTTGAGGTCCTCTTCGGCGAGTTCGAGAAACTCGGCGCGACTCATCGTGCGGAGCGCGTCCTTCGTGAGCACCGGCTCGTCTTCGTCCGGCTCCTCTTCGGGCCGCCGGTTCTGGTTGTCGACGACGGCGAAGAGCGTCTGCGGACTGCCGGGATAGACCGCGAGCCCGATCCGCCCGACGTCCGCGCCCGTCGGGAAGCCGCTACCGTCGGTCGTGAGCAGCGTCCACGTCGAGCCGCCGTCGGTGCTTTTGTAGATGCCCGACCCCGCGCCGGCCTCGGTGAACTCCCACGCCCGCCGCGTCCGCTCCCACGCTGCCGCGTAGAGCACGCTGGGGTTCGAGGGGTCGATCACGAGGTCGATGACGCCCGCGTTGTCGTTCACGAAGAGGGTCCGGTCCCACGTCGCGCCGCCGTCAGTGGTTTTGTAGACGCCGCGGTCCGGCCCCGGCGAGTAGAGCGCGCCGATGGCGGCGACCCACGCCGTGTTCGGGTCGTCGGGATGCAGGATGATGCGGCCGGTGTGCTCGGTGTCTTCGAGCCCGAGGTGGGTCCACGTCGCGCCGCCGTCGGTGCTTTTATAGACGCCGGTGCCGGCGTAGGACGAGCGGCTGGAGTTGTTCTCGCCCGTGCCCGCCCAGATCGTCGCACCGTCGCCTTCCGGGTCGCGCCAGTCCACGGCGATATCACCGAGCGTGATCGAGGCCGTGCTGTCGAAGAGCGGCTCGAAGCGCGCGCCGCCGCTCGTCGTCCGCCACAGCCCGCCCGAGGCGTAGGCGACGTAGAACGTCGTCGGATCGGTCGGCGACGCGTCCACGTCCGTGACACGCCCGCTCATCACCGTCGGCCCGATGGTACGGAAGACGACGTTGTTGACGAGCGAGCGGTCGTGCAGCGCCTGCCGCGCCTCGAACCCGGCGAGGCGCGCGGCCCCCGGCGTCGGCGCGACGGGGTTCAGCTGTTCGGCCGCGTCGGTGGCTTCGGACGGCTGGGCGGCGGCGGACAGGGTGAGCGCGCACGCGAGCGCGGCGCACGCGAGCGTGGTGAAAAGGAGCGGGCGGAGCATAACGGCGGGATCGGGTTCGGGAGATGACACGTACCTTCGCAACGCGACGCCCGAAGGTAGGATACGCCCCCACTTCTCCGCCCCGAATTCTATGCCCATCGACCGCACCGACTCCCCTCCGTCCAGCCCGCCGCCCGGCTTCGAGCGCTTCCGCCAGCAGGCCGAGCGCATCGCGCGCAGCCCGCAGCGCGTCCGCAAAGTCGTCGGCGACGCCTACGACAAGATCGCCCGGCACAGCGACGAGATCGGGCAGATCCGCACAGACCTGCCGGTGCTGCTGCGACTCATCCGCGCGTGGCTCGGCGGGGAGTACCACCGCATCCCGCTCAAAGCCATCGTGCTCATCGTCGCCGCCGTGCTCTACTTCCTCAACCCGCTCGACCTCATCCCCGACTTCATCCCCGTCATCGGCTACCTCGACGATGCCGCCGTCCTCGGCTATGTGCTGCGCACACTCCACGACGAGCTAGAGCGCTACCGCGAGTGGGAGGAGAAGCAGCTTCTGACACGCTAGCCGCTGCGACGCAGATCGACCGACCCCATCCCCCACCCTATTATCTGCCTGTGTTCGTACAAGCCTTATTATCTGCCTGTGTTCGTACAAGCCTTCAAGAACATCGACGACGTGCTGCGCAAAGAGGCCGGCTGCACGACCGAACTCGACTACACCGAACAAACCTCCTGGCTGCTGTTCCTGAAGTACCTCGACGGCCTGGAGCAAGACCTCGCCGATCAGGCGGCGCTGGAAGGCCAGATGTATTTCCACAAGCTCGACCCGGAGTACCGCTGGGAAGCCTGGGCCGCGCCCAAGAACGCCGACGGCTCGCTCGACTACCACGCGGCGCGCACCGGCGACGACCTCCGCGACTTCGTGGACGACGAGCTGTTCCCCTACCTCCAGGGCTTCAAACAGCGGGCGACGGGGCCGGACACCATCGAGTACAAGATCGGCGAGATCTTCGGGGAGATCAAAAACCGGATCTCCAGCGGCTACAACATGCGCGAGATCATCGAGCACATCGACGCGCTGCGCTTCCGCTCGCAGGCCGAGAAGCACGAGCTGTCGCACCTCTACGAAGCCAAGATCCAGAACATGGGAAACGCCGGGCGCAACGGCGGCGAGTACTACACGCCGCGCCCGCTCATCCGCGCCATCGTGCAGGTCGTGGCCCCGCAGATCGGCGAGACGATCTACGACGGCGCGGTCGGCTCGGCGGGGTTTCTGTGCGAGGCCTACGACTACCTGCTGGCCGAGCACCCCGAGCGCACCACGGAGCAGGACCGGATGGTACAGGAGCGGACGTTCTACGGCAAGGAGAAGAAGTCGCTGGCCTACGTCATCGCGATCATGAACATGATCCTGCACGGCATCGAAGCGCCCAACATCCTCCACACGAACACGCTGACGGAGAACCTGGCGGACGTGCAGGAGAAGGACCGCTACGACATCGTGCTGGCGAATCCGCCGTTCGGCGGCAAGGAGCGCAAGGAGGTGCAGCAGAACTTCCCCATCCGCACGGGCGAGACGGCGTTCCTCTTCCTCCAGCACTTCATCAAAATGCTGAAGGCGGGCGGGCGCGGGGCCGTGGTCATCAAGAACACATTCCTCTCGAACACCGACAACGCCTCGGTCGCCCTCCGCGAACTGCTGCTCGATAGCTGCAATCTCTACAC
>JBBSMX010000141.1:0-10830 GCA_038232935.1 Rhodothermales bacterium | reverse complement strand
AGGACGAAATACGTCGTGTCGGCGCGGAAGCGCGGGGCGAACTTGTCGAACCCCTGCGAGCGGTGCTGGGCGGCAGCCTCGACGGCGAGGTCGGCGGCCGACACGTCGCGGCCGGGGATGGCGTCCCCGACGGGTACCCTCGCGTCCACAGCCTGCCCGTCGGCACCGCGCCAGAGGCGGAGGAACAGCCGCTTCGGCTGCCAGAGGTCCACGCCCGGCTCGTCGAGCTGCTCCGGGTGGTAGCTCGGGTCGGCGGCGAGGGCGAAGGCGTCGTAGGCCGAGAGCCCGACGGCCTGGTGCTGCCCGTGCTGCGTATCCCCCACCGTCAGCGTGTCGTGGTTCGTGAACAGCACGTCCGGTTTGAGCGTGCGGATGACATAGACGAGCCGCGCCGTCACCGAATCGCGCCCGCCCCATGCGTCGAACGCCTCGGCGGCGAATTTCGAGTAGCCGAAGTCGTAGAAGTTGAGGAAGCGGACCTGCGTGCCGAGGTGGCGGGCGGCGGCTTCCGTCTCCGCCGTGCGGATTGCGCCGAGTTTCTCGTAAAGCTCCGGCCCGATCTCGTTCTGCCCGCCCTCGCCGCGCGTGTAGATCACCGAGTAGGCGACGGCGTTCTTCGCGTGGCGGTAGTACGCGAGCGTGAGGCCGTCTTCATCGTCCGGGTGCGCTGCGAGGTTCATCACGATGCGGGGCGCGGGCTCGTCCACCCCCTGCGCGACGACGGGAGATACGATGAGGAGCAGGGCGAACAGGGAGGCGAATCGGACGTTCATAAGCGCGAATTTATGGGCTGCGCTTTCCACAGTCCCACCGTCACCGGGTTCCATACCGCCGCCGATCCGTAGGGGCGAACCCATGTGGCCGCCCTGTTTCAGAGTTGCACTGCCCGATTCGCGGGCAGACACGCGGGTCTGCCCCTACACCTATTCGCCCTGCACCCCATGACCGACGCCGACCGCGACTTCCTCTTCGACCTCCTCTCCACCCCGAGCCCGACGGGCTTCGAGACGCCCGGCCAGAAGAAGTGGGCCGGCTACGTCCAGTCCTTCGCGGACCGCGTTGAGAGCGACCCGTACGGCAACGTGTGGGCCACGCTCGACGGACCCGACGACGGGCCGCGCCTCATGCTCGAAGCCCACGCCGACGAGATCGGGTTCATGGTGAAGTACGTCACCGACGAGGGGTTCATCCACGTGGACCGCATCGGCGGGAGCGATTGGGCCATCGCGCGCGGCAAGCGTGTCCGCATCCTCGGCGCGAAGGGCGAGGTGCCCGGCGTCGTCGGCAACACGGCGATCCACCTCCGCGACCGCACCGGCGAGGAGAAAGTGCCGAAGCTCGAAGACCTCTTCCTCGACATCGGCGCGTCGTCGAAAGAGGAGGTCGCCGAGCGCGGCATCCGCGTTGGGCACCCGGCCGTCTACGCCGAGTCCGTCGAGGCGCTGACCGAGAACCGGCTGATCGGGCGGGCGCTCGACAACCGGCTCGGCGGGTTCGTCGTGGCGCAGGCGCTGAGGCAGCTCGCCGCGTCGAAGGAGAAGCGGCAGCGGACGGTCTACGGCGTCAACGCCGTGCAGGAAGAGATCGGAGGCAACGGCGCGCGGATGGTCGCCTACCGGCTCGAACCGGACCTCGCGCTCGTGCTCGACGTGACGCACGCGACGGATTCGCCCGGCATCGCGAAGGCCAAGCACGGCGAGGTGAAGCTCGGCGGCGGTCCGAGCGTCACGCACGGGACGGTGAACCACCCGAAGGTCGTCGAGCGGCTCGTCGAGGTGGCGGAGCGCGAGGGCATCCCGCTCCAGCACGAGGCCTCGTCTCGGTTCTCGGGGACGGACACCGACGTCATCTTCCTCTCGCGGGTGGGCATCCCGAGCGCGCTCATCTCGATTCCGATGCGTTACATGCACTCGACCGTCGAGACCGTAGACCTCGGCGATGTCGAGCACGCGATCCGGCTGATGACGGCCTTCGCCCGCTCCATCGCGGCCGCCGATTCGTTCACCGCCGAAATTCTTTAGCGGCGGGGGTACCATTCCACGCGCGGTCTCGCGTTAATTCCGAGGATACTGTTTACCCGGAGGTATCGATGGAAGAGCTACAATGCCCGAAGTGTGGGTCCGACCTCGTGATCCCAGACGCCCGCCTCGTCGAGCAGGATTACGGCGCGGCCCACACCGTGCAGGTGGGAGAGTACGCGAGCCCCGGTGACTCCTTCTTCAAGTGGGAGTCGCGCGTCGACGTGCGGGTGCAGGTCTGCGGGGCGTGCGGGTTCATCGAGCTCTACGCGGTCACCCCGGACGAGCTGTACGAGGCGCATCGCCGCGCGCAAACGTTGCAGCAGGGGAAGGAGGACGCGCGGGGTCAGAAGGACACGCCGTAGACCGCGCCGAACTTGTCGCGGACGTACGCCAGCCACGGCTCGGCGCTGAGCGACTCACCCGTGGCGTCGTGCAGGATGTCGGCGGCAGACCGCGCCCGACCGTACTGGTGGACGTGTTCGCGCAGCCACCCGAGTAGCGGGCCAAACTCGCCCTCGGCGAAGGGCACGTCGAGGTCCCCGAGGTCCCGCTTGGCGGCGTCGAAGAGCTGGACCGACATCAGGTTGCCGAGCGTGTAGGTCGGGAAGTAGCCGAGCGCGCCGAGCGACCAGTGGACGTCCTGCAGGCAGCCGTCGGCGTCGGACGCTGGCGCGAGGGTGAGCATCTCCTGCATCGCCTGGTTCCACGCGTCCGGCACGTCGCGCACCGCGAGGTCGCCCTCGATCAGGGCCGTCTCCAACTCGAAGCGGAGCATGACGTGGAGGTTGTACGTCACCTCGTCGGCCTCGACGCGGATGAGCGACGGGCGCACGCGGTTGATGGCGCGGTAGAAGTCCCGCTCGTCTACGCCGCGGAGGGCATCGGGGAAGGTCTGCTGGAGGCGCGGGTACGCCCAGCGCCAGAACGGCCGGCTCCGCCCGACGAGGTTCTCCCACATCCGCGATTGGCTCTCGTGCATCCCCAGCGAGGTCCCGCTCGCCAGCGGCGACCGGGCGAGGCTTGGGTCGATGCCCTGCTCGTAGAGCGCGTGCCCGGCCTCGTGGAGGGTCCCGAAGAACCCGGAGGGGAAGAAGTCGGGCGCCGTGCGCGTCGTGATGCGGACGTCGTCGACGGAAAATGACGTGGAGAACGGGTGCGCCGAGCGGTCCTGCCGGCCACGCTCGAAGTCGTAGCCGAAGGCGCGGATCGTGTCGAGGCCGAAGCTCCACTGCTTGGCCTCGTCGTACGGGCGGCGGAGAGCGGCGTCGTCCGGTGGCGCGGCGTCGGCGAGGGCCTGGACGATGGGGACGAGGTCGGCGCGGAGGGACCGGAACACGCGGTCGATGTCGGCCCACGTCGTGCCCGGCTCGTACTCGTCGAGGAGGGCGTCGTAGCGGTGCTCGGCGTAGCCGACGGTGTCGGCCTGCTCTACGCTGAGGTCCACGATCTCCTGGAGGTGGGGCGCGAAGTGGGAGAAGTCGTCGGCGGCCCGCGCCCGTTTCCACGCCTCCATCGCGCGCGCCTTCGCCCGCGTGAAGCGTGCGACGAAGCCGGCCGAGAGCTTCGTCGCTCGGTCGAAGTCGCGGCGAGCTACGCGGACGAGGGCGAGGTCGGTTTCATCCTCGACATCCTCCGCATCCTGCTCCAGCGCGTCCAGCAGGCTGCCGACCTCGTCGGCGATGAAGCGCTCGTGGGCGAGCGTTTTGAGCGTAGCGAGCTGCTGCGCGCGCGCCTCGGCCGCGCCGGACGGCATGTACGTCTCCTGATCCCACTCGAGGAGGGCGGCGGCGGCGTTGAGGTCGCTGACGAGCGCGAGGCGGGCCTTCAGAGCGGCGAGCTGGTCGGACGAGTTGGACACGGGAGAAGGGTGAGTAAAGGTGAGGGGGAAAGGGTAAAGTAACAGGAACGGTCGTCGGCGGATCCCCGCTCGGTGTGCTCCCCTTTACCTACCCCGTCCGTTCCAGCCGCAGCCCCTTCGGGACGAGCCCGCGCTCGATTAGCTCGAACAATCCCTGCGCGGCGAGCGCGAGGAGCGCGGCCGGCACCGCGCCTTCGAGGATCAGCCCCGTATTGTCCAGCCGGATGCCGGTGAGGATCGGCTGTCCGTAGCCACCCGCGCCGATCAGCGCGCCGAGCGTCGCCGTGCCGATGTTGAGCACGGCGCTCGTCTTGATGCCGGCGAGGATGCTCGGTGCGGCGAGCGGCAGTTCGACGAGGCGGAGCCGCGCCCGCGCCGGCAGTCCGAGCGCCTCGGCCGATTCGAGCAGCGGCCCCGGAATCCCCTTCAGCCCGGCGTGCGTGTTGCGGACAATCGGGAGGAGGCTGTAGAGGAAAAGGGCGACCATCGCCGGCACCGCGCCGATGCCGAGGAGCGGGAGCATGAACACGAGGAGCGCGAGCGACGGAATCGTGTAGATCACCCCGACGAGGCCGAGCAGCGGCTGCTCCAGCCATCCCACCTTCGCCGCTGCCACGCCGAGTGGGACCGCCACGAGGATCGCCGCGAAGAGGGAGAGGCCGACGAGCGCGAGGTGCTCTTTCGTCCGCTGCCACAGCCGCTCCCAGAACCCCGCCACCCGCACCTCGCTCTGCACGCCGAGCGCCGTCCGCAGGAAGTCTGACGCGACGACCGCTTCCGGCACGCGGTCCTGCTTCGCGCGGGCGTTCATCGCGATCATCGTGTCGGCCGAAATGGTGCCCTCCAGCCGCCGCAGCGCCGCGACGGCCGGCGGCGGCAGGTCGGGGCGATAGAGGAGGACGGCCTGATACTCGGGGAAGAACCGCCGGTCGTCGTCGAGCACGCGGAGGTCGTAGTAGCGGATCTCTGCGTCGGTCGAGTAGAGGTCGGTCACGGCGATGGTGCCGGCGGCGAGGCCCTGATAGGCGAGGTCGTGGTCGAGCCCGCGCACGTTCTGTTGCGGGAGGGCGTAGGCGCGCTGAAGGCCGGGCCAGCCGTCAGGCCGGTCCATGAACTCGTTCGTGAAACCGAAGCGGAGGTCGGGATGGGCGCGCAGGTCCGAGATCGTCTCGATGCCGAGCCGCGCAGCGTCCTCCTCGCGCATCCCGATGGCATACGTGTCGTCGAACCCGAGCGGCCGGCTCATCACGATCCCGAGCACCCGCAGCCGCTCGCGGAGGGCGTCCTCGCCGGGCACCGCCGCTCCGTCGAGCAGCTCCTGCACGATGGTCCCCGTGTATTCCGGGTACACGTCGATGTCGCCACGCCGGAGCGCTTCCCACAACACCCGCGTCCCGCCGATCTGATCGCGGTGCTCGGCCGCGATGCTCTCCGCTCGCAGCGTCTGCGCCACGATCTCCCCGAGGATCACCGACTCGGTAAACTTCTTCGACCCCACCACGACCGTCGAGTCGGGCGGGAGAACGAGCGCCAAGATGAGGAGGAAGACGGCCATCACATCCGGTCGAAGACGGGGCTCCGCTGCGCCCGGATGAACCGCTCGGCGAACGGCTCCGCCGGGCGCTCCACGAGATCCTCGAACGAGCCCTGCTGCACGACGGTGCCGTCTTTCATCAGCACGAGTGTATCGCCGAGGTAGCCCGCTTCGCCGACATCGTGCGTGACGAGGACGACGGTTTTGCCGAGGTCGCGGAAGATGGTTCGGAGGTCCTCTTGGAGATCGGCACGGATGAGCGGGTCGAGCGCACCGAGCGGCTCGTCGAGGAGGAGCACGTGCGGGTCGAGGAAGAGCGCCCGCACGAGGCCGACGCGCTGGCGCTGGCCGCCGGAGAGCTGGACGGGGTAGCGGTCCAGCGCGTCGAGCGGGAGCTTCACTAAGGTCGTGAGCTCGCGGAGCCGCTCGTCGATGGCGGGCGCGCTCTGGCTGAGATGGCGGGCGAGGAGGGTGGTGTTCTCGCGCGCAGTGAGGTGGGGGAAGAGGCCGCCGTCCTGGATCACGTAGCCCATCCGGTGCCGGACGTGCTCCAGATTCGTCGGTGTGAGGGGCTCGCCGTCGAACTGTACCGTACCTGCGTCTGGCCGGAGCAGCCCGACCATCAGCCGCAGCACCGTTGATTTTCCGCACCCACTCGGCCCGAGCAGCACCGTCGTTTGTCCTGCCTCCGCCGCGAGGCTCACGTCGCGGAGCGCGTGGGTCGGGCCGAACGACTTCGAGACGTGGCGGAGTTCGAGCACGGGCGGGGGTACCGATGGGGAGCATTCATAGATTATCCCCGACCCGGCGCGGTTCCGATGCCTTGACGGAGGCCGGGGTGAGGCCGTAGGTTGAGAGCCCCGACCGCCAATGTAGCTCAGTTGGTAGAGCAGCTCACTCGTAATGAGCAGGTCATCGGTTCAAGTCCGATCATTGGCTCCCGGAAAACGCCTATTCTGCTACAGAATAGGCGTTTTCCCTTGCTGTACACTTTTGGTGTGATTTCCTCGTTGTCAAATCACGGCACATTAACGGCAAAAAGGTGCGATTGAGTGCGTAGAATGGATTAGGAGTGGATCGTGGCCGGTGCGACTAGCAGAGGCATCCGTGAAACCTCCTACCTCCTAGCGGCATAGCTACCCCTCACTTCTCGCTCCTTCGGGGGCGGTAGTGAACCGGTGCCCCGGCGCGTTGCAGCGTGCCGGGGCTTTCTATTTCAGCCCACCCGCGATCTCCTTCAACTCGGCGGCAGTGTCTAGCAACGCCTTTCTGATCTTCTCCCGGTTCTCAGGGGAGATTGCCGTTCCACGGTGCGCGGCCGTGTAGTAGCTGGATTGATTAACGCCAGCCCTGTCGAGGACGGCACGGATGGAGAGGAGCCCCTTGAGGCGGGTGCTGAGTTCAGCGGTGTCCATAGCGAGTCGAGGTAGTGTGAGGGTACACGGAAGGTAATAAAAAACTGCTCGCAATGTAAGATTTTACTTGACTAATGAGCAGTAATATCTTACATTGGTATCAGTTCAAGGGCGCTGCAACGCCTAGCTTTTCAACCCAACCGGTTCACTACCATGCTTCTGTCCCTTACGGTCCCCTCTTCCCTCTACGGCGACATTCACGTCACAGCAGACGTGACCCCCGGACGGTACGAGATCGCCGAAGTCAAGGACGCCGACGGCAACTGCTTCTGCGGCTCTGTCCACAGTGACGTGCTCGAAGAGATCGAGACGGCTATCGAGTTCGAGTATCAGTGCGCGCGGTATGATGAGGCGTTCGCCAACTGCGACGATTTGCGAGCCTTCGACTTCCACACGCTCTAAGGTGCAGACGGCGGCGGGCTCCATAGCCCGCCGCCCATTACTAATTCTGCGTAACAATCTGAGGATTACTCAAGTCTCCCAGTAGTATTGTTCCAGCAACTCAGCCGTAGTTGGCAGCTTCTCTCCAGCACGTCGATATTCCAATGAGTGGGCCGGTGAGCTGAACCGGTCACTTGATTAGATTTCTCCCCCTTGCGATAGAAACCGTTCAATGATTACTGAGAGTCAAGCTCGTGCTTATATCGCGGCCGGTGAAACGTTCATTGTCGAGTTTAAGGGCGAGGAGAGAAACTCCCTAAGTGATACCTCGCTCTTAGGAGTGGTTGTTTGCCTCGCTAACGGCCGGGGCGGACTGCTGTTTATTGGAGTCGAGGATGATGGACGCATCACGGGAGCTCTTCCCCGTCACGGAGAATATTCCGATCCGCGCCGCGTCGATGCATACATCGCAAACAACACTATTGCGAGCGTTCCTGCCACGTCGCAGGTTTTAAGTCTCGATGGCAAGAACATTATCGTCGTCGATGTGCCAGCCATGGCTCAACCAGTTTCCACCAAGGCTGGAGTATTCAGGCGACGAGCGGTAGGGGGAGACGGGAAACCAGCGTGTGTCCCGTTTCACTTCCATGAGATGCAGTCCGCGCAGGCTGCTCGTGGAGCTCAGGACTATTCAGCCATGATACTCGGCGATGCAAGATGGGATGATCTTAATCCTCTTGAGTTCGAGCGTCTACGACAGACTATTCGCCGTAATCCTGGCAGAGCTGACCGGTCTCTTCTTGATCTTCCGAACGCTGAACTAGCTCGGGTGCTAGGACTTGGAGAAGGAGGTGAGGGAACAGATACAGTCGCAAGCGTCACAGTTGCCGGCCTTCTGTTAGTAGGGCATGAAGCCGCTATCCGCCGACTAGTCCCGACTCACGAAGCTGCATTTCAGGCATTTAGCGGAACTCGAGTTACTGTTAATGACTTCGTCCGCAACCCGCTCATTCAAGTTGTTGAGGACTTTGCTAAGCGATTCGATGCTCGGAACGAGGAGGTGGAGATCGCAATCGATTCGGTAAGCGTAGGGATACCCGACTATAGTCGCGACGGCTTCCGAGAAGCGCTTCACAACTCGCTCATTCACCGAGATTACAGCCAACTTGGTGCTGTCCATGTTCAATGGCGTCGAGACGAGATTGAAGTCTCCAACCCTGGCGGCTTCGTTGAAGGCGTCCGCCTTGATAATCTGCTCGTAGTTCCCCCTAAGCCTCGCAATCCTGTTCTTGCTGACGCGTTCAAGCGAATTGGGCTAGTTGAACGGTCTGGGCGTGGTATCGACACGATTTACGAGGGACAACTTCGCTATGGGCGTCCAGCCCCAGATTATTCTCGGAGCACGGGACATGCTGTCCAAGTCGTCCTTCGTGGGGGCGACGCCAACCTTGCACTTGCGCGTTGGTTCATTGAGCAGGAGACACCCGACGCTCCAGTTACGATTGAGGACATGATCCTTGTTAACGCGCTCGATGAAGAGCGGTGGATTGGAGTGGAACGCGCAGCGCGTCTTCTCCAGCGTGAAGATGTACAGGCCCAAGCATTTCTCGAACGTCTTGTAGAGCGGGGAGTCTTTGAGGCTCGCGATGATCGACGTCGTGGCCGCATTTACCAACTCAGCGCAGCGACTTATCGCGCCCTCGGTGACGCCCTCGCGTATACGAGACGACAAGAGTTTGAACCTCTCCGGCAAGAACAGATGGTCCTCCAACATCTCGCCGCATACCATGAAATCCGGCGGAGAGAGGTATCCGATCTTTGCCAGATAGATAGTGACGAGGCCAGAAATCTATTGGAGCGTCTACTTCGTCGAGGGCTTATCGTCCGAAAGGACAAAGGGAGGCGCGCTTACTACGTTTTAGCTTCTAGCATCGGGACGACGCAGCTCTTGTAGTGCCCCATAGTCTTTGGGATACCCCAATGCAGATTGGGATACCCCAATCTGCATTGGTAGGTGCCAATGTGTTTGGGCCACACAAGCAAGCCAAGTGGGACTGCTCCTGTGGTGTAGTCCAGGCGATGCGTTCGAAGAGATCAGCGACGGCTATCGAGCTCGAGTACCAATGCGCCCGCTATGACGAGGCGTCCGCCAACTGCGACGACCTGCGAGCATTCGACTTCCACACGCTCTGAGACGTGGCAGGGCGGCGGGCATTAAGCCCGCCGCCCTGTGAGAGGCGTTACAGAGAAGACGAACGACCCATAAGTCCACCCGACACGAGTGCGTGTGAACGAGAGCAGCTTAGCTAACTTGCCGAGACGCCAAACCCACTGTTCTCGGAAGGGCACTTACGCTCTACAGAAGCTGAGATGCCACGCGCGATGGTACTCCACATTATCTGCCGATTAGAGCCGAAAGTGAATCGGACACGCTCAGGGAAAGCTGAGCCTAAGCACTCCCAAATACCACCGAACAACTCCTTGGCGTAACCGGACGACATTATCTCAACAGAGGATAGGTCCACTATTAGAACAATGGCTTCATCCTCTAGTAGATTAAGAGCTTCCTCCTTGAGTTCTAGTCCTTTAAGGCGGGGTACAAGTCGGGTGCCTAGCTTAGTAGAGTCCCAAGTAATCGATTTCGGTTGCATGGGATTACGCCTCCCTTATGAGATCGTCAATGTAAGCGCCGACATCGGACTCCCCAATGACATCGTCGTAGGGGGTAGAGTTGTTAGCATGGACTACGAAGCTGACGAGGGTCCCTTGCTGATACTTGCCCTTAGAAACGTTCACTCGTGTTTCGTCCATCACGAGCCGGCGACTCGAACTCCATAGGTACAGAGTGCCGCGGTTCCCTCGGATCATCTCTGCAGCGCTGTACAGTCCGAAGCCAGGAGATCCATATGGGTGGCCAGAAGACTCTTCGTGCAGCGCGACTTTCAGCGCTTTGGAAGCGCTTACGCTCCGGAAGTCGGGATTGGTTCGGAGGCTATCGTGAATTCCTTGGCCTCGGTCAAGAACGGCAATTTCTACTCGGTCACTGTACGCCATTGAGCAGATGTAAATCGGCTTAGGGAATTCGGCGGGCGGGGATTTATACCGTTTGTAGCCATGCGTCGCTGCATTGTCTGCTATCTCGCCAATCATGTAATCGACGGCCTTAAGGGTAACCGTCGTCGGCGAGAGCTCCTGTTTGATCTTCGCAACTATGGATTGAACCGCGGCCTCGGTATCGGCCGGATTTGTGCATCGCTTTAGCTCCGTGGACTTACCTGCCACTTGCATGAGATGCTTGTTGTTAACGTCAACTTCCCTTGATGTGACACTGACCGGGAATACCTTCAGTGCACGAAGGGCCGCGTAGCCAAGCACCTTGTAGTTGATTCTTGCGACTGTGGGGACACCTCGGAGTTGAAGGAGGTCCCGATAGGCTACCAAGGAGACAACTCCGCTAGGGCACACGTGCTCACATTTAGTAAGGGGCTGTACTAGGTAACGGTCTGGTGGCTTAGTCTCCACTATGACCCGACGACGAAGCAGACTCCCGCGCGCCATCCAGCGACGGCTCATCGAGCACTTCGTTGCTGGCACCACCGCCCGCACGGCGGCCGACCTCGT
>JBBSMX010000140.1:0-10896 GCA_038232935.1 Rhodothermales bacterium | reverse complement strand
CTTCAGCGCCCCGCACCTCGTGGACATCGACGGCGACGGCGACCTCGACCTGCTCGTCGGGACGGAGAAGGACGACGTCCTGTTCTTCCGCAACGTCGGGACGGCGCAGGCTCCGCAGTTCGAGCAGGGCGAGCTCGACGCCGGGACGCTCCGCTACAACACGGCCCCGGCCGTCGCCGACCTCGATGGCGACGGCGACGGCGATATCCTCGCGGGCGATCTCGCCGGCGGCCTGCTCTACCTCGACAACCGGCAGGTCACGACGTCGAGCGCTGCGCCGCCCGATGCGCCCGGCGGTGCGCGCGTCGAGAGCTTTCCCAACCCTTTCGCCGAGGCGACGACGTTGCGCGTCAGTGGGGGGGCCGAGCGACGGCCGATGACGCTGACGCTCTTCGACACGGTGGGCCGGTCCCTGCGGCAGTGGACGCTCCGCCCGCACCTGGCCGTGCAGACGGTGGCATGGGACGGCACGACGGCGGCCGGGCTTCCCGCACCGAGCGGGATCTACGTCGCACGCCTCACCGTGGGGGGCGACCTCCTCGCGACGCAGAAGCTGACGCGGCTGCGCTAGAGGAGGCTGCGCACGCCGCGCCGCACGAGTTCTACCGTGAGGCCGAAGAGAATGTGGGTGACGAACTCGTTGGCGTGCTCGCTGAGCGGGACCTCGGTCGGCGGCGGGGTGAGGCCGAGGGCTGGGAGGGCGGCTTCGTGCGCGAGTGCGAAAAACGCTGCGCCGAAGAGTGTGCCCGCGCCCGTCGTCACGACCGGGGCGACTTCGGCCAGCGCACCGTAGACGGCACCGGTTCCCGCGCCCGTCGTCCAGTGGATCAACCCGACCGCTGCCTTTTCTGTATCCTCGTCGGGTTCATGCCCCGTCGTTTCTTCGGCGATGTCGTCGGCGAGCTTCTTGGGTGGGGCTTCGCGGCCGGGCGGGCGCGGCGGGGCGATCTTCTCGGCGAGCGACTTGACGGCGGTGCCCGCGAGACCGCCGACGAGGCCCGTAATGAGCCCTCTGGTGATGGATGGCGTGGGACGGCTGAAGACGGAGAGCGACATGGCGAGACGAGGAAAGGCGTTAGAGAGAGGTCCGCACAGCACCCGCGCGTTCGTCCCGCTGTTCCCGGCCGCGCCCGGTCCGCTCAGGCTTCGAGCCGTCCGACGTTCAGCTCCGTGTCGTACTCGATCCGCACCGTCCCCGCCTCTTCGTGAGCGGCAAAGAGGTCCGCGAGCGCGTCGAGCATAGGGCCGCGAGCCGGGTCTCCCTCGGCGGGGGTGTACGAGGAGGAGAGTAGCCGACTCGTCAGCCCGTCCAGGTCGAGGACTTGCTGGTTATAGAAAGTTCGCCGCTCGTATCCGGCCCCGAAGAGCGCCTCCAGCCGGGCGGCAGGCACGTTCGCGCGATTCACCTCGCGGTCGTCGGTCCCGTACTGCTGGATGAGGGCCTCGTACGCGCGGAGGAAAGGGGTGCGGTCCGTGCGGCGTGCATTCCAGATGAGCGCCGCGCACCCGCCCGGCTGTAAAATGCGGAGCCACTCGGCGCGGCACCGGGTCGGCTCGAACCAGTGGAAGGCCTGCGCCGCGACGATGAGGGATACGCTCGCGTCGGGGAGTCCTGTGGCCTCGGCCGTGCCCGCCACGCTGTGGAAACGAGGCGTGGCTCCGAGCGCGTCCTCGGCGGCCCGCCGCATCGCGGCGTTGGGCTCGACAGCGAGGACGGTGCAGCCCGAGCGGAGGAGGAACGCGGAAGAGATCCCCGACCCCGCGCCGACGTCAGCGACCACGGCGTCGGCCGAGAGCCCAGCGTCCTCGTGGAGCGCGCCGAGGAGGCTGTCGGGATAGCCGGGCCGGGAGCGGACGTAGTCGTCCACCCGGTCGGAGAAGCGGGCCGTTGGGTCCCGTCGGGTCGGCACAGCGTGCCTTACTGGCGCAAATCCGCGAACGTGTCGCAGGACCGGATATCCCCGCTCTGCAGCCCCGTTTGGAACGACTCGACGCGCTGCGCCGAGGTGCCGTGCGTGAACGACTCCGGCACCGCCGCGCGGCCTGCCTGCTGCTGAAGCCGGTCGTCGCCGACGGCCGCCGCCGCGTCGATGCCCTCCTGCACGTCGCCCGGTTCGAGGATGTCGCGCTCGGTCTCGGCGTAGTGCGCCCAGATGCCCGCGTAGCAGTCCGCCTGCAACTCGGTGCGGACCGAGAGCGCGTTGGCCTGCTCGGGCGACACCCGCTGCTGGAGTTGGCGGATCTCGGAGAGCGTGCCTTCGAGGTTCTGCACGTGGTGGCCGATCTCATGGGCGATCACGTACGCCACGGCGAAGTCGCCCGACGCGCCGAGCTGCTGGAGCTGGCGGAAGAAGCCGAGGTCGAGGTAGACGCGCTGGTCATTCGGGCAGTAGAACGGCCCCGTCGCGGACCCCGCAATTCCGCACGCCGACTGCACGCGGTCGGTGAAGAGCACGAGTTCGGGTTCGCGGTACGTCGAGCCGCTCTCGCGGAAGAGGGTGCTCCACGTGTCCTCCGTGTCGGCGAGGATGACGGAGACGAACTCGCCCGCCTCGTCCTGCGGCTGGGTCGTTCCGTCTGTCGTCTCCACCGTCGGGGCGGGGCCTCCGCCGCCGAGGAGCGCGAGGATCTGCGACGGGTCGAACCCGAAGAGCAGGGCGAGGATGAAGATGAGGATCGACCCGCCGCCGAGGGCGACTTTGCCCTTGTTGCCGCGGACATCGATAACGTTGGAGCTGCGTCGGCCGCCGCGCCACTGAACCATGGTCGTAGAGGTGAGAGTCGGAGGGGAGGGAAGCCGCATCGTGCGGGGCACTACACGTTAGCGCACGCCGTGCGAATCCGCAAACGGACGCGCGGATCGGTTAGATCCCGGCGTCGGCGGCGGACCGCAAGCGGTGGGTGGCCCGGCCCTGTGTTACGAACGAGATGCCCTGCGAGTTGGACGCGCTGATCATCACGGCCTCGATCACCGGCGGCACCACGGCGCGGTCCGCCCGCCACTCCACGATGAAGTTGGCACCGACGCCGCCGGTGTCGTCCTGTTGCTCCACGAGAAAATTGGTGCTCGCCATCGGGCCGACCGGGACCGGTGTGTCGACGTAACGCCGCACGAGCGCACCGGCGTTGTCGTAATAGCGAACGGCCGTGATGCGGATCGGCGTCGCGCCGTCCGTGTTGCGGATGCTCAACGTCGCGGCGAGGTCGATGCCGCGGCGGCTGTCGCGGAAGTAGATGTGGGAGTAGATCGGGACGTAGACCCGCTCTCCCCATGCCGTTTCCGCCGATTCCCACGTATCGCTTGCCTCCTCCTCGTTCGGTTCCGTTGCCACTGTGTCGGCACGGGTCGCTGTGGGAGGCGGGGCCTCTCCGGACACGCAGGCTGCACCGGACGCCGAGAGGGCCAGGGCGAGGAAGAACACGAAGCGGTGCATAGGAATGGGGCTCGGAGGAGACGGGATGGCTACCGCGCGCGCATCGAGGCTTCCGACTGCGCGCGCGTCTCGGCGAAGGCCTCGCTCTCGTTCCACGCGGGCCGCAGCGTTGAGTTGGCGAGCCGGTGGCCGAGGCGGAAGGCCACGCGCGTCTGCTGCACGATCCCGCCGAACGGCATGTCGTCGCTGAGTTCGTCCGAGGGCTGGTGGTAGCGGTTGGCGCGGTAGTCGGCGGTGATGGTGTCGTGGTAGTCGGCAGGGCGGCCGGTGAAGGTGCGGCCGGTCTTGATGAAGACGGCCGGGACGCCGCCGCGCGCGAACGCGAGCTGGTCGCTGCGGAAGAACGTCCCCTGGTTCGGCGACGGATCCGGCGTGACGGTCATCCCCTCGTCGGCCGCCGCATCGCGCAGCAGCCCGAGCATCTCGCTCCGCTCCGCGCCGACCCCGACGATGTCGTCCGTCAAGCCGTTGAGGTTGCCGGAGTCCACGTTGATGTTAGCAATCGTGTTAGCAAGGGGGAAGGCGGGGTTCTCGGCGTAGTAGCCCGAGCCGAGCAGTCCGCTCTCCTCGGCCGTGAGCGTGGCGAAGAGGACCGTTCGGGCGGGCGGCTCCGCGGCGGCGAAGGCGGCGGCGAGTTCGAGCATCATCGCTACGCCGGAGGCGTTGTCGACAGCCCCGTTGTAGATGCCGTCCTTGCCTTCGTCGATCAACGCCTGGTCCTTGCCGAGGTGGTCGTGGTGGGCCGTGTAAATGACGGCTTCGTTCGGCCGCGTCGCGCCCACGAGCTTGCTCAGCACGTTCGTCCCCTCGAACCGCCGCCGCTCGAACTCCATCGCGAGCGATGCCGTCACGGGCAACGCCTGTGGTTGGAAGTCGCGCGAGGCGGCCTGCTCCATCCACGCCGTCAGCGTCGTCCCGCTCATCTCGGCGAGACGCTCGGCCGTGGCACCGGTGATCCACCCTTTGAGTTGGAGCGGATTCTCGGGCGGCGTCGCCAGTTGGATCTGCTCGCCGCGCGCGCCGCTGGAGAGGACGGTAAATGGGTAGCCCGCCATCTCGTCGGTGTGGATGAGCAGGATGCCGGCCGCGCCGCGCCGCCGCGCCTCCTCGTACTTGTACGTCCAGCGTCCGTTGTACGTGAGCGTGTCGGCCTGAAAGAGGTTCGGCTCCTCGGCTGTCGCAGGCGGATCGTTGACGAACGAGACGAGCACCTTGCCCGTCACATCCACGTCTTTGTAGTCGTCCCACTCGTAGCCCGGATTCGAGATGCCGTAGCCGACGAACACGAGCGGCGCGTCGAACGAGGCGGCGTCGGCGTCGAGGTCCGTCGAGGCGATGAAGTCGTCCACGAAGTCGAGCGCCACCGGTTCGCCGCTCTCGGGCGTGAGGGTGAGCACGCCGATCTCCGTCGGCGTCGAGCCGAGGAGGGGGACGGCTTGGAAGAACCCGCCGTCCGGCGCTGCGCCTACGAGTCCAATGGCCTCCATCTGCTCGCGGATATAGTTGATCGTCTTCTCCTCGCCCGGCGTCCCCGTCCCGCGCCCCTCGAACTCGTCCGAAGCGAGCACCGCGATGTGCTCCCGGAGCCCCGCGCTGTCGATGGCGGCGAGGGCAGCCTCGGGCACGGGCGGCGCGTCCACGACGGCGAGCGAGTCGGCGTCGCCCGGTGCGGGCGGCGAGGTCGTGTCGTCGCAGGCGACGAGTAGGAGTGGGGCGGAGAGGAGTAGCCAGAGAATGCGGTGCATGAGAGAAGGGGCGGGCGGGAGGAGAGCGAGCCGGCGAGCGGTGCCTTCAAAATAGCCCTGGCCCGCGCCGCTGCCAATGCCCTCACGGAACCGGCACCGTGCTCGGCCGGGCTCGGATCAGTCGGCCGGCTGCGAGCACCGCTCCGACCGCAAGGGCGGCCCCGAGCCACAGCGTCAGATCCGGCGCGCTCGCGAGCATCGGCCCCCAGCCCACGCCGAAGACGAAGGGGACGGCGACCGCCACGGCGGCCAGGATCAGGAGGTTGATCACGAGCCGCCCCCGCCGCTCGTGCCAGCGTGCCCGCGCCGCCGGGTCGCGGGCCTCCCGAAGAAAGCGGGTGACGCTGCGCACGGTCCACAGCAGCCACAGGAAGGCGGCGAGCCCGACGAGGCCGTGCCGCCAGCGGACGGGGAAGCCCGTATCGGCAGGCTCCCGGCCGGCCAGCACGGCGACGGCTCCTTCCTCCATCTCCCGGACGGCGCTGCCAAAGAAGCTGTTCGCGTTCACGAGGACGACGACGCCCACGTTCTGCTCAGGGAGCAGCACCTGGAGGGCGTTCCAGTTGGGGAGGGAGCCGCCGTGCCAGCGGGCCGGGAGGTCGTCTATCGTCCCGCTGAACCAGCCCCGCGCATAGAACCCGGAGTCGGGCGGTGTATACATAGCCTGGGCAGTCGCTTCGGAGAGAAAGCGGGGGCCGTCGGGGGCGAGCCCGTCGCGCTGCAACATCGCGAGGACGCGGCCGAGACCCTCGGCTGAGGCCCACAGGTGGCCGCTCGGCCGGTTATCCACGGGGTAGTCCAGCGCCGCCGGAACGCGCGCGCCGAACCAGAACCTGTAGCCCGTAGCCGGGTCCCTCGGCGCGGTGCTGTCCGGCAGCCCGAGCGGGGCAAAGACGAGCGCCTCCATCGCCCGCTCGAACGGCTGCCCCGTCACGACTTCGACGATGCGGCCGAGGAGGGCGTAGTTCGCGTTCGCGTACTCGAAGGAAGCGCCCGGCGGCGTCCCCGTCCGGATCGTGCCCAGCCGCTCGACGCGCTCGGCGAGCGACTGCCCGGCGCGTGTCGTGGCGTAGCTGTCGTGCTGCGTGAGGCCGCTGCGGTGCGTGAGGAGGTCGGCGACCGTCAGTCGCGCGGCAGCCTCGCCGTCGGCGAGCGCGAAGTCCGGGAGGTAGCGCTGCACCGGAGCCCCGACGTCGATCCGTCCGATGTCGATCAGCCGGCTGATGGCGAGGGCGGTGAGGCTCTTGCTCACCGAGCCCAGCATGAACGGCGTATCGGCCCGCATCGGCACGCCCGGCGCGGCCTCGCCGAACCCGCGCGCGTGGACGATGCGGCCGTCCTGTACGACCGCCACGGCGAGCCCCGGCAGTCCGTGCCGCTCACGCTCCGCGTCGAGGTAGGCGTCGAGCCGGTCGAGCGGAAGAGAGACGGGCTGGGCTGGGGCAGGGGCTGCGAGGAGCGGGAGCAGGAAGCAGGCGAGCGAGCAAGGTCTCATCATGCCCGGCCGCTACGACGCCTCCCTCAGGGAGTTACAGCCCGTGAGCAGAACGGCCTCGTTTCCATAGGTGTCGTTGAGAGGATCGCCCTCCCAGACATCGAAGTCGTGGGTCATGCGAACAACAGCCGTCGGCCCTTTGGCTCGGGGACGGGGTCGCCGAACTCCTTGGCCGTGTCGATCCACGACTGGACCGCGTCCTGTGCATTCGCTAGCGCCGCTTCTTGCGTGGCTCCGTGCGCCATACACCCCGGCAACTCGGGCACGTCGGCCACGAAGACCTCGTCCTCGGCGCTCCAGTAGATGATCACTTCGTACTTGTGCATCACGTTGCCTCGATGTCGAGCTTGTATTGGAGGATGATCATTCGGACTTGGCGTACCTGGTAGACCTTCGCTTTGCTCCCGTCCTGTTGGAGGTTGACCTTCTCCTCGACGCCTGCCTTACGGAAGGTATGGTGACTGCCGCGCGTCCGCTCCTCGAGGCCGAGCCGCCGCAGAAGCTGGCACAGGTCCGCGAAGTTGATGTTCGCGTCGGACGCGCCGCGCAGCACGGTGTCGAGCAGTTTTTCGTACTTCCCCATTGCGGCTTCGTCTATCCCATATTCTCGATGAGGGCGTCGCCGAACTCGCTGGTCTTGAGGAGCGTCGCGTCGTCCATCAGCCGCTCGAAACGCTCTCCAAGAAGTCGGTCGGGGTGAGGATAGGAACACCTCGGAACGGGTGGAGCACGAGGAGGTCCTCGTCGCCCGTCACGAGGTAGTCAGCCTCGCCGCCGACAGCTACATCGAGGAACTTGTCGTCCTTGGGGTCTCGGCACGCCCGGATCGACTCGTCGGTCACGACGCGGGAGGCCACGGTCACGACGCGCTTGGTGAACCCCTCTGCGCTCTCGGCCGGGAGGAACTTCCGTAGCCGGGGCCGTGCCAACACCTCGGTCAACTCGTCGTAGGTCGCCTCCGAGAAGAGGAGGAGTCCCTGCCGGGCCACGAGATCGACCGCTCGCCGGGGGTTTCCGTCCGGCGTGAGTAGGGCGCTGACGAGGACGTTCGTGTCGAGAACGACGCGGAGCGAATCCGTCACGTCTCAGCGTTCTCGTCGCTCGGCGGGTCCTTGCTCAGCATCTCGTCGAGAATCTCGGGCGTGAGACCCCGCGACTGCGCCGCGCGTCCGACCTCGTCCATGTACCGGATGAGTTCTTCCGCGGCTTCGCGCTTCCCCCGGAGGGAGAGCGCGAAGGCGGACTCAGCGCGGTCGCGGTCGGCCTGGGAGGCGTCGTTGTAGGCGCGTGCCGTGGTCGAATCCACACGGAGGACGACTTGGGAGGGAGGGACGGGCATGGCATGCAAGTCTGGGTTCCCTTCGAAAACGCTGGAGCGGGCGGATCGTTTCTCGGCACTCATCCCTTGAGGGATGCCAGCAGTGCGGAATCCTCACGCTGTGAGCATCTCCTCGCGCACGAAGTGCAGACGAATCACGCTCGGCCGCTCCGCATCATCGAAGAGACAGGCGACGGCATCGCGGACCATCGAGCGAAGCTCGTCATCGGTATCGTCCAGCGCCTCGCCGATGCCCGAACGGGTGCCCGTGACGACGACCCTCATGGTGATCGCTGAGAATGAATGGAGAGGGCGTGTTGGTAGGCGGCCTTCAGCAGGCACTGGAAGTGGTAGACGCCGCGCTCCATCTCCACGGAGAACCGCCCCCGGTCGTACGCACGCGAGCCGAGCCCGCGCTGGACGTGTTCGCAAATCCCTATGTCTTCCTGCTGTACCAGGTCGCTGAACGCCATGTCCTCGGCGATGGTTTGCTGGGCCGACACCGAGTCCACCTCCTCGTAGAAATAGTCGAAGCGGACGAGGCAGCGGTCTGGAGCGAGCGGCTCGACGACGTTGGCCTGCAAACGCCCTGGTAGGATGTTAAGCATGAGGTTAGGGAAGATGAAATAGTAATAGGCGGCCTCGTCGGTGCCGGCATATAGGCCGTCGCCACCGCTCCGGAAGCCGCTGTGCTGGAGCGAGTACCACGGGGCGGTCTCCGTCGTGTAGCTGCGGTAGTCGAGCCGCTTCATCAGCTCGGGGTGGACGAGCGGCACGTGATAGCCTTCGAGGTAGTTGTCGACGTAGACCTTCCAGTTGCAGGCGACCTCGTAGGTGTCGCGGTGATAGAGCTGGAGCGCGTCGAAGCGGAACGGGGCAGTGCGCTCGGGGATGCCGTCGAGCACCGCGGTGAGCGGCGGCGGATCACCATCGAGGACGACGAAGAGCAGCCCGTGCCAGCGCTCTACACGCACGGGCACCAGGCCAAAGTCGCGTTTGTCGAACAGTTCGGTGTGGTCGAAGCGGGGCACGCCGCGCAGCATGCCGTCGAGCCGGTACGTCCAGCCGTGGTACTGGCACTTGAAGACGCTGGCACGTCCGCACGCATCGGTGACGAGCGGTCCACCCCGATGCCGGCACACGTTGTAAAACGCGCGGATCACGTCGTCTTTGCCACGCACGACGACGAGCGGGTTGCCGGCGACGGTGCCCGACAGATAGGCGCCCGGCTCGGCGAGCTGGGTCTCATGACCGACGAACTGCCACGTGCGCGCAAACAGCACCTCGCGGTCGAACAGATGGAAGGACGGATCGACGTACCAACTCGAAGGGATCGTCTCGGCGCGGGCTAGCGGCTGGATCGCCAGCGTTTCGGCGTCGAGGTCAGGCGGGGTGGTTTCTGTCATCGACAACGTCGTTTAAACTGCCATCCATCAACGCGAGCCGTTGCTCGGCTGTTGCCTACCCCATGTTTTCGATGAGGGCGTCGCCGAACTCGCTGGTCTTGAGGAGCGTCGCGCCGTCCATCAGCCGCTCGAAGTCGTAGGTCACGCGCTTCTGGCTGATGGTCTTGTCCATCGAGGTGATGAGGAGGTCGGCGGCCTCGGTCCAGCCCATGTAGCGGAACATCATCTCGCCCGAGAGGATCACGCTCGCCGGGTTCACTTTGTCCTGCCCGGCGTACTTCGGCGCGGTGCCGTGCGTGGCTTCGAAGATGGCCTGGCCGGTGTTGTAGTTGATGTTCGCGCCCGGCGCGATCCCGATGCCGCCGACCTGCGCGGCGAGGGCGTCGGAGATGTAGTCGCCGTTGAGGTTCATCGTCGCGATCACGTCGTAGTTCTTCGGCCGCGTGAGGATCTGCTGGAGCATGGCGTCGGCGATCACGTCGTTGACAGTGATCTCGCGGCCGTCGTCGGTCTTGATGACCTGCCACGGGCCGCCATCGAGGTCGGTCGCGCCGAACTCGTCGCGGGCGACTTCGTAGCCCCACGTCATGAAGGCGCCCTCGGTGTACTTCATGATGTTGCCCTTGTGGACGAGGGTGACGGTCTCCGCGCCCGTGGCAATCGCGTAGCGGATGGCGGCGCGGACGAGCCGCTTCGTGCCCTCCTCCGAGATCGGCTTGATGCCGAGTCCGCTCGTGTTCGGGAAGCGGATGCTCGTCACGCCCAACTCGCCTTCGAGGAAGCGGCGGAGCTTTTCCGCCTTCTCCGTCCCGGCCGCGAACTCGATCCCGGCGTAGATGTCTTCGGTGTTCTCGCGGAAGATGGTCATGTCCACTTCCTCGGGGTTCTTCACCGGCGAAGGCACGCCGTCGAAGTAGCGGATGGGACGGACGCAGGCGTAGAGGTCGAGCTTCTGGCGGAGGGCGACGTTGAGGCTGCGGAAGCCGCCGCCGACGGGCGTCGTGAGCGGCCCCTTGATGGCGACGAGGTACTGCTCGATGGCCGTGAGGGTGTCCTCGGGCAGCCACTCGCCGAAGGTGTCGAACGCCTTCTCGCCGGCGTAGACCTCGAACCACACGATCTCCCGGTCGCCGCCGTAGGCCTTCGCGACGGCGGCGTCGAGGACGCGGCGGGAGGCGGCCCAGATGTCGGGGCCGGTGCCGTCGCCCTCGATGAACGGGAGGATGGGGCGGTCGGGGACGTGGAGCGTGCCGTCGCGCATCTCGATGGCTTCGCCGTCGGTGGGCGCGGTGAGTTGGGTGAAGGTCATGGCGGAGGGAGTTAGCGGAGTGAGAAAGGAGAGGTAGGTTGAAAACGTAAGGGGCTGACATAGATAAGGTCTGGTGGCTTAGCCTGCACCATGACCCGACGACGAAGCAAACTACCGCGTGCGACCCAGCACAAGCTCCTCGAACACTTCGTGGCCGGCACCACCGCCAGGACGGTCGGGGAATTGGCT
>JBBSMX010000139.1:0-10912 GCA_038232935.1 Rhodothermales bacterium | reverse complement strand
GGCGAGGCCGGCGATGTTGATGAACGAGAAGGCCTTCCGTTTGGCGAGGTTCCGGAAGGCGATTTTGAGGTAGTTCGTCAGCATGGGCGTTATTCGTAGCGGAGGGCTTCCGTCGGGTTCTTCCGCGCCGCGCGAAGGGCCTGTGTGCTCACCGTCGCCACGACGATCACCAACAGCAGCGCGCCCGTGATAAGGAACGGCTCCGGCCCCAGAGCAATGCGGTAGGCGAACCCGTCGAGCCAGCGGCTCATCCCGACCCACGCCACCGGCACAGCCACCACGAAGGCGACGCCGACGAGCACGACGAAGTCTTTGGCGAGCAGCGCCACGAGGCTGGGCACCGTCGCGCCGAGCACCTTCCGCACGCCGATCTCTCTGCGCCGCTGGAGCACGCTGATCGAGACGAGGCCGATCAAACCCAGCCCGGAAACCAGGACAGCCAGCATCGCCGCCAGCACGACGACGGTGCCCGTCCGTCGCTCTGTCACGTACTGCGCCGCGACCTGCTCGTCGACGAAGGTGTAATCGAACGGTGCCGCCGGGAGCACCTCGTGCCACGCGGCCTCCACGCGCCGCAGGGTCCCCGCTGGATCGCTACCGGCGAAGCGAAGGGAGAACGTCCGATAGAGCGGGACCTCCGCAAGGGAGGCCATCACGAGTGGGCGGATCGGCTCGTGGAGCGAGGTGTAATGGAAGTCCTTCACGATGCCCCGCACCTCCACCTCCGCGGAGTCCCCCAGCACGAGGGGCTGCCCCGCCCGCTCGATGCCGAAGGCCGCGGCGGCCCGCTCGTTCAGCATCACGCCGTCGTCGTTCTCGCCTAAGAACACGCCGTCGGCGAGGCGGAGGTCGTACACCTCGGCGAAATCCTCGTCCACGAGAAAGCGCGCGACATCGAGGGCAGCTTCGGGCGGCTGTCCGGGGCGGCGGAGCGGGAGCGTGTTCCCGTGGCCGCCCTCGGCCGCCGTCTCCCACGAAAGGCTGACCGCGCGGACGCCGGGCACCGCTTCCAGCCTGGCCTTTACGGGCTGCAACCGCGCCACGCCCTCCGCGCTCCAGTCGCGCGGGACGGACTCGATGGCTAGAACGTGCTCCCGCTCGAACCCGAGCGGAGCGGTTCGAAGGAACGCGGTCTGCTCGTAGACGACCGCGGCTCCCGCGAGCAGCAGCACGGCGGCTACGAACTGCGTGACGACGAGGCCCTGCCGGAGACGTGCCGATGCCGGCCCGGTTCGTAGCGTTCCTTTGAGTGCGCGGACGGGCTGAAACCCTGAGAGCATGAGCGCGGGGTAGGCTCCCGCCAGCACTCCCGTCGCGAGCGCGATGCCGACGAGCGTCAGCGCGGTGGGGAGGTCCCACGGGTTGGGGAGGACGAGCGGCTTGCCGACCAACTCGAAGAATGGGTTCTGAAGCACCCGAGCCAGCAGCGCCCCGAGCACCGTCGCGAGGGCTGCCACCACTACGGCTTCTCCGAGGTACTGCCCCACGATCTGTCCGCGCCGCGCCCCGATGGATTTTCGCACGCCGATCTCTTTGCCTCGCCTCAGAGCCTGCGCCGTGGCGAGGTTGGCGAAGTTGATGCATGCCACAAGAAGGATCAGCACGGCGAGGCCAGTAAGCAGATGCACCGCGCGCCGGTTGCGCCCGCCCTCGTCATCGAGATAGAGGGTGCGGAGCGGTTGCAGCACGGGCTCGTACATCCCGTGGTATTCCTCCGGCGCAACCGCGCGCACGAAGTTCGCCAGCCTCGCGGACACGGCATCGGGCGCAGTGCCGGGCGCGAGCTTGACATAATGCAGGAGGTAGCGGTTCTCCCAACTCGTCCACTCCTCCTCGCTCATCACGTCGCCGGGCGCGAACGAAACGATCAGGGCGAACTCCCCTCCTCCGAAGCGGGTGAACGAGTTGAACGCGAGCGGCTCCCAGACCCCCGTGACGGTGTAGGGTTGGGTCCCGTTGTTGTACGTCTCGACGAGGAGCGTCCGCCCCACCGCATCGGCCGTGCCGAAGACGGCGCGGGCGAGATCCTCCCGGAGGACGACCGACCGGGGCTGCCGAAGCGCAGTCTCTGCGCTCCCGTGCAGGAGCGGTATTCCAAAGAACGAGATCACGTTCGCATCGGCCACATACGCACTGCGCCGAAACGCGGACACATCGCCTTCCGCGGAACGGACGTTGAGCCACCCCGCCCACAGCCGCACCGACGCCTGGGCTTCCGGAAAGGTCTCGACCATTTTCTCCCCGATGGGGGCCGGGGCGGTGATGGGGAGTCCTGCCCCTTCGTCCCGCCATTCACTTCCGATCCGGTAGATCCGGTCGACATCGTCGAACACCGTGTCCACGGCCCGCTCGCTTCGCACGTAGAGCACGATCAGGATGCAGCACGCCAGCCCGACTGCCAGCCCGCTGACGTTGATGAACGCATACCCCTTCTGCCGGCGGAGGCTGCGGAAGACGACGACGAGATAGTTCTTCAGCATGGCAGAGGGGAGGACGTAGGGGCGACCGGCCGGTCGCCCGGTTCTGGTGGATTCGGTCAAGGGTGGTGTAGGGGCGCAGTGCGCTGTGCCCCTACTCGCTCTGGTGCGGGAGCGCGTACTCCTTCTCCATGAAGTGCTCGCTCACGACGTGCCCGTCGAACAGGTTGATCACGCGGTGCGAGAACTCGGCGTCGGCCGGGGAGTGCGTCACCATCACGATCGTCGCGCCGGCCTCGTTCAGCTCGGAGAGCAGCTTCATCACCTCGTCGCCGTTCGTGGAGTCGAGGTTGCCCGTCGGCTCGTCGGCGAGGATGAGCTGGGGGCTGGCGACGACGGCGCGGGCGATGGCGACGCGCTGCTGCTGGCCGCCGGAGAGCTGCTGCGGGAAGTGGTCCCGCCGGTGCGCCATCCCGACGCGGTCGAGCGCGGCCTCGGTCCGCTCCTTCCGCTCCTTCGTCGAGAGCGAGAGGTAGAGCAGCGGGAGCTCGACGTTCTCGTACACCGTCAGCTCGTCGATGAGGTTGAAGCTCTGGAAGACGAAGCCGAGCGTGCCGCGCCGGAGGTCGGCCCGCTTCCGCTCGTTGAAGCCCGAGACGTCGGTGCCGTCGAAGACGAAGAGGCCGCCGCTCGGCTGGTCGAGCAGGCCGAGGATGTTCAGGAGCGTGGACTTCCCGCAGCCGGACGGCCCCATGATCGCGACGAAGTCGCCGGTCTTGATGTCGACGGTGACGTTGTTGAGCGCGGTCGTCTCGACCTCGTCAGTCGTGTAGACCTTGCGGAGGTTCTCCGTCCGGATGAGTGGCCGGCGGCCGGTGATGTCGACGTTGGTCATAGCGGTTGGGGAGTGGCGTTGGGGGTAGGGGATGTTGGGGCGCACGGCCGCGCGCCCTACTTCAGCACGAGCCGGTCGGCGTCGCCGAAGGTGTCGTAGCCGGAGGTGACGACGCGGTCGCCGGGTTGGAGCCCTTCGGCGACCTCGAAGAACTGCGGGTTCTGGCGTCCGAGGCGGATCGGGTGGCGGACGGCCTCGTCTCCGTCCTCGGTCAGCACGTACACCCAGTTACCGCCGGTCGTGGTAAAGAAGCCGCCGCGCGGGAGGAGGAGCGCCTCGGTGGAGTCGCCGAGTTCGAGCCGGATGCGGAGGCTCTGGCCGCGCCGCACGTCCGGCACCGCGTCGCCGCCTCGGTCCGCGAACTCCATGTCTACCTCGAACCGGCCGTCGCGGACCTCGGGGAAGACCTTCGTGACGACGAGCGCGTAGTCGCGCCCGGCGACGGTCGTCTGGCCGGTCTGGCCGGGGGCGACGCGGGCGATGTAGTGCTCGTCGATGGGGACGCGGACCTTCACGCCGTCGAGGTCGTCGATCTGCCCGAACCGCGAGCCCGCTGGCTTCGAGGCACCGACCTCGGCGTCGAGCGCCGTGAGCTGCCCGGCGAGGGGCGCGCGGACGACGAGGTTGTCCGTCGTGGTCTGGACGAGGGCGAGGTTCTGCTGGAGCCGGGTGAGCTGGCCATCCATCTGCTGGAGCTGCATCGAGCGGGCGAGCGAGTCCTGCCGGTAGCCCTGGCGCGTGAGCGCGAGCCGCCGCTGCGTGTACTCGTACTCGTCGCGGATCTGCTGGAACTCCTGCTCCGCGATCACGCGGCGGTCGAAGAGCTCGCGGCTCCGCTCGTACTCGCGGCGGAGCCGGGTGAGGTCGTATTCGAGCTGGGTGAGCTGCTGGCGGAGGTTGAGCTCGTTCTGGTCGAGGGCGAGGCGGGTGTTGCGGATGTTGTTGATCTGCTCGGCGAGCTGGGCCTCGTTGCCGAGCGTCTGGAGCGTGAGCTGGTCGTTGGAGAGCCGGAGGATCGGCTGCCCCGCTGCGACGACGGCCCCTTCCTCGACGAACTTCTCCTCCACCTGCCCGCCCACGACGGCGTCGAGGTAGATCGTCCGGAGCGGGAGGGCGTTGCCGGTGACGGAGACGTACTCCTGAAACGTCCCGCGCTCGACGGTCGAAATGGTGAGGCGGTCCCGCTCGACGTTGAGCCGCCGCCCGCCGCCCTGCCCCAGCAGCGCCCACGCGATGAGCGCGACGAAGAGGACGACCCCGACGATGAGCGCGATCCGCTTCGGCGTCCACGTCTTCTTCTCGACGCGGCGGTCCATCCCTTCACCGGTGCCGGAAAGCGAGCCGGCCGGCTGCGAGAGGATGCCGTTCTGCGGCCCTCGGGTTTGCGGCCCTCGGGTCTGCGGAGGGGAGGGCGGGGTCTTTTTCTCGATCATGGAATCCGGGAAGGAGGGTGCAGCGGGGTCGGGGTAGGGAAGCGCAACGGGTGTGCCAGCCGGTCGGAACGCGGAAAGCCGATGCGACGGCGCTATTTTACCCACTGAAGTGTGCGCTGGCGCACAGCCAGTGAGCGCCAGCGCACAGCGTGTTCGCCGCGAACCCTGCCGGAACCTCGTGGTGACGTGCCCGACATGGAGGCACGGCGTTCGCGCCAGAGCGTGGTGCCATCCCCGCCGACCGGGGCAGACACGGAGGTCTGCCCCGTAGCCTATCCCGCTCGCCGATGCGGGGGGGGCCTGTGGGAAACCGTCCACCGTCCACCGTCCACCGACCCATGCCCCTCGGCCGCGTCCTCGCCATCGACGACAACGAAGACATCCTCACCGCCGTCCGCCTGCTCCTCGGCGGGCGCGGCTTCGAAGTGACGACGGCGACCTCACCGGACGCCCTGCCTGCCCTCCTGCGCGAGACGCCCTTCGACGCCATCCTGCTGGACATGAACTTCCAGCGCGACGCCTCCTCCGGCAAAGAGGGCCTCCACTGGCTCGACCGCATCCTCACCTTCGACCCCGCCGCCGCTGTCGTAATGATCACGGCCTACGGCGACGTGGACCTCGCCGTGCGCGCGATGAAGCGGGGCGCCGTCGACTTCGTCACGAAGCCGTGGCAGAACGAGAAGCTCGTCGCCACGATCTCCGCCGCGATGCGGCTGCGGCGGACGCGCGACGAGGCCGACCGTCTCCGCGCCCAGCGCGATGCCCTCGGCGACGACCTCGACGGCAAGCTCGGCGAGATCATCGGCCAGAGCCCGGCCATGCAGCGCGTCTTCGAGACGATCCGGAAGGTCGCGCCGACGGACGCGAACGTGCTCGTCCTCGGCGAGAACGGGACGGGCAAAGAGCTCGTCGCCCGCGCCCTCCACCGCTTCAGCGCGCGGACCGACGACGTGTTCGTCGGCGTGGACCTCGGCGCACTCACCGAGAGCCTGTTCGAGAGCGAGCTCTTCGGCTACGTCAAAGGCGCATTCACCGGGGCCGACGAGGACCGTGCCGGCCGCTTCGAGGTGGCGAGCGGCGGGACGCTTTTCCTCGACGAGATCGGCAACATCCCGCCGGTCCAGCAGCAGAAGCTCCTCACCGTGCTCCAGAACCGCGAGGTCCGCCGCGTCGGCTCGACGAACGCACGCCCCGTGGACATTCGCCTCGTCTCGGCGACGAACCGGCCGATCTACGAGATGGTGAAGGAAAATTCGTTCCGGCAGGATTTGCTCTACCGCATCAACACCGTCGAGATCCGCCTCCCCGCGCTCCGCGAGCGCGCCGGCGACCTCCGCCTCCTCGCGGCGCACTTCGTCGGGACGTATGCCCGGAAGTACGACAAGACCGTCACGGGGCTCTCCGAAGCGGCGCTGGAGAAGATGGAGGGGTACACGTGGCCCGGCAACGTCCGCGAGCTCCAGCACACCGTCGAGCGCGCCGTGATCCTCTCGGACGGCTCCATGCTCCAGCCAGCCGACCTCCTGTTCTCCGCGCCCTCCGACGACGGGCTCGACGCCGAGCGCGGCGAGGCCATGCTGGAGCTGGAGACGTTCGACCTCGAACGGGTGGAGCGCGAGGTGATCCGGAAGGCGCTCTCGAAGCACGGCGGCAACATCAGCCACGCGGCCGAGGCGCTCGGCCTGACACGGAAATCGCTCTACCGCCGCATCGAGAAATACGGGCTGTGAACCTCCACAACGCTGTCATTGCGAGGAGCGAACACAGTGAGCGACGCGGCAAACTCCAGAAGGCTGTACCAGTCGCTGTCGGGTCAGTGTGCTGGTGCGAGGAGATTGCCGCGTCGGCCTGCGGCCTCCTCGCAATGACAGCGTTGGGAAAACGTCGATTCCTGATTTCAACTTCCGGCACTATGATCAAACGACTGCTGCTGCGCTACCGGACTCAGCTCGTCCTCCGCCTCCTCGCGATCCTCGCGACGGTGGGGCTCGGGGTGTGGCTGGTCCTGACGGGCGCGGCGGCGTGGGTGATGCCGGCACTGGTAATGGCCCTGCTGGCCGTGTGGCAGGTCGCGGCCCTCGTACGCTACACCGAGCGGACGCCGCGCGACCTCCTCCGCTTCCTCGAAGCCATCCGCTACGACGACCTCTCGCTCGGCGTCAGCGCGCAGGGGCGCGGGCCGATGTTCGAGGCCATCGCCGACCGCTTCGCCGAGGTATCCGAGGCGTTCCGGCAGCTCCGCTCCGAACGCGAGGAGCAGGCGCAGTACCTCCAGACCGTCGTCCGCCACGTCGGGGTCGCGCTCATCGCGTTCCGCGACGGGGGCGAGGTGGCGCTGCTGAACACGGCGGCGAAGCGGCTGCTCGGCCTGCCCCGGCTGCGGCACGTCAGCGGCCTCGAAGCCCTCAGCCCACGCCTCGCCGAGGCGCTCCCGACGCTCCGCTCCGGCGAGCGCGCCCTCGTCCGCGTCGAGCGCGGCGACCGGACGTTCGACCTCGCCGTCCACGCCACCCACTTCCGCCTCGCGGGGGAGCCGCACACGCTCGTTTCGCTGCAAGACATCCGGAGCGAGCTGGAGGAGCGCGAGATGGAGGCGTGGCAGCAACTCACCCGCGTGCTCACACACGAGATCGTCAACTCCGTCGCCCCCATTGCTTCGCTCGCGGCGACGGCGAACCTGCTACTACACAGCGAGCACGGCGGGGAAGCGCCGCTCACCGACGCCCGCGAGGCGCTGCAGACCATCGAGCGCCGCAGCCAGGGCCTCATCCACTTCGTCGAGTCGTACCGCAGTCTCACCAAAATCCCCAAGCCGGCGTTCGTGCTCTTCCCCGTGCGCGCGCTGTTCTCGAACGTGCAGACGCTCCTCCGCACGTCGCTCGCCGAGCAGGGCGTGGCGCTCACCGTCGAGATCGTCCCGCCGACGCTGGAGCTGGCCGCCGATGAAGAGCTGATCGAGCAGGTACTCATCAACCTGCTGCTCAACGCGATGCAGGCGCTGGAGGAGCGGGACGACGCCCGCATCACCCTCCGCGCGCGCATCGGCGAGGCGGGGCGGCCGGTGCTGGAGGTGCACGACAACGGGCCGGGGATTCTGCCCGAGGTCCGCGAGCGCATCTTCGTCCCGTTCTTCACGACGAAGCGGACGGGCAGTGGGATCGGGCTCAGCCTGAGCCGGCAGATCCTGAGGCTCCACGGCGGCACACTGACGGTCCGCTCCGAGCCCGGCGTCGAGACCGTCTTCGCGCTGCGGTTTTGAGAGTCCAGCAGCGAGCGGCCCTATCTTGATTGCACTCATTCTTTGCACCTGAACCGCGAGGGCTCCCGTGAAGACGCTGGCTACTGCTCTTATCCTGATCTGCCTCGCCGCTAGGACAGTGTCGGCGCAGCAGCCCATCGTCGATCAGTTCGAGGAGCGGGCGCTGACGTTCGAGGGCTTCACGCTGCAGTACCGCCTCTTCGTCCCGGCCGACTACGACCCGGCGGTGGCCTACCCGCTCGTCCTCGCCCTCCACGGCGCGGGCGAGCGCGGCACCGACAACGAGAGCCACATCCGACCCCACCGCCTTGCGACTTCGTGGGCGGACCCGGTGAACCAGGCCGAGAACCCCGCCTTCGTCGTCGCCCCGCAGGTGCCGCCGGGCCTGCGGTGGTCGTCCGAGCAGCCCGTCGACCAGTCCTCGTTCACGGAGGTCGAACTCACGACGCTCGCCATCCTCGACGCGCTCGCCGTCGAGTTCAGCATCGACCCGGACCGCGTCTACATCACGGGGCTTTCGATGGGCGGGCACGGGACGTGGGACCTCATCGCCCGGCTGCCGCACCGGTTCGCGGCGGCGGTCCCGATGAGCGGTTGCGGCTACCCGCAGCAGGCCGACGATATTCTGGACATGCCGATCTGGGCGTTCCACGGCGAGTCGGACGGCGTGGTGGCGGCCTCGGGGTCGCGCCGGATCGTGCAGGCGATGGAGGATCTCGGGCGGCAGGTCATCTACACGGACTGCCGCCGCTCCCCGCCGCTCGCGACCAACTACGACTGCCCCGGCCCGATCTCGCTCGACTCGCTCGCCGAGGCCATCGACGAGCACGCCGACCTGATCCTGACGAGCGTACAAAACGTCGGGCACGGCCCGTGGAGCCCGTGGTACGACCACCCGCTCCTTCCCGACTGGGTGTTCTCTAAGTTCCGCCTCGACCCCGACGCCATCGCCGTCACCGAGCCGTCGCCGGGCACCGTGTGGTCCGGCATCCGCGAGGTCACGTGGGACGCGTCGCAACCGGCGGCCGACGCGGTCGAGGTCTGGCTCAGCCTGAACAACGGCGACGACTGGCAACAGATCGGCGAGGCGACGCTCGGCGACGGCGGCTTCTCGTTCGACACGGCGGCCTATCCCGACACGCCGTTCGCTCGGGTGCGCCTCTTCGTCCGCAACGAGCGGGCGTTCATCTACGGCCGCGTCACGAGCGCGCCCTTCGTCTTCGACAACGCCGGCGACGCCGCGCCCTATCTCGTCGTGGACGACGAGCCGCTGCGCTTCGCCCCGGAGGTCACCGAGGAGACGCTGACGCTGAGCGTGCTCGCGGCCGACCCGGAGGGCACTGCCCTCGCGACGACGATCTATTACAGCGTGGACGGCGGGGCCACGTTCGCGCAGGTCGCAACCACCGAGCTTCCGTCGAGCCAGGAGCCGCAGACGCTGAGCCTCGACCTCGTCGGCCTCCCCAACTCGCTCGACGCCCGCCTCCGCGTCCAAGTCTCCGACGGCGTCAACAGCACGTCGGTGACGACGGTCGCGTTCGCCAAAGAGACGCCGCGCGCCGCCGATGCACCCGTGGAGCAGGTCGAGGGCGAGGGGAACGGCACGGTGACGGTGCGCTTCGTCGATCCGGCGAGCGTGACCGGCCACCGCTACCGGATCACCATCGACGACGCGGACCCGGAGGCGAAGACATACTCCGTCACCGATCTCGACCTGTCGACGCAGGTGCTGACCGACGTGCCCTTCTCCGACGGCGTGCGCGAAAGCCCCCTCTTCGACGGCCTGACGCTCGTCGTGGAAGACCCGCGCGAGGGGATGCCGAATCTCGACGAGACCGGGTGGATCGTCGGCGACACCGACCTCGGCGTCATCATCTCCGGCGGCACCGTGCGGATCGCGGTCCTGACCGTCCGGCTGCTCGCGACGGAGACCGACTACGAGCTGACCGTCACCGACGCCGTAGCCGACACGTCGATCGCGCGGTACGCCATCCCCGCCGAAGAGCTGTACTTCACCGTGACCGGTCGCGACGACGGGCTGGAGCGCGACGTGGTCTTCGACGACGATAATCACGACGGCCACCTCGACGACGGCGACATTCTGTACATCCTCGAACCGGACCCGGACGGCGAGCTCGAACCGGCGTGGAAGCTGGAGTTCGAGGCGACGGCCCAGACCGTGCTGCCGGAGCCGGGCGACACGTTCCTGTTCGTCCCCCTCCGCTCGCTGAGTTCGGAGGACGTGTTCGAGTTCGTCGCCGACCCCAGCGTCGATACGGAGGGCGTACCGGACGAGAGCCCTGCGCTGCTGTCGAGCTATCCGAACCCGTTCACGGATCGGCTGACGGTGTCGTACCGCCTGCAGTCCGCGTCCGACGTGACGCTCGAAGTGTTCGACGTGCTCGGACGCCGGGTCGCCGTGCTCGTGGACCGGGTCGTGGAGGCGGGCGATCACCACGTGGACTGGCTCGGCGACGAGGCGAACGGTGCCTACCTCGCTAGCGGCGTCCACTTCCTCCGGATGACGACACGCCCACTCGGCGGCGGGCCGAGCCAGAGCCTTCAGCGTTCCGTCGTCCGGATCAACGAATAGTCCAGAGATCAGAGCGCTCGATGGGTACGGGGAGGGAGGTTGCGTTTAGAGCCAAATTTTATATTTTTGACATGAGGCGGCTAAGACGCTCTAACAAAACCTCTGGACGACGCCCCACGTGATGAGCACGCACCCGAGCCGAACGAACGCCTCGTGGATGTCGAGCCGCCGCTTGTAGCGCACGCGCAACCGCCGGAAGGCACTCAGCCACGACAGCGTCCGTTCGACCACCCACCGGTGCCGCCCCAGGCGCTCGCTCGACTCGACGCTCCGCCGTGCGATCCGCGCTTTGATCCGGCGGCGGCGTAGGGCACG
>JBBSMX010000138.1:0-10958 GCA_038232935.1 Rhodothermales bacterium | reverse complement strand
GTCGTTGTGGCCGAGGTCGTGGAGGAAGTCGTCACTGAGGCAGTAGATTGTGGTGACCTGGTCGTCCATCGGGCGGGGGTGTTTGCGTTCGGAAGAAGGGGTTCTCCTGAACTACGACCCCCGCCCGTTGGGCGGCAAGGCATACCACACAACTTGGGTTAAGTAGGTTTAACTTCTCCACCTCACCACGCCCTTCTCCCTTCAACTCTTATCGCCTCAACTCTTACCGCCATGCCTGCTAAGTCGAAAGCCCAACAGCAAGCCGCCGGTGCCGCCCTCTCAGCGAAACGCGGCGAGACGAAGGTGTCGGACCTCAAAGGTGCCTCCCGCGAGATGTACGACTCCATGTCCGAAGAGGAACTCGAGGACCTCGCCGAAACGAAGCGGAAAGACCTGCCGGGCCACGCCGATAACAGCTAAGCCGGTCTTGCTCTGTTAAGAAGCTGCAACGTCATCCTGAGCTTGTCGAAGGATATCTCGTGGGCACCGTGTTGCTCGTCAAAGATGGGCTTCGCCGAGCCTGCGGGACGAGTCCCTTCGGGTTCCTCGTCTCCGCTCGGGATGACAAGTGGGACGGTATCACGGAGCTTCTCAACAGAGCAAGCTGGCCTGAGAGAGCGCACCTTTGGACATGCGTTCCGGGCGCGCGCCCTCCGTGTCGCCTAGCCCTCTACCCGCTCGTAGAACGGGTTCACAGCCGGCGTCACCTCGCCCCGGTACATCGCGCTCATGCGGACGTAGTGGGCCGCATTCGCCCGGAGGCGCTCCACCTCATCGTCGGTGAGCGAGCGGATGACCTTCGCGGGCGAGCCGAGCACGAGCGAGCGCGGCGGCACGATGGTGTCGCCGGTGACGAGCGCCTGCGCCCCGACGAGGCTGCCCGCCCCGATCACGGCGCCATCGAGCACGACGGCGGCCATCCCGATCAGGCAGTCGTCCTCAACGGTGCAGCCGTGGACCACCGCGCTGTGGCCGACCGTCACGCCCGCGCCGATCACGCACGGGTGCGTCCCCCGGCTGACGTGGACGACGGCGTTGTCCTGCACGTTCGACCGGGCACCGACGCGGATGAAATGCACGTCGCCGCGCAGGCTCGCCCCGTACCAGATGCTCGCGCCGCGCCCAAGCGTCACGTCGCCGATGACGGCCGCCGTGGGGGCGACCCAGTTAGAGCCGTCGAGTCGGGGGTGGACGCCGAGGAAAGGTTCGATCATAAAAATGGACGCAGTTGTAAAGAACCTACAAGTGGGGACGGGGCGGTTTAGGGCGCGGGAATTGCGAGGAACCAGGTATGGAACGCATCGCGCTATCCCCGGAGCAAGCACGACGTAGACCCGCCGGCCTGCATGAGCAGGCGCTGTCCGTAGAGCGAGCGATTCGCCGAGCGGCTAGTTCCGCCTCCGAAGGACGGTGGAGTGCATTGGAGCCTTGCGCCTTATCTCCAAGACGTACGCAACTAAATCCCTGTGGACCCCCTTCAGCGGAGCGGCGGCGTCGAGGATGATAGCGGCGATGACGTTGTGATGCTTCATGTTTGGCGTGGAAATTGGGAGGGGATTGGCAGACCAAACCCCTAGTAGAAATGGAACATCCGCTCACCCAGACGCCGCCCAGCAGGCTCGAAAGCGATAGGGCAACAGATGCTACTCCCCTCCACGAAGGAGACGCCCGGTTTCCTGTGCTATCAGGGCTTCTAGCGTCTCTTCTCTCCTGCCCACTTGAACACGTTCATGTTCAGAGAGACTTGCTAGGGCGTCCTTCTGCGTCCCCCCTTCAAGATGGGCAATGATCTTGGCTTGTGCGACGAGTACCGTGTCAAGGGTTGCGCGGATGCCTACGATCTGACTCGACAGTAGGCGAATGAGGGCGATGGACTCTTCGTGTGTCATTGGTGTCGGTGGTTCGTTGTTGGGTGAAGCCCCAACATACCCGACAGCGCCGACAATTGGAACCGCCAACCCATTCCGTACATTGGGAGTACGACAGACCCCAACCACGATGGCCCGAACGAAGAAGGGAGCCTCGAAGGAGAGACGCGAGAGCGGGAAGCACGAGACGAAGCGCTCGGGCAAGCGCTCGTCCGGCCCCCTGCCGTACCCCGACTCCGACTTATCCCCCGCGTTGCAGCGCACGATCAGGCACAAACTCGACGCGGGCGAGGACGAGGCCGTAGACCGCGAGGAGTTCGAGCGGGCGATCAGGCGCGTGGTGCAGCAGCGCGAGGACTAGCCACGCGCTCTAGCATGGCGTGGAACATCGGGCGGTCCTCGTTCCGGTGGTTGTAGCGGAAGGCGTGCTCATCGAAGTACCCCTGCATGTGCTTCCGGCTCACGCCCCGGTGGATACGGAGGATGGCCGACTTCGGGTAGGACCAGAACCCCTCCATCGAGTTCGTGTGGACGTTCCGAATCTCGCCCGTCTCCTCGTTGACCTCCTCGCGGGCATACTCCTTCGCCTTGTGGCGGACGACGGCGTGCTCGTACCCGTGCTTCGATAGCGTCCGGTAGACGCCGTACTCGTCGGTGTAGAGCGTCGCCCCCTCCGCTACGTTGGCTTGGATAAGGGGGAGCACCGTGTCGCGCTTCACGTTGGGCACTAGGAACGGGCGCACGGCCCCGCCGCGCTCCACGACGCCGAACACGGGCTGCTTCTCCGCTACGGTCGGACGCCCCGGCCTGTAGTGCCCCTTGTACCGGCCCTTCCCGCCGATGTACACCTCGTCGCACTCCACCTCCCCCGTCAGCATCGCGCTCGTCTGCTGGCCGAGTTGCGAGCGGATCAGGTTACACATCCGTAGCGCCGTGGGATATGACACCTCTAGCTCGCGTTCAATCTGCTTGGCGCTGATGCCCGCCCGCGTCTGCGAGAGGACGAGGATGCAGTAGAACCAGTCGGGGAGGGGGACCTTCGTGCGCTCTAGGATGGTCCCCTTCGCCGGGTAGACGTGCCGCCCGCAATCTTGACAGGCGTAGCACTTCCGCCCCGTGACGCGGTAGTGGTTCGTGATGCGCCCGCACGCCTCGCACTCGATCCCGTCAGGCCACCGCTGCGCCCGGAGGTAGTCGAGGCATTGGTCGGTGGTGCCGAAGTCGCTGAGGAAGGAGCGGAGGCCGTACTTCATCGTGGGACATCCCGTTAATGTTCAACAGGATACCCAATTGTGATGACACCCGTTTGTCACACAAAATGCGGCGTTTCCACTCGTTCAACGAAGAAAAAACGCCCCCCGCTCCGATTTGGAAACGGGGGGCGTTTGTGCGAGCTTAGGATCGGGAGGCGCGTCCTCCCTCATCTACTACCTAAACATGGAGGAATCTATGTTGAAAGCAGTTTTGAGGGAGGCGCGTCCCGGCTCGTCCGTGCTCTGTGTGGGGTTCGACCGATAACACGGGGCTCGCACCCCGTGAAACAACCTTCGGTCGTCCTGCGGGTAAACGGCTCGGCCCAAAAGCCGAACCGCCAACGCCTAGTCAGCGGCGGCACCCAAAAACCCAAGCATCGCGGGGAGGCGGGAGTAAAGCGACAACAATAGTCGCGGAGTAAACGGTTGACCACCGGAACGATGCGACCGCGCCTCCCCTACGATTTCAAAGAGCCAAGCGCAGCGCTGCGCTTGGCTCTTTGCTCTCACAATAACCGAGCCACCCGAGATCGCCAGCGAACTCGCCTCGACGCTCCCCCCTCACTTGTACCTCCTTTATAGGTCCGAAAATGGATTCGATCTAACGGGAAGGCACCGGGTGGAATCACGAGCGCCGGGAGTGGCGTTGCAAACCGTCAGCCGAACGCGCCCCATGCCCTCGCCCTCTGACCGTCCGCCCCCTGCACCTACGCCGAAAAGTACGACGTGGCTCAAGCGCTTCGGAGCCGCGGGGTTCCTGTTCTTCCTCATCAAAGGGCTCCTCTGGCTCACCCTCCCTGCCCTACTCGTCTTCTTCGGCTGCTGACGCGTCTCCTCTCACGAACCCGCCCCAACCATGCCGCACATCGACGTGACCCGCCGCCACGACCTCGGCCTCGCCGGAGCCCGCCTCGCCGCCGAGGAGGTCGCCGACGAGTTGAGCGGGCACCTCGCGCTGCGCACCCACTGGGAAGGCGACACGCTCATCGCGCGCGGCCCGGGCTTCAACGGCCACTTCCACGCCGCGCCCGATTCGGTCCGCGTCACCGTCGACCTCGGGCTCGTGCTCCGCCCGCTCCGCCGCTCCATCCGCTCGGAGATCGACGAATACCTCGACCGGTACACGGAGGTATAAAACGTATCGCGTACAACGTGGGGGTGTGTACAACACGGGCCTCAACAGAGCACCCTTACGTTTTACGCATCACCTTGTACGCCCAAAACCTTTGGGGCTGGCATAGATAACGGTCTGGTGGCTTAGTCTCCACCATGACCCGAAGACGAAGCAAACTCCCACGCGCCACCCAGCGACGGCTCATCGAGCACTTCGTCGCTGGTACCACTGCGCGCACCGCGGCCGACCTCGTTGGCGTCAACCGCAACTCCGCCAGCCTCTACTACCACAAGCTCCGCGAGATCATCGCCGAGCGCATCGCCGACGAGAGTCCCTTCGACGGGGAAGTCGAGATCGATGAGTCCTACTTCGGAGGGCATCGCAAAGGCAAACGAGGCCGTGGAGCCGCCGGCAAGGTCGTCGTCTTCGGCATCCTCAAGCGGGGTGGGAAGGTCTACACGGCCGTCCCGGCCAACCTCAAGCGAGCGACACTCCTGCCGATCATCCGTCAGCGGGTGGAGCCGGAGTCCGTAGTCTACACCGACGGGCTCTCGGTCTACGACACGCTCGACACCTCCGGCTTCGCGCACTACCGGATTGACCACAGGGAGGGGTACGTGGACTACGATGCTAACGGGCGGGTGGCTCATATCAACGGCATCGAGAATTTCTGGAGCCAAGCGAAGCGGCATCTCAGGCGGTATAATGGGATTTCGAAGGCTCATTTCGAGCTGTTTCTGAAGGAATGCGAGTGGCGGTTCAACTACGGCCCGCCGCGCGAACTGCTAAAGACGCTACTGAGCTGGACCGTTATCTAGGCCAGCCCCAAACCTTTTGCGCCGCGCTTCGGTATACCCTCTCCTCTTCCTCGCTTCCCTCGCCTTTCTATGAAATCGCTGCTGCTCAAACCGCTCTACAACCGCGCCGTGGACGGCCTGCCTATCCTGGGCACGCCGGCCGAGACCGCCGGCCGCTTCCTCGCCGGACCCGGTACGCTCCACGAGCGCGCCGAGGAGATGACCGGCACCTACACGCTCCTCTGCGGTAGCACGGGCTTCGTCTTCGGGCTCGGCGGGTTCATCACGATGCCGATCACCCTCCCCGCCAACATCATCGGCGTGGCGACGCTCCAACTCCACCTGTGCGCGGCCACGGCCTTCATGGGCGGGCACGACCTCCACGACGACGACGTCCGCGCCCGCGTGATCGCCTGCCTCGTCGGCGACGCCGATGCCGAGGAGCTCGACGAGGGGGACGAAGTCACCGAGGTATTCGACCGCTCGGCCGTGAAGCTCGCCGAGCGCGGCATCCGGTTCCTCGCCGAGGGCGCCGTCGGGCTCGCGGCGCGGGCGACGAAATGGACGGCGAAGAAGGTCGTGACGAGCCGGTTCCCCCGCCGCAGCCTGCCCATCGTCGGCGGTGTCATCGGCGGGGCCTCGGACGCGTACTCCACCGGGAAGGTGGCCGAGGCGGCCCGCCGGACCTTCCTGACCGATGCGCCGCCTCGGTTCCTCGTCGCCGAGCTGGCGTCCGGTGACGGTGCCGACTGATGCGCGTGACGTGATGCGTGAAACGTAAAGAGGTTCGCACGTCGGCTCGGCACAGCATCACCTCTTTCCCCCTCCTTTCTCCCTTCTCCCCCCTGCCCCTCTTCCCATGATGGAATCCCTTCCCCAAGGTGTTCAGGCTGCCGAAGTCAACGCCACGATCGACGACCTCGAACAGGGCCTCGACCAGTTCCCGCTTTCCAAAGCCGTCAATCGCATCGACGACTGGCACCGCATCCTCGACGAGTCCGACCGTGCCGACCTGAAGCAGATCGCCGACGGGCTGGGGGAGCTGAAGTCCCGCCTCCTCGGCCCCGACCTCGACGGAGACGCCATCGGCGAGACCCTCGCTCAACTCGGCAAGCAGACCGTCGCGGCGTCGAAAGAAGCGGAGCGCGAAGACATCGGCAAGGTCGTCGAACGGCTCGGCACCCTGCTGCTCCACGCCGGCCACGCCCTGCGCGGGCCGCACGAGCCTGACACCGAATAATTCTCCCCTCAACATTTCCCCTCCTATGCTCACCTCTTCCGACATCACCGGGGGCTCCGGCCTCGACGACACCTACCAACACGACCTCGACAACACGTCCGCCGCCCTCGAAGCCGGCGTCTCCACGCTCGCGCCGAGCGCGGCGATCCGCGTGATCGACCTGTGGTACGGCACGCTGAAAAACGCCGAGCGCGACGACCTCCACGCCATCGCCAACCTCCTCGCCGAGCTGAAGGACGAGCTGCAGGCCGAACGCCTCGACGGCCCGGCCATCGGCGACCTCATGCTCCGCCTCGGCGAGCAGACCACGAGCGCGGCGGCCGACGCCGACGACGCGCGCCTCTCGCCGAAACTGGAACACCTCGGCACGCTCCTCACGCGCGCCGGCACCGCCCTCGGCGCAGAGCCGGTGGAGTCGCATCGGAATGCGGTGGCCGATTCCGGTCCGGCCGAGGTGCCCGTCTCGCAGACCGAGAAGGGCCTCCGCCCCGACCCCGGAGACCAGAACCCCGGCAAGTCCACCGACCGCGCGCAGTAATCCCCCCTCTCGACGGTCGTGTCAGCGGCCCTCGCTCGGTAACAAACGGGCACTCCGGACTCCCCTCCGGAGTGCCCGCTGCGTTATTCTTCCCCGGCTCGATTTCCCCACCCCGGCACGTCATGCTCAGAAACCTCCGCGGGCGCATCAGCCCTCCGCTCGAAGAAGTCGCCCCCGGCAAGGAGGGCGGGCTCGGCACCTTCGGTGGCGTCTTCACCCCGTCGATCCTCACGATCCTCGGCGTGATCATGTACCTCCGCTTCGGGTGGGTGGTCGGCAACGTCGGCCTCCTCGGAGCGCTCCTCATCGTCACCCTCTCGACGTTGATCACGTTTCTGACGTCGCTCTCGATTGCGGCGATCTCGACGGACCAGCGGGTGCGGGCCGGCGGGGCGTACTACATGATCAGCCGGTCGCTCGGGATCGAGACGGGCGGGGCCGTCGGTATCCCGCTCTACCTCGCGCAGGCGCTCTCGATCGCACTCTACACCATCGGGTTCGCGGAGAGCGTCGTGCGGGCGTTTCCTGCGGCGAACGAGAAGGTTATCGGGCTCGTGACGACCGTGCTCGTCGCCGTCCTCGCCCTCGTCTCGGCGAAGACGGCGATCCGGGCGCAGTATTTCATCATGGCCGCCATTGTGCTCTCGCTCATCTCGCTCCTCTTCGGGAGCCCCATCGAGGAGACGCACATCGAGATGTGGGGCGCGGCGGACCGACTCTCGGAGCCGTTCTGGGTCGTCTTCGCCGTCTTCTTCCCCGCCGTCACCGGGATCATGGCCGGGGTGAACCTCTCCGGCGACCTCCGTGACCCGAGCCGCTCGATCCCGCGCGGGACGTTCGCGGCCGTCGGCGTGGGCTACCTGATCTACATGGCGCTCCCCGTGCTGCTGGCGATGCGGGCCGATGCGACGACGCTGATCGAAGACCCGCTCATCATGCGGAGGATGGCGTACTGGGGCGACGCCATCCTCCTCGGCGTGTGGGGCGCGACGCTTTCGAGTGCGCTCGGCAGCGTGCTCGGCGCGCCGCGCGTGCTCCAGGCCCTCGCCCGCGACGGCGTCCTCCCGCGCAAGCTGTCCTGGCTTGGCACCGGCTCGGGCGAGGAGGACACGCCGCGCGCCGGCACCATCCTCACGCTCGCCCTCGCCCTCGCCGCCGTCTACTTCGGCAACCTCAACCTCATCGCGCCGGTCCTGACGATGTTCTTCCTCACGACCTACGGTGTCCTCAACATCTCGGCGGGCATCGAGCGGTTCCTCCAGAGCCCGTCGTTCCGGCCGACGTTCCGTGTCCACTGGGCGTTCTCCCTCCTCGGTGCGCTCGGCTGTATCGCGGTGATGTTCCTCATCAACGCCGCCGCGACGGTCGTGGCGGTGCTCTTCGTGATCGGGATCTACGTGTGGCTGGAGCGGCGGAGCCTGGAGAGCGCGTGGGGGGACGTCCGGCGCGGCCTCTGGATGGCCGTTACGCGGGCCGGCCTCCTCCGCCTGCGCAGCGAGCAGGACTCGAAGAACTGGCGGCCCCACCTCCTCGTCCTCTCCGGCGCGCCGACGCGGCGCTGGCACCTCGTCGACCTCGCCCGCGCCATCACCCACAACCGCGCGCTCATGACCGTCTCGACGGTGCTGACCACGCCGGGCGTCTCGGCCGAGCGCCAGCACACGATGGAGGGGAACATCCAGGACTACCTCGAACGGCGCGCCGTGCAGGCCCTCGTCCGCGTGATCGCCGCACCCGACCCGTTCGTCGGGGCCGAGCGGCTCGTCGAGTCCTACGGCCTCGGCGCGCTCACGCCGAACACCATCCTCCTCGGCGACAACCAGAACCCCGACCTCCGCGCCCGCTACTGCGCCATGATCGAGCACTTCTACCTCGCGCACCGCAACGTCGTGATCGTGCGCGACGACGAGGAGCTCGGCTTCGGCGAGCGCAAGCGGATCGACGTGTGGTGGGGCGGGCTGAAGGGGAACGGTGGGCTCATGGTGATCCTCGCCTACCTCCTCTCGACGAGCCTGAGCTGGCGCGGCAGCGAGATCTCCCTGAAGGTCGTGGCCCCGACCGCGTCCGCCGCCGAGGCCACGCGCGCCGGCCTCCTCCCCGTCATCACCCAGACCCGCACGGGGGCCAGCCTCGACGTGATCGTCGGCGCGGGCCGCCCGTTCGACACCATCCTCCGCGACGCCTCCGCCGACGCCGACCTCGTCTTCCTCGGCATGGCCGCGCCGACCGACGTGGACTTCGTCGCCTACTACGAACAGCTCCGCGAGCGCACGGCGGGCCTCCCCTCGACCGTCTTCGTCCTCGCCGCCGAAGAGATCGCCTTCGGGCAGGTGCTGGCCTAGCTCAGATCGGCGCTCGTGACCCCCTCTCTGTCCTGCCGAACATCTCTCCCCCACAGGGGGCGAGACCGTGCATACCCCTGTCTCCGCTGAAAGAACGGACGACGTTTGAGATCGCGTCCCCTCGCCCCTGTGGGGAGAGGGACAGGGCGAGGGGCCTGAGCGCAGTCGAAGGGATGAGGGGCCGTTACGACGGCGGCTGGAAGAGAGAGGCCGTGAAAAGGGAGCGCCCGCCCCAATCACGTCGGAGCGGGCGCGCTGTGTGAAGCCGATGCGGCCTCGGGTCGTTCGGCTTCAGATCAGTTCTGTGCGTCCATCTCCGGAGCGCGGCTGGAGTTCCAGATGTCGCGGTACATCTGCCAGGCGTCGCCATCCTTCCCCCAGATGACGATGTACTTGCCCGTGTCGGCCACGTCGCCCCCGGCGGTCTTGATCGTGTAGTGCCCCATCTCGTAGGCCAGGTCGTCGCGGGAGAGAACCTCGTCGGTTTCGAGGTCCACGCTGGCGAGGCCGGCGTCGAAGCCGCTCTTCCAGTACGCGGTGATGGCATCAGCCCCCTCGATGGGCTCGGACCCCGCGGGCAGGAGCATCCCGCCGGGCCCGTAGAGCGAGGCCATCGCCCCGGCATCCTGCTGGGCGAAGTGCTGCTCGAACTGCTGGTTCGACTTCTCGACCTGGACCCACACGAGGTTGTTCGCGGACACCTCGAACTCGGGGTCGCGCGCGAGCGCCTTCTCGAACTCGGCTGTGGCCTCGTCGTAGCGGCCCGTCCGGAGGTAGAGCTCGCCGAGGGAGTCGTAGGGGTTCGGGTCGTCGGGCGCGAGGCGCTGGTACGTCTTCAGCGCTTTCTCGGCCCCCGCGTTATCGCCCTGAGCGAAGGCGGTGTAGCCGAGCATGTTGTACGCCGGCTCGAAGTCGGGGTCAATCGCGATGGCCTGGTTGAAGGCAGCGGCGGCCTCGTCGTACCGCTCCGCGCCGTAGTAGCGCACGCCTCGGAAGTGTTGGAGATAGGAATCGCCGGGATATTCCTGGGCCAGGCCGTTCAGGATCTCCAGCTCACGGTCGCGGTCACCGGCCGCAAACGCCCCGAAGGCGGCGATGAGTTTCTGTTCGGCCTCCGACGCCTGGCCGGCGTGGGCCTGCGCCATCTGGAGGTGCTCCGCCCGCTCGGCAGGCGGCGAGACGCTGGCACGCCAGACGTGGGCGACGGCGAGGTTGGGATCTTTCTCGAGGGCCGCGTCGAAGCGGGCGCGGGCCTTGGCGCGGTCCACGTTCGCGGTAGCTCGGAGCCCCTCTTCGAAGAGGGCGCGGGCCTCGTCGGAGTCCGTGGTCACCGGCATCTGCTGCGCGAGCGCGGGCACGGCCGGGAGAACCACGAGGAGGATCAGGGTGGACACCGGGAGGACCCACCGGGTCAGGCTGGCGGAAAAGCGTTTCATGGCAGGAAGGGGTAGGTGAGCAGGGTTCTAAAGAATGAAATAACCGGATGATTTGCAAGGGCTAATGTTAGCAAATGTAGACGGTATAAGCCGTCGCTGACGGCAATAGCCGGACCCTCCGCGATGGCGAACCGAGCCTCCGCCCGTGGCCCCCTCTCTGTCCTGCCGGACATCTCTCCCCCACAGGGGGCGAGACCGTGAAGGGGAACGCTGTGCTCAGCCTCATGCTATAGGAGTTACGCAGTTGGCCCCCTGCCCCCCTCGGGGGGCTGGCGCGCAGCGACTGGGGGGGTCTACGGGGCTCGGCCAACCCCCTCCGCCCCCTACGGGGGCACCTCCCCGGGGGGAGGAGTTCCTCAACTGCGTAAGT
>JBBSMX010000137.1:0-11189 GCA_038232935.1 Rhodothermales bacterium | reverse complement strand
GAGCGTGTCGTTGCTGAAGCTGGTGCATCTGAACCTCTGCTACGCAGGAATTGCCTCGATCTGATCAACCCGCGACTGACGTTGTGTTAGGGTGGAATGATCGAGCAGAAAAGCTGTTTTTCAACCCGCGACTGACGTTAGGTCAGCCCGTGCCGGATGCGGAACGGCCGGGGCGAGTCGACACAGAGCTGGGTGATGTTGATGAAGGCGGTGAAGTGCCAGATCGCCTCCAGGATCCGGTTGCAGGTCCGCCCCAACTGCCGCTCGACCTCGAGGGGGAACCACGCGATGAACCCGTCGCCGGTCCACTGTATGAGCTCGCCGTGGATGGCGTGGATCGCCAGCGACGAGACCCAGTGAAGGCGCGGGAGGAAGGCCTCGATGTGCTCGGCTAACTCGTCGCTGTTGATGAAGCCCGACGAGCGGGAGATATCGCACACCCAGAGCACGCCCCGGTCCCGGTGGACGGTAAGCGCGGAATATCCTCGGCGGGACGACTCGTGCGTATCCATCGATCAAAGGCTTCAGAATTCCGTTGTGTCATCGGACCGCTGACGGCGCGGGGGTGAAACGCCACAGGCCGTGTGGACGGTCAAACGTAGGCGCAAAATGTAGAGCGAGGCAAGACGGCCCTACGTTTCGTTGCCGACGGCCGTAGGTTTCGCGCCGGAGGGTGGATTCTGCGTACGAATAGTAGCCCGGAGACGGTATGTTCTAGGCCGGGTGGACTTTCGATTTGATCGTCGCTCACGGCCTCCGTTCGGCCTTCGCCGCGTTGCGCTCGTCGGCCGATCCCACGGGATTGCCCTCCTCCGAGACTTGTCCCTCGCGCGCCTTGCGAAGACGCGAACGGCTACTCGTGATCGCCTGACCTGCTGAGTATCCACACGACCTGGTGCGGGCGGTGAAGGCATCATAGCCCCCTCCCCCAAACTTCCACCTCATGCACCGCTTCTATCTCCTCTTCCTAATTCTAGCCGGGAGCGCGCACGCGCAGGGCTCCCTCCTCCTCGTCGGCGGCGGCAGCGAAGCGCCTGGGGGGTACGCGTGGTTCGTCGACCACGCGCCCAACAACCACGTGGTTGTCCTCGACTACGCCGACAACCCCGATAGCTCCATCCCAGGCCGCCTCGCCGACGAGGGCGCGACCGTCACCTACCTCCCTATTCCCTCGCAGGCGGCGGCGAACGACCCCGCCAACCGCGACGCCGTCCTGGCCGCCGACGGGGTGTTCCTCCCGGGCGGCGACCAGTGGCGTTACATCAGCCGCTGGAAAGGCACGCTCATCGAGGAAGCGCTCCAAACGGTTTTCGACCGAGGAGGTGTCCTCGGGGGGACGAGCGCGGGAGCTATGGTGCTCAGCGAGGTCGTCTTCGACGCGCGGCGCGGCAGCTTCTCTTCCCGCGAAGCGCTCCTCAACCCCACGACGACGTACATCTCGCTCACGGATGACTTCCTCTCCGTACTCCCCAACGCCCTCGCCGACACGCACTTCGACGAGCGCGGTCGGCTCGGGCGCCTGCTGGCTATGCTGGCGAACTACCACACCACGGCGGGGCGATGGATAACGGGGATCGGACTCGCGTACGGCACGGCCCTCGCCATCCCCCCCGACGGCATAGGTGAGGTGCTCGGAGGCGGCACCGTCGCGCTGCTCTACCCGACGGACCGAACGGAGGCCACGGTGGAGGCAGGGCAGCCGCTCTCGCTCTCGGATATCCGCCTCGTCCAGCTTACGGAGGGATATCGCGCCGATGTCGCCACTGGCGCGGTCGTGGAAACGCCGGGCACGGAGCAAGCTTTCACGCCGGTCCCGTTCGCCGCGCCGACGTTTTCTGCCGTCCTCGACGGGAGCGGTGACCCGGACGTTTGGCTCGGCGAAGGGGGCAGTGTCGAGGCTCTGCGTGGCCGCGTGGGGTCGGGCGCGCTCGTGTGCGTGGTTTCCGAACCTGCCGCCGCGACCGCCGCCGCCGTGACCGCCGCCCTCGCTGGCTCCGACCAGCCCGTGTTCGAGGTCGGCCTCGATGATGCCAGCCAGGATGACGCCGATCTCGCCGCGGCCGTTGCGGCGTGCGAGGCGCAGGTGTGGGTAGGGAACGACCTCGACGAAGTCACCGCTTATGCTGCTCCGACGACGGCTGTGGGTGCCGTCCTCCGCGACCACCTCGCGGCGGGCACCCCCGCCCTCTTCCTCGGTACCGACGCCCGGACGGTCGGGCTCACGAGCGTCCTCAACACGGAGAACCGGTGCGATGCCTCCTACGGCGGGCGCCTAGAGACGGTGCCTGCGCTCCAGCTCATCGACGGCCTGACCGTCATACCCCTCGCCTATGACACCAGCAGTTGCCATTGGGAGAACCAGATCACCGGACTGATGTGGGGGCTCGCGCAGAGCCGGTCGGCCTTCGGCGTGCTCCTCGCTGAGGGAAGCACGCTCGCGTTCGAGGAGGGCACGGCCACGATGGAGGGCGCGGTGCCCGCGCTCGTCCTCGACGCGCGGTCCGTCGACCTCGTGGACTACCCCGTTCGGCGGAACAACCCTACCCTAGTCAACGCCTTCCTCCACGTCGTCGCCGACGGGGAAGCCTTCGACTTCTCCTCGTCCCCCACAGCCTCAGAGCCGGTCGCAGTGGGGCGGCGGGAGCGCCGCCTCATCGCCTACCCCAACCCCGCTTCTGGCCCGATTTCGTTCCGCTTCGACGCCGGGTCCGGCGGGACGGCAACCCTCGCCGTTTACGACGTCCTCGGCCGCGAAGTGCTTCGGCGCGACCTCGGCCGGATCTCGGCCGGCGAAGCCCGCGCCGAGCTCGACCTCAGCAGGCTGAGCGCGGGCGTGTACCTCGCCCGCGTACGCGTCGGGACGGCTGTTCAACACCGGACCATCACCCTCGGCGCTAACTAGCGGGTGTCAACGCCCTCGCCGAGCTCGAACACCTCGCCTGGCAGGTACACGTCCACGCGGAGGCGGCGGGCACCGAGTTTCCCATTCTGCCGTTCGGCGGAGCCGTCGGGATTCTCGAACACCAGCACTTGCGCGTCTCCGACCACCTCTGCCCGGTGGCCCTGGACGAGGATCGCCGTGGACTCGTCGATGCCAATGCCGATGACCTCGGGGAACTCAATGATGGTGGTGAGGAGGCGGTTGTAGCGACTCCGCGCGACGAAGTGTTGGTCTACGATGACGCCGGTGAGGAGGCCGAGCCCTGGCGCGAGGTCGATGTTGTCGGACTCGATCACCTCGTAGGTCGAGGTGTATTCGGGGTGCTTGCGCTGGTCGCCCGTGAGCATCCGCTCGCTCATCACGGCGGCTCCGGCGCTCGTCCCCGCGATCAGGCTCCCTGCGCGGTACGCCTCGTGGATGGCTTCCTCGATGGCCGTTCCCGCCACCACGCCCATGAATCGGGCCTGATCGCCGCCGGAGATGTAGATGAAGGGCGCGTGGCGGAGGGAATCGAGCCGCGCCGCTGAAGGGGTCTCCCCCTTCTCAAAGTCGAACGAGACCGTCTCCACGCCGCGCTCGACGAATTGCTCGCTCGCCCAGATAAACGCGCTGTCCGGCGTCGCGCTCGACATCGGGAGGACGGCGACGTAGCCGCTCTCCCCCACCCCGGCCTCTGCAATCATCCGGTCCACCATAGCCGGTGGCCGCCCGCCTCCGCCTATGATGAACAGCTTCCCCTGAGGACCTGACGGCGCATCCTGCGCGCGGGCACCGACGGCGCTCCCGAGAGCGAGGATCAGGAGGAAGGCGACGAAGAAGCGGGGCATGGCGAGACAAGGGAAAGGCATGGAGTTGAGCCCATGCGCTGGATAATGCGGAAGGCGTCCTAGCCGTGGCGAGCTAGCAGGGTGGGTTCTGCGTCATGTTCGGTGCCACGTTCAGCTCGCTCTCTGGAATCGGGAAGAGCGTCTGGCACTCCCGGATGCCTAGCACCTCCGTCGCCCGACCTGTCCGGAGGAGGTCCGGCCAGCGGTCTCCCTCGAACGCGAGTTCGAGCCGCCGCTCGTTCCAGATCGCCGCGAGCACGTCCTGCTGCGTCGTGACGTCCTCGCCGAGCACATGCGGGGTGAGGCCGGCGCGGATGCGGATGCGGTTGTATGCATCCACCGCCTCAGCGAGCTGACCTTGACGGGCAAGCGCTTCGGCCCGGATCAGGATGACCTCGCCGAGGCGGATAACGTGGAAGTCCTCTTCCCCCGTCGTCGTCGGAAACTTCGTCCCGGTGAGTCGCCCGGACGAGCTCGCCTCGATGGACCACGCCCGGCGCGCGTCGATCTCCTCGTAGGCGTCGAAGAGGTCGGGGGTCGGCCGGACTTCGCGGCGGGTCTGGAAGTAGTAGCCGAAGTTGTTGAAGTCCTGGATCGTGAAGTCGAGCAGGAAGATGGCTTCGGGTGTTTCGGCGCCCGGCGTGAAGAGGGCGGCGTAGTCGTCGGCGAGGTCGTACCCCATCGCGAGGACTTCGTCGGCCTTCGCTTGCGCCTGTGCCCACTCCCCGCGATAGAGGTAAACCCGAGCCAGGAGGGCCTTTACAGCCCCGAGCGAGGCCTGCTTAGTCTGGGTGGCATTCGTCATCAGCCGCTCGGCCTCTTGAAGATCACTGAGGATCTGCGCGTAGACCTCATCGACCGGGCTCTGCGTCACCTGGGAGGCCGTCTCGACGCTCTCGATGGTCGAGGTGATGAGGGGGACCGGCCCCCACAGCTTGACGAGGTTGTGGTAGTGGAGCGCCCGCAGGAAGTGGGCCTCACCGAGGATCTGGTTTTTTTCCGTCTCCCCCAGGTCGGTGAGGCCGGGGACCCGCTCGAGGAGGTGGTTCGTGACGCTGATGGCGAAGTAGAGGTCCTGGTATATCCCCTCGACCGAGCCGTTGTCGGCGAGGAGCGTGTTGTTGTCGGCCTGGGCGAAGGAGGTGAAGGTGCCGGTGTGGGTGGTGTTGTCGGCGAGGAGGTCGCCGAAGAAGATGAAGTCGCCACCGTAGTAGGAGCCAGTCTGGAGGGCGCTGTAGGCCCCGCGGAGGGCGTTGCGCGCCCCATTCGCGTCCTCGATGGCGATCGTACTCGTGATCTGGCTCGGCGGCTCTACGTCGAGGAGCGAGTCGCAGCCGGCGAGGAGAAGGACGGGGAGGGCAAGGAGAAGGAGGCTGCGACGCATCGCGCGGACCGGTAGGAGAAGGTGGGTACAGGGGCGGAACGCGGGGGCTTAAAGCCCGAGCGTAAGCCCTACGGTGAAGGTGCGCGGCTGAGGGAACGTGTAGAACTCTGTCCCCAATGCCACGTTGCTCCCCGAGCCGTTCGAGTTCGATTCGGGATCGAGGCCCGAGTAGTTCGTGATCGTGACGAGGTTCTGCGTCGAGACGTAGACGCGGAGGGAGCGGGCGCGGGCGCGTGCGGCGATCGCCTCGGGGAGGGCATAGCCCAGGGTGACGGTCTTGAGGCGGAGGAACGAGCCGTCTTCGATGTACCGGCTCGTAATGGCGCCGGCACCGGAGTCCCCATCGAGGCTCGCGCGCGGGATGTCGGTGACATCGCCGGGCTGCTGCCACCGGTCGAGCACCGAGGCGAGCTTGTTATCGAGGGAACTGCCGCCGTCGTCGGCGAAGGCGCGCGTGGCGTTGAAGATCTCGTTGCCGTAGGAGAAGAGGACGAAGACGTTGAGGTCGAACCCCCCAAAGGCGAACGTATTCGTGAGGCCGCCGGTGAAGTCCGGGTGGGGGCTCCCGACGAACTGCACGTCGTCCTGATCGCAGAAAACGGCGTCCTCAGCCTCCGTCGCGGTGCCAGCCGCGAGGCAGGTCCCGCCCCCGTCAAAGTTGTCGTAGAAGGCGTTGCCCGTCGCGGGGTCGACGCCGAGGAACTTGAGCATGAAGAACGACCCGAGGGGATACCCCTCGGTGGCGCGGTTCACGCTCCGAAAGCCGGTCGCAATGAACTCGTCTTCGTAGAGCTCCGCGACGTTGTTCGTGTAGTGAGAGAAATTGAGGGAGGTCTCCCAGAGGAACCCGCCGGGCCGCGCCGGGCGGAAGTTGGTCGTCTTCAGAAGGAACTCGACCCCTTTGTTGTCGACTTCGCCGATGTTGCTGGTGATGCCACTGAAGCCGGTAGTGACGGTGAGGGGGCGGAAATAGAGGAGGTCGGAGGTGTGCTTATCCCAGTAGTCGGCGACGAGGCTGACCCGGCCCCCGAAGAGGGCGAGGTCGAACCCGACATCCCACTGCCGCGTGCTCTCCCACGTCAGCCCCGGATTCTCGAGTTGGGACGGCCAGAGCGCCGGGCTGCCCCCGTAGGCCGTGCTCGTCCACGCATCCCGCCACGTGTAGTTGCCGATCTCCTGGTTACCTGTGAGGCCGTAGCTGGCCCGGAGCTTGACGTCGGAGGCGACATGGCCCTTCCCGATGTAGCGGCTCAGGAACGGCTCCTCCGCGACCTGCCACGCCAGGGCAACGGCGGGGAACACCCCAAACCGGTTCTCCCTCCCGAACCGGGACGAGCCGTCTGCCCGGATGTTGGCCGTAAGGATGTAGCGGCTGTCGTAGATGTACGAGCCGCGTGAGAAGAACGAGATGAGGTTGTTCTCGCTGAATCCGCCGTCCCAATCCTCGATCTCGGCGCCGTCGCCGACGTACTGGAAGTAATCGTTGCCGAAGTTGACGGCGCGGATATAGTTCCGTTCGGAGTTGTTCATCTCGACGCTGGTCCCGCCCGTCACGCTCACGTCATGCACGCCCGCGAGCTTGGTGCCGTACGTGGCGAAGCCCTCGGCCGTGTACCGCACCGCGAGGTTGTAGGCCGACTGCGAAATGCCCCCCACGCTCTCGGCATAGTCCCCGCCGACGAGCGGGGAGCGGTACTCGTCCTCACGGACGTTAAGGACGTCGGTGCCGGCTCGGGCGTTGAGGCGGAGGCCGGGGAGCACACGGTACTCCGCCGTGACGTTGCCGACGGCGCGGTACGTCAGGGCCTCGGCGTGGTTGAGCGTCCCGATAGCGACGCCGTTGGGATAGGCGAGGCCGTCCGCGGTGCCGGTGAACGTGCCGTCGGGGTTGTAGACCGGGACCGAGGGCTGGTTGGCGATGGCGTTGGTGAGGACGCCGCGGATCGTGTTGTCGTTCTCGATTCGCTGGTTGGCCTCTTTCGAGAGGGCGAGGGAGGTGCGGAGGTAGAGGCGGTCGGTCGCGTTGAAGTCGAGGTTAGCCCGGGCGTTGACACGGTCGTAGCCCGAGCCGATGACGACCCCCTGCTGATCGAAGTGGCTCCCCGAGAGATAGTAGCGCGTCCGCTCGTCGCCGCCGCTGAGGGCGAGGTTGTAGCTCCGGATGGGGGCGCTGCGGAAGACCTCATTCTGCCAGTCTGTATTGACGGCCATCGTGTCGGGGTTGCCGAAGGCGTCGACATCGTCGGAGTCGTCGTTGAGGGCGGCCTCGTTCATGAACTCGATGTACTCCCGCCCGCTCAGGAGGTCGAGCTCCTTGATCACGTTCTGCGTCCCGACGTAGGAGTCGAACGTGATCTGGGAGCGCCCGGCGCGGCCCCGCTTCGTCGTGATCATGACGACGCCGTTGGCCCCGCGGCTCCCGTAGATCGACGTGGCGGCCGCGTCCTTGAGGATGTCCACAGACGCGATATCGCTGGGGCTGATGTTCGTGACGGAGGTGATGTCCTGGCCCCCGAACCCGAACTGGGAGACGTCCTCCGAAACCATCGGGACGCCGTCGATGACATAGAGCGGCTGGTTGCTCGCGTCCACGGAGGCGTGGCCGCGGATGCGGACGCTGATCCCGCCGCCGGGGGTCCCGGAGTTCTGGAGCACCTGCACGCCGGAGGTCTTCCCCTGCAGTGCAGCGTCCACGCCGGCGACGGGGATGTTCTGGATCTCGGCCGCGCTCACGGAGGTCGTGGCCGAGGCGAGGTTCCGCCGCGTCTCCTCCCCGTACCCGATGACGACGACGTCATCGAGGAGCTGGGTCGCCGCGTCCATCACCACGTCGATCTCCGAGCGCCCCTCGATCTCGACGGACTGCTCCTCGTACCCGAGGAACGAGAAGACGAGGACGCCGTCGCTGGAGGGGAGTGCCAGCGTGTAGTCCCCCCTGGCGTCGGTGGCCGTCCCCGTGCTCGTGCCGAGCAGGACGACGTTGACGCCGGGCAGCGGGGTTCCGTCGGCGGCTGAGGTGACGGTGCCGGAGACGGTGTGCTGCTGCGCTCGGGCCGGAGCCCAACACAGGAGCGAGACGAGGAGGGCGAGTAGAGCGTGTCGCTTCATGGCGATACGGTAGTGGAGAAGGAAAGGGCGGTGGGAGCGCCGGCGGGAGTGCCGGCGGGAGTGCCAAGCTGCCAGCGAGGTGCGTTCAAGGAGCCCAAGGGGAACGGTTCCCGTTGACGAGCGAGAGTCGCTCGCAGCGCTGCCCACAGCATCCCGAATTGCGACTCCCGCCCCAGAAGGAACGATAGAGTTGTAGGAAAGTCAAGGTACTTCAGCCGGCTCGGAGCGGCGAGGCACGCGCTGTTCGAGGTTAGGCATGTCCTACGCTTAGAGCAAGAGAGAGCGGTTTGTGAGTTGCTTTCACGGGCTGACCAGCCGCGCCATACCTGGCCGTTTTGCTGCTCGCGACGTACCCTGGCCGGACGACCACCCAAGGGCCTGCCGCGTGCCTATCCACGAAGTATCTTCGCGCCGGGTCTGGACAGATTGCCTGTTCGGTCGGTCCCTTTGCCTTCCTTCCTCCATAGAACCGCTGCCTCTCCGATGCCCACCTCGCCGCCTGCGCCCGGCACCCCCTACGAGATCCCGCTACAGGGATCGCTCCAACTCCTGGCCCTCGGCGAAGTCGGCCTCCGGCTGTGGCGCGAGAAACGGGCGGAGGCCGGAGAGGGCTGGACCCGTCCCGCCGCTGCCCCCCCGGCGGTGGAGACGGCGTTCCCTGCGCGCAGCGCCCTCGACCCCGGCGTGCCGCGCCGGGAGCCGCTCGCGAAGAAGGTCCTCCTCATCGGCTGGGACGCGGCCGACTGGAAGGTGATCGACCCCCTCCTCCAAGCAGGGAAGATGCCCACCCTCGCTCGGCTCATCGACGGCGGGGCGCGCGGGAGCATCGCCACGCTCGACCCGCCGTGCTCGCCGATGCTGTGGACGAGCGTCGCCACGGGGAAGACGGCCGACCTCCACAACATCGTTTATTTCGTGGAACCGGATCCGGAGGGGAGGGGGGTCCGCCCGGTGCTCGGGAGCTCGCGCCACGGCAAGGCCCTCTGGAACATCCTCACGCAGGCGGGCCTCCGCTCGAACGTCGTCGGGTGGTGGCCGAGCCACCCGGCCGAGCCCATCGACGGCGTGATGGTCTCCGACTTCTGGCGCACGGCCAAAGCCCCGCTCGGCGAGCCGTGGCCGCCGACGCCCGGCGCTGTCCACCCCGAGGGGCTGGCCGAGTCCCTCGACGCGCTCCGCGTCCACCCCGGTGAGCTGACGGCGGCGCACATCCTCCCGTTCATCCCCCGTGCGGCGGAGATCGACCAGAACGAAGATCGAAAGCTGAACGCCGTGGCGAAGATCGTCGCGCGGACGGCCTCGGTCCACGCGGCGGCGACGTGGGCGATGCGGCACACGGAGTGGGACCTCACGGCGGTCTACTACGACGCGCTCGACCACCTCGGCCACGGCTTCATGAAGTACCACCCGCCGCAGCAACCGCACGTCCCGGAGGAGGAGTACGAGCTGTACAAAGACGTGGTGACGGCGGGGTACCAGTTCTTCGACCTCATGCTGCACCGGCTCCTCGACCTCGCCGGCGAAGACACCACCGTAATCCTCCTCTCCGACCACGGCTTCCACTCCGACCACCTCCGCCCCGCCGCCATTCCGAAGATCCCGGCCGGCCCCGCCGTCGAGCACCGCCCCTTCGGCGTCCTCTGCATGCGGGGGCCTCACCTCCGCCGCGGCGAGCCCATCCACGGGGCCAGCCTCCTCGACATCACCCCGACGGTGCTGACCCTCTTCGGGCTGCCCGTCGGGCGGGATATGCGGGGGAAGCCGCTCGTGCAGGCGTTCGAGGAGCCGTTCGTTCCCGACGCGATCCCGTCGTGGGAGGACGTTCCGGGGGAGGCCGGCCTGCATCCGTCCGAGACGCGGCTGGACCCGTGGGCGGAGCGGGAGGCGATGGCGCAGCTCGTCGAGCTCGGCTACGTGGAGGCACCGGACGGCGACGCCCACGAGCGCGTGGAGCGGACGATCCGGGAGCGGCAGTACCACCTCGCCCGCGTCTTCCTGTCCACGGGGCGCTCCGAAGAAGCCGTCGCCCCGCTCGAAGCGGCCGTCGCGGGGGACCCTGAGGAGCCGCGCTACGGCCTCTTCCTGGCCCAGTGCTACCGCCGCCTCGGACGCCTCGCCGACGCCCGCGCCCTCGCCGACCGCCTCGCCGACGCGCACGGGGCGTTCCCGATGCTGCGGGTCCTCCAGGCCCAACTGGCTCTCCGCGAGGGGCAGCCCGAAGAGGCCCTCGCAGCACTCCAGAGCCTGCAGGACCTCCCGGCGGGCGATGTCGAGGTTCTCCTGCAGATCGGGTCCGTGTACCTGCGGATGCGGGCGTTCGCCGAGGCCGAGGCGCACTTCGACCAGGCCCTCGCCACAGACCCGGACTGCGCGCGCGCCCATCACGGCCGGGCCATCGCGCTCCTCGGCCAGCGCCGCTCGAAGGAGGCGATGGACGCCGAGCTGGACGCTGTATCCCGTCTCTACTTCTACCCCGACGCGCACTTCTACCTCGGCGTGGCCTTCACCCGCCTCGGCTGGATCGACCGCGCCATCGAGGCCTTCGAGACGTGCCTGGCCCAGGCTCCCTCGTACTGGCTCGCCCACCGGTGGCTCGCCCGCATCTACCGGGATTACCTCCGCCAGCCCCACCTCGCTCGCTCGCACGCCGAAGCGTACCGGCGTCTCCGATCTACCCCGCCCGCGGGCAACGGGGAGCGCGCGTCCTAGATAATCACGAAGGGCATTCTTCTCCCTCCCCTTGCCTTCTTAGGGCCGTCCGCCCTACTATAGAGGGTCCCTTCATCTTCCCTTCTCTCTTAACCCACCAGGCTTTATGGAACGTTCTGCTACTTCCGAACCCGAGCGCCGCGACGGCAAATGGCGCGACCTGTTGTGGTACACGGCCGCCGCCAGCGCCGCCGTCAACCTCGCCCCCTCCGCTGCCCAG
>JBBSMX010000136.1:0-11441 GCA_038232935.1 Rhodothermales bacterium | reverse complement strand
GTGGGATCGGTTCTGCGACCGGGTCTACGCCCGTTCGTGGCAAGGTCTCTGGAGCGTGTCGTTGCTGAAGCTGGTGCATCTGAACCTCTGCTACGCAGGAATTGCCTCGATCTGATCAACCCGCGACTGACGTTTACTCAAGCCCGGCGACCTTTTTTTCCATCCGCCTTGCCCTCATCGACTATGAGCAGAGCAGAGACAAAGCTGGAACGCTGGCTCTGGCGCATCGGTTATCGCGTACTCTTCCGCCGCGTCATCACCCACTGGCGGTGGCCGGATGGCGTGGAGCGGCAGGAGGACTGGGAGCCGATCCGCTTTCCGGGTTGGGCAGGGGGCGAGTTGGTAGGCCTATGGGGAGCAGCCCGAGGCCCGGCACGCGGAACGATCGTTCTGGCGCACCCCACCTCGAAGAAAGCAAAGGGCTACTTCCTCGACTTCGGACACGGTCGCTTTCTGCGCACCGGGGGCTACAACGTCCTCCTATTCGATTTCAACGGGTTCGGCGAGAGCCCGAACCGGAGCTTCCAGTATCCCCATGATGTGCTGGCAGCTGGTCGCGAAGCCCAGCGACGTGAGCTGTCACAGCCCGTCGGCTTGCATGGGGTCTGCTTCGGAGCCGTCTATGGGATCTGTGCCCTGACCTATCCGGGGCACGTTTTTACGGCTGCTGTGTTCGAAGCCCCGTACGCGACCGTGGATGGCATCCTCGAGTCGATGGGACGCCACAGCAAGAGGCCCATCTTCTACCGCTTCCGTCGCCTCATGATGCGCGCGCTGATGCCGTTCCGACCCGAGCTGCGCGTGCTGACGCAGGTCCCCCGTATCCGCGACCTCAAAGCCGTCCTCTTCGTCAGCGGCGAGCACGACGACTACGTGCCGACCGCGACGGTATCCCAGTTCGTGGAAGCTTGTCGTGAAGCGGACGCCCCCATCGCACAGCACTGCGCGCTATGGGAAGTGCCCGGTGCCGAGCATCTGAAGAGCGCCCTCCCCGACCCGCCGGCATATGCGCGCCGCATCGTGGGCTTTTTCGACACAGCGTTCGCACCATCACGGGAGGAGGAAGCGCCGGAGTTCCGGGAGTCCGAGCAGGTGGCGGCCTAAGCGAGCCGCCGAGCGATTTCGTAGTTTGCGGCTTCCACCCACGCTCCACTGCCGCGCCATGCTCCGCCACCTGCTGCCTCTCCTGCTTCTCCTCGTAGGAGCCGCCCACGCCCAGCCTGCCGACTACGGCGAGACCGAATTCCCGAACTCCGGCGCGGCTGAGGCGCAGGAGCCGTTCCTCCGCGGCCTCCTCATGCTGCACAGCTTCGAGTACGAGGACGCCCGCGAGGCCTTCCAAGAGGCCCGCAGGATCGATCCGAACTTCGCGATGGCGGCGTGGGGCGAGGCGCTCACGTACAACCATCCGGTCTGGCAGGAGCAGGACGCGGAGGCCGCCCGTGACGCCCTCGTCCGGCTCGCCCCGACGCCGGAGGGCCGCCTCGCCACAGCCCCGACGGAGCGGGAGAAGGACTATCTCCACACGCTCGACGTGCTCTTCGGCGAAGGGGAGAAAGAGGACCGCGACTTCGCCTACGCCGACGCGATGGGGGCGCTCTCGGACACGTACCCCGACGACCTCGACGCCGCCGCACTCTACGCCCTCTCCATCCTCGGCACCGCCCACGAAGGCCGCGACTTCGCGACGTACATGCAGGCCGCCGCCGTCGCCGAGGACGTGTTCGCCGAAAACCCGCGGCACCCCGGCGCGGCGCACTACCTCATCCATGCCTACGACGACCCGATCCACGCCCCACTCGGCCTCCGCCCCGCCGCCGTCTACGCCGACCTCGCCCCGGCCGCCTCACACGCGCTCCACATGCCGAGCCACATCTACTTCGCCCTCGGGATGTGGGACGAGGGCGCGGAGATGAACGTGCGCGCGCTCGAGGCCGCGAAGATGCGGACCGACGCGCGCGGCAAGCCGCTCAACGGGCACGGCTGGCACGCGCTCTACTGGCTCGGGTACGCCGAGATTCAGCGTGGCCGCACCGCCGAGGCGCGTCGCCTGCTCGCCCTCGCCTCGGAGCTGCAACAGGGACAGGATGACCGCGCATATGTCCCCCTCACGATGCGCGCGAACTACCTCGTCGAGACGGAGGACTGGGCGGGCGACGTAGCGTCCGCCACCACTGATCTCGCAGAGGAAGGGATTACGACCGTCGCGCGCACCCTCTTCGTGAACGGATGGGCCGCGCTCGAACGCGGTGACCGCGCTGCCGCCGAAGCCGCCCTCGCCGATCTGCACGAGCGGATGGACGCGGAGGAATCTGCGAACGACGGCGCGAGCGCGACCGCCCTCGAACTCGAAGCCCTCCTCGCCCGCGACGCCGGAGACGACGACGAGGCACTCGGCCTGCTGGAAGAGGCCGCCGACTTCGAGGATGCTATGCCGCTCGACTTCGGCCCGCCGTTTCCGGTCAAGCCGGTCTACGAGCTGTGGGGCGAGACGCTGCTGGCCCTCGACCGGCCCGACGAGGCCCGCGACCTCTTCGAAGAAGCCCTCGCCCGCTATCCCCGCCGCGCTCGCTCGCTCCTCGGGCTGGCCCGCGCCGCGATGCAATCCGGCGACGAAGCCACGGCCCAAGCCGTCTACGCCGAGCTTGCGGATGTCTGGCACGACGCCGATGAGGAAGGTTCTGCCTTATCGGAGGTGCAGGAGCACACCGCGATGGTCGACCGCTAGCCCCTTCGCCCAACCCGATACACGCCATGGAACCCGACTTCGACCCTCACCACGACGAGCCGTACGTCCCCAACCTCAGCATCAGCTACCTCTTCTCGCGGAGCTGGCCTCGTTTTAAAGAACACCTCTGGGTGCTCGTCGGCACCTTCACCGTCTACGTCCTCCTCCTCGGGATCGGGTCGGACACGTGGGACGGCGACCGGACGGGCGGCGGGCTGCTCAATCTCGTCGCGTTCGTCGTCACCGGCCCGCTCACGGCCGGGTTGTACTGGATGATGCTCAAGGTCCAGCGCGACGAGCCCGTCGAGTTCACCGACCTGTTCGCCGGGTTCGGCGAGTTCGGTCGCGCCTTCGGGGTGCACGTCCTGTCGGCGATTGCGTTTGTGCTCGGGTTGATCCTGCTGATCGTGCCGGGACTGATCATCCTCGTCGGGCTGTGGCCGGCGATCTTCCTCGTGATGGACGACGAACTAGACGTGATGGACACGCTCAAGAAGGCGTGGGCGATGACCGCCGGCCACCGGCTGCAGCTGTTCGCGCTCGGCGTCGTGCTGTTCTTCCTCGTGCTCGTCGGCATCGTCGCGTTCATCGTCGGCGTGCTCTTCACGGGGGCGCTCGCCAGCCTCGTCGCCGCAGCCGCCTACGACGAGCTTTCGCTGGCGGAGGTATAGCGTGCTCGTGCCGGCGGCCCGGTGGCGCTCTCACTTCGTGATCGTGCTAGTGCTCGCCGCCGTCCTCGGGGGTTGCGCGCGCGAGCCGGAGCGTCCCGACGTACCCCCCGCTGAAACAGGCACCGATAAACCCGACGCCCCCGCGCTCACCGCGCCCGCGCCCCCCGTCAACCCCTTCGCCGAACCGGCCCGCCGGGCGCTGCGCATCGAACTCCGACTGGAGGACTACCGGACCGTCGAGGGCACGTGGGCGGCGGGCGACGCCACCTCCACCTTCACCGCGTACTTCGCCGGCGACACGCTCCGGTTCATCGAAGAGCGGATGAGCCTGGGCGAATATGGCGACGAGACGAACGTCTATTACTTCGCCGACCCCAGATCGGAGTCCGGGGCAGGCTCTGCGCTTTTTTACGCCGTGCAGGACGCGGTTTACATCCGCCTCGGACGGGCAGGCGGAGCGCAGCGGGACACCCTCCGACTCCGCGTCGCGCTGGCCCCAACCGGCGAGGTGATCGCCTCGGAGGGGACGGTAAACGGCGAGGCGGAAGGGATCGAGGATGCGGTGATCGAGGGCGTGCGGAGCCACGTGGAAGCCCTGCGCGCGCGGTTGAGCGAGGAAAGCCGTCTCGCCCTCTAGCGTTGCGGCGGGTTGAACGGTAAGCCACTGCCAGGCGTGTCCCCCTCTCTGTCCTGCCGGACATCTCTCCCCCGGTGGGGGCGAGAACGCGAATCCTAACCCGCTTCGCTAATTGCACCGCCGACGTTCCGAATGGCACCTACGATGCCAGCCTACGTACCCTCACCCCTGTGGGGCTTGTCCCGAGCCCTTCGACTGCGCTCACACAGGCTCCGCCGAGGGAACGGGACAGGCCTGCCCTGAGCGGAGCCGAAGGGGGCAGGGGAGCCTACGAGCAACCGATCGTCACACTAGGCTCAGGGGGCGGTCCGGACGGTCGATCCTGCTCGGGGCGGTACTCCTGCACACACGCCGCCGTGGGTGTCGCCTCTGCTGCGCGCCGGCGCCCGGCGACAATTTCACCGCGCGTCGCCTTGCCTGCTCCCGCCGCTCCCGTTAGATTGATCGGTCGATGGTTCGCGCCGGGGCCGCGACGGAGCCTTCGGCGCAACGCGTTTTTTACCATACGCTTACCCGCTGTGCTTGAGCTCCTGCGCGACGCCCGTTCGATCCTGAACTTCCAACGCGCGCTCACCGGCGACTGGCTGCCATCCACGCCCGCCCCCGCCGACAGCCCGCCCCGCACCAGCGGGGACCCACACCCCGACCCCATGTCGCCCGACCTCTTCGGCGATCTGCCCGACCCTTCGAAGGACGTCACCCTCTCGCCCTACGACCGCATCGAGGCCCTCATCCCCGAGGGCTCGCCGCTGCGCGAGATGGACTCGCTGGAGGAGGTCTTCGACTGGCTGAAGGCCACCGTGCTCGTCCCCATCGACCAGAACCGGATCAACCCCGTCCTCGGCACCGGCGACCCCGACGCCGACCTGATGATTGTCGGCGAAGCGCCGGGGGCAGACGAAGACAAGACCGGCGAGCCGTTCGTCGGCCGTGCCGGGCAGCTCCTCAACAAGATCCTCGAAGCGGTCGGGTTCGAGCGCGAGGAGGTCTACATCACGAACATCCTCAAGAGCCGGCCGCCCGGCAACCGCGACCCCGAGCCGGACGAAGTCGCAGCGCACATCCCGGTCCTCTACAAGCAGATCGCGCTCGTGCGCCCGAAAATGATCCTCGCCGTCGGCAAGTCGGCGGGGAACGGACTGCTCGGGCGAACGTCGGCGCTCGGCACGCTGCGCGGCAACTTCCACGACTTCTACGGCCTCCCGCTCATGGTGACCTACCACCCGGCGGCGCTCCTGCGCAACCCGCAGTGGAAGCGCCCGACGTGGGAGGACATGAAGCTCCTCCGCACCCGTTACGACCAGCTCGTCCAGGCCTAAACCCACCCTCCCTATGGCCGATCAGGACGGACCCCAGCAGCGTCCCCTCCGCATCGAAGAAGGCGGCACCTTCCCGCTCAGCAAGTTCACGGGCCAGCGCGGCGGCCGGAGCCGCGCCAACGTCGTCGCCCTGCACGAGCAGGCCGGGCGCGTCCCGCCCCAGGCCGTGGACGTCGAGCAGTCCGTGCTCGGGGCCATGCTCATCGAGCGCGAGGCGATCCCGAAAGCCATCGAGATCCTGCCCTCCGAGGCCTTCTACGACGGCCGCCACCAGCGGATCTACGGGGCCATGCTCGGCCTCTTCGAGCGCGGCAACCCCGTGGACCTCATCACGCTCACCGAGGAGCTCAAGCGGCGCGGCGAGTTCGAGAACATCGGCGGCTACTACCTCTCCGAACTGACCACACGCGTCGCGAGCGCGGCCAACGTCGAGTACCACGCCCGCATCATCGCCGAGAAGAGCCTGCTCCGGCAGATGATCGAGACGATGACGACGACGGTCGGCGAGGCCTACGACCCCGGCACCGACGCCTTCGACCTGCTCGACCGCGCCGAGCGCGACATCTTCCAGATCTCCGAGAGCCAGCTCCGCAAGGGGAGCCGCTCGATGAGCGAGGTCGTGATGGAGACGTTCAAGCAGCTCGAAGCGCTCAGCCACCGCGACGGCGGCATCACCGGCGTCCCCTCCGGCTTCCACGCCCTCGACGACATGACGGGCGGCTGGCAGAAGTCCGACCTCATCATCATCGCCGCGCGGCCCTCCATGGGAAAATGCCTCGGCAAGGGTACCCGCGTGCTGCTATTCGATGGGACGGTGAAGGCAGTAGAAGAGGTACGGACGGGCGACCTCCTCATGGGTGACGACTCGACGCCGCGCCGCGTCCTCTCGATTGCGCGAGGCCGCGAGCGGATGTACTGGGTTCGGCAGAAGCACGGGATGGATTATCGCGTCAACGAGAGCCACGTCCTCTCGCTCAAAAAGAGCCGGAGCGAAGGGCGCGAGCCGCGCGGGAGCGTCACCAATCTCTCGGTCCGCGACTACCGCGCGCGGTCGGCAAAGTGGAAGAACGATCACAAGGGCTACAAGGTCGCCATCGAGTTCGCCGAGCAGCCGCTCCCCGTCGATCCCTACCTCCTCGGCATCTGGCTCGGTGATGGGAAGTCCGACAGCGCTCGGATCTACAACACAGATGAGGACGTGGTCGCGTACGCGTACGCCGACACGCAGGGCGTCGAGGTGCGGGTGAGCGATACGGATCGTCCCTGCCCAGCGTACCTCATCACCGGCGGGCGGTCGCAGGCGCACCGCGACACCTCGCTACAGGCAGCGCTGCGCGAACTCGGCGTGCTCGGCGACAAGCATATCCCGCACGCCTACCTCGCCAACGCGACGGCGCATCGGCTCCAGCTTCTCGCCGGCCTCATCGACAGCGACGGGCACTGCAACAAGGGGCACGGCGGGACCTACGAGATCACGCAGCGGAACGAGCGGCTCGCCCGGCAGATCAAATTCCTCTGTGACACGCTCGGCTACCGGACCTCGCTGACAGCGAAGACGGCGCGGTGTCAGACCGGAGCAGAGAGCACGGTATGGCGCGTCCGCTTCAACGGCAACGTCGACGAGATCCCTACCCGCATCGACCGGAAAAAAGCCGAATCGTGGACCGACTTCCGCGACTGGACCGTCACCGGTGTCACCGTCGAGCAGGACCGTGTGGACGACTACTACGGGTTCACGCTCGACGGCAACCACCTCTTTCTGCTCGAAGACGGGACCGTCACGCACAACACGGCCTTCGCGCTGGCGACGATGATGAACGCGGCGACGCACCCGCAGTACGGCGTGCCCGTCGCCATCTTCTCGCTGGAGATGAGCGCCAACCAGCTCGCCCAGCGGATGCTGACCTCCGAGGCGCGGATCGACGCGCAGAAGGCACGCACGGGCCGGCTGAAAGACGAGGATTGGCCCCTCCTCGCACGCGCCGCCGGCCGGCTGGAGGCGGCGAAGATCTTCGTGGACGACACGCCCGGGCTGGGCATCCTCGAGCTCCGCGCCAAGTGCCGCCGGCTCAAGGCCGAGCACGACATTGGGCTCGTGATCGTGGACTACCTCCAGCTCATGCACGGCACCACGGACTCGCGCAACGCGAACCGCGAGCAGGAGATCGCCCAGATCTCGCGCTCGCTCAAAGGCCTCGCGAAGGAGCTCGACGTGCCGGTGATCGCCCTCGCCCAGCTCTCGCGCGCCGTCGAGACGCGCGGCGGCGACAAGCGGCCCCAGCTCTCGGACCTCCGCGAGTCGGGCTCCATTGAGCAGGACGCCGACGTGGTGGGGTTCATCTACCGCGCCGAGCGCTACGGGATCACGCAGGACGAGAACGGCAACTCGACCGCCGGGCTCGGCGAGATCATCATCGGCAAGCAGCGCAACGGGCCGATTGGGAACGTCCGCCTCGCCTTCGTGAACCAGTACGCCCGGTTCGAGAACCTCACGACGTACTACGGCAACGACCCCGGCTACGCGTTCAACGCCTCGCCGCCACCGCTGCCCGGCGGCCCCGGCGGCGGCTACGACGACTACGAGGAGCTGCCTCAGCCCGGCAACGCTCCGTTCTGAGGCGTTCGCCTGCCCTTTCTTCCCGAGCCGATACTGCCCCCGCCGTATCGGCTCTTTTTATCGGTCGTCTTTTTTACGCCCATGCCTGTCGCTCTCAAGACTGCCCTGCTGCTCGTCGGCTCCAACCTGTTCATGACGTACGCGTGGTACGGCCACCTCAAGACGCTGGACCACAAACCGTGGTACGTCGCCGCGCTGCTGAGCTGGGGCGTGGCGTTTTTCGAGTACATGCTCCAGGTGCCGGCCAACCGGATCGGCTTCACGGCACTCAGTCTCCCGCAACTCAAAATCATGCAGGAGGTGATCACGCTCGCCGTGTTCGTGCCGTTCGCCGTGTTCTACATGCAGCAGCCGTTCAAGCTCGATTTCGTGTGGGCCGGGCTCTGCCTGCTCGGCGCCGTGTACTTCCTGTTCCGAAGCTGACAGAGGGACCGGCCCCGTTCGCGTACAGAGCCAGCCCCTCATGCACGCTCAAAACGTCGCAATGAGGCGGAACTGCACGCTGCGGCCGGGCGCGGGGACGCCGAAGGGCCGGAAGCGGCTGAGCGGATCGACGTAGCGCGCGTCGAACAGGTTGTCCACGGCGAGCACGGGCTGGAGCGTGACGCCGCCGAGCGCGAACGTGGCCGACGCCGAGGCGTCCCATACGGTGTAGCTGTCGGTCGGGATCTCGTCCACGTCGTCGCGGCGCTGCGCAGCGGTGAACGTCGGGCCGAACCGGAGCTCGACGGCCGAGGCCGGGCCGAAGGTGTCGGTGCGGTACTCGACGGCCGTCGTGAGCCGGGCGGGCGGGACGAACGGGAGCGGCGTGCCGGTCTCGCGGTTGGTGCCCGCGGTGACATCGCCCGACAGGTGTAGCCCGAGGCCGTGCGCGACGTGCGGGTGGACATCGAGCCGGAACTCGGCCCCGACGAGCCGGGCATCGGCCTGCGCGTAGTCATAAATCAAGAAGCCGGAGGCGGAATCGACCTCGCCGGTGAGACGCGGAAAGATGTAATCGCCGATCCGGTTGACGAACCCACTCACCTCGGCGAAGAGGTGCGGGGTGAGGTACCGCACCACGCCGTCGAGGCTGAGGCTGGCTTCGGGCACGAGATCGGGGTCGCCCCGCTCGAACCGCGCGGTGCCCTCGTGCACGCCGTTGCCAAACAACTCAATGAGGACGGGGGCCCGCCACGCCCGGCCGAGGTTGAGCCCGAGCGAGAGGTCGGCGCGGGGCTGCCACGCCGCGCCGAGCGCGCCGGTGAGCGCGGTGTAGCTCCGCGTCTGCGCCGCCACGCCGAGACCGGGTGCCGCGTCCACGTCGAGCCGCCGCGTGTCGAGCCGAGTCCCGCCGGAGAGCGTGAGCGTGGGGAGCACCCACTCCTCGGCGAGGTAGACGGCTCCGTCGAGCGTCGTGCCGCCGGGGATGAGCGTCTCGTCGGCGAGCGTCTCGTTCCGCTGCCACAGCCCGCTCACGCCGACCGTCCCGAACACCCGGCCGAGCGGAGCGTGGTGGAGGCGGAGGTCCGTCGTCGCCGTCGTCAGGCGGAGGTAGAGCGCGGGGTCCACGCCGCTCTCTTCGCTGAACTCGCGGCGTCGGTTCTGCTGGAGGCCCGTCACGAGGTTGAGCCGGTGCTCGCCGAGCGGTACCTTCGCCCGGAGCCCTACGCGGTTGTGGACGATGGTCTGATGCGGGTCGCCGATCTCGAAGCGCCCGCCCGTGTCGTCGCCGACGGCGAACTCGTCGGGCTCGAACAGGCCGAGCTCGCTCTGGAAGTGCTGGAGGTCGAGCGCGACGGTGCTCGCCCCGAGTTCCCGGCCGAGGCGGAGCGTGCCCGTGCGCTGCTCGTGGGCCGTGTTCGGGAGGAGGCCGTCCGGTGTCGCCACGTCGCCCGCGCGGAGGAGGCCGAGGCGGGTCTCGTAGACCGTCGCGCCGGAGCGCCCTCCGAGCCGGGCCTCGACCTGCCCGAGGCGACTCCCGCTCAGCCCCTGCACGTTCACCCCGCCGCTCGCCGCGTCGGTGAGGGCGAAGAGGTCGTCGCTCGTCGTTTGGACGACGCCGCCGAGCGCGTCGGAGCCGTAGAGCAGGCTCGACGGGCCGCGCACGACCTCGATCCGGTCCACGTCCGCGCTGCCGATCTCCGGGCCGTGCTCGTCGCCCCACCCCTGTCCTTCCTGCCGGATGCCGTCTTGCACGACGAGCACGCGCTGCGCCGTGAGCCCTCGGATCACCGGCTTCGCAATCGCCGGGCCGGTGCGGAGGAGGCGGACGCCCGCCACCTCGTCGAGTGCTTCCAGCGCCGAGCCGCCGCTCGCCCGCGCGAGGCCGGCCGCGCCGACGACGGCGACGGACTGCGGCGTCGAGAGGATGTCGGATTCGCGCGCCTTCGCCGTCACCGTCACCTCCGGTGCCTCGACGAACGTCGGCGCGAGGCGGATGTCGAGCACGACCGGCTCGCTCCCGACGGCCACCGTCCGCGTTTCGGAGCGATAGCCGACGTAGCTGAAGACGACGCGGATGGTGCCCGGGCCGGGGACCCGGAGTTCGTACCGCCCGTCCGTGTCCGTCGCCGTGCCTGTGTCGAAGGCGGGGAGCGCGACCGTGACGCCGACGAGCGGCTCGCTTGTTTCTTGGTCTGTGATCTGCCCGCGCAGGGTGGGTTGGGCCTGCGCGGTGAATGCCAGCGCGCACAGCGCCAGCGAAATAAAGCTGGTCCTCATAAGATCCTCCGTCGTACGCCGCCCGAGAGCGGCGGGTGGTTACCGTCGTGTAGAGGAGCCGGGGGCTCGGTTACGCGACGGCCGGAGGACCACGGATGGGAAGGAGCGCGAGGACCGCCGTCGCCGGAGCGATGGGGCGGGCCTGCGCCCGAAGCGACTCGGCCGTGACCGAGGCCTGGGCCGGGAGAACCAGCAGCGCGGCGTGCGGAGAGACGCACAGGAGACAGGGCGCATGGAGCCCGACCCCGTCGAGCGAGACCGTGAAGCCCAGTCCGTCCGTGTGGACGTGGTCGGTCTGCGCGGCGGCGGAAGCGGCGGCGGCCGCGTGCTCCAGCCCGTGCATCGCTTGGTGGACCGCAGGCGCGACGAGCCCGCCGCCGAGGAGGGCGACGAGCGCGAGGCAGGCGGCGGTATGGCGGAAGCGGGGCGTCATGGCGTCGAGCGTGCAACGCAAACCTACGCCTGATGTTGCCGCTCGCCGAACGCTTCGCAACATCCGGGGCCGCTCTGCCTCAGCGAAACGGTTCCTCTTGTCATCCCGAGCCGGTGCGAAGAGATGGCCGCGTCGGTGCTGCGCTCCGCTCGGGATGACATAGGACGTACGCAGTTGAGGAACTCCTCCCCTCGGGGCTACGGTGTATACACAACTCGTCGGGTGCAGTATGATAGGGGTCTCCGACGACGATCCGCTGTTACCATGCTCTCCTTCACGGGCACCTTCGCCGACCCTCGACTCGAGCGCCGCGCCGCCGACCTCTTCGCAGCG
>JBBSMX010000135.1:0-11613 GCA_038232935.1 Rhodothermales bacterium | reverse complement strand
GTCCTGCTGTGCGATCTCGGCCATCACGGCGGCGGGTCCGTCGTGGGGCATCTCGTGGCCGAGCCGCCGGGCGATCTCGGGGAGCGCGGCCCAGCCGGGCTGGCAGTCCACCTGCCGGTTCTCGTCGTACCAGCGGTCGAACGGGGTGCCCTGCTGGTCGAGCCTGCTCACGCCCATCTCCATCATCAGCGTTCGGTTGACGCCGCGGATGGCCTTCGCCGGGCGGAGCCGCTGCGCGCGGCCGTCGGCGTTGACGTACGTGCCGACCGTCTCGACCGTCATCGCCGCGGGGAGCGCGACATTGGCGAACGGCAGCGTCTCGTTCGTCGTGTGGTAGTGGTGGAGGATCACCTGCACGCCGTCGAGGTCAGCCTCGGTGAGCACGCCCGCGCCGATGGGGTCGTCTTCGAGCACGTAAAGCACTTTCACCTCGCCGCTCTGGAGCCGGGTGTGGAGCAGGTCCGCATCGACCGGATCGATGCCGAGCCGCTCGCAGCCCTGCGCATTCGGGGCTTGGTCGTCGGTCAGCATCCAGTCGTCGCCCGCGCCGGGCTCGACGTGGGGGATGTATTGCGGTGTGGGCGCGCCGAGCGCTTCGGCGAGCTTCAGCAGGAGGTAGTTGTCCTCGACCGTCGCGAAGGCCGAACCGAGGAAGAAGACCTCGTCGCCGCTACGGTCGTTCAGCAGGTAGGCCGCCGCGTCGTAGGCCTGCTCCCAGCTCGCCGGGCCGTAGCCGCCGTCGCGGAAGAGGATGCGCGGGCCGTCGGGCCGGTTCTCGTTGAAGGCGGTACCGACGAGCCGCGCCGCGTCCGGCATCCAGTACTCGTTCACGTCGAGGTTCTGGCGCGGGGTGATGCGGAGGACGAGGTTGTCCTTGACCCAGTAATCGACGTTGATGCCTTTGCTGCCGAAGCTGGAAATGCTCGGCGTTTTGGACATCTCCCAGACGCGGGCGCGGAAGCGGAAGTACGTCTCCGTCAGCGCGCCGACCGGGCAGATGTCGCAGACGTTCATCGAGTACGGGTCGTCAAACGCCTGCCCCGGCGCGGTCATCGGATAGTTCTTGTCGCCGCGGTTCTGGATCGTGAGTTGGTGGCTCTCGGTGATCTCGCTCGTGAACCGCGTGCAGCGCGTGCAGTTGATGCAGCGCTCGGCGTCGAGCGTGACGTTCGGGCCAAGCTGGACGCGCTTCGGCTTGTGGACCTTCTCGAACTCGAAGCGGCTGCCTTCGGGGCCGTACTTGTAGGCCTGGATCTGGAGCGGGCACTGGCCGGCCTGGTCGCAGATCGGGCAGTCGAGCGGGTGGTTGATGAGGAGGAGCTCGAGGTTGGCGACCTGCCCCTCCTGGACCTCGTCGTCGGAGAGCTGGGTGTGGACCACCATCCCGTCGGTGATGTCCACGGCGCAGGATGGCATCAGCTTCGGCATGAAGTTGATGACAGGGTTGCCGTGCTCGTCGCGCTCGATCTCGCCCGTCTGCCGGTTCTTCGTCGGCGTGCCGATCTTCACGAGGCACTGCCGGCAGTTGGCCGGGACGGACATGGCCGGGTGGTAGCAGAAGTGCGGGATCTCGATCCCCCGATCCATGCAGTACTGGAGCAGCGTGTCGCCGGGCTCGAACTCGTGCTGCTGGTTGTCGATGATGACGGTGGGCATGGGCGGATAGCGAGTTACGGGGTCGGGGGAGCAGGCGTGGCTACGGCTGGGTAGCGGTGGGCGCGGCACGCTTCACGAGGGCACCGCGCGCGGTGAGAACGACGGTGCGCTGCGGCTTGGTGATGGCCTCGACCTCCGCCGCCGACCGCCCTTCGTCCTCGGCCAGGTGACGGAGCATTTCGACGCTCGTCGTGTCCGCCGTCACCGTCCCCTCCACGATCACATCTTGCGTGCCGAGGTCGGTGGGGAAGGTGTAGACGTACGCGCCCGCCGAGTCGCGGGGGACGACGACGCGGATCGGCGTAGCGGTCGGGTTTTGCAGCGTGAGCCAGCAGCCCTTCATCTGGCAGACCTGTGCCACGGTGCCCTCGACGCGGACGACGGTGTTCTCGTACGCCCCGATGTCCTGCGTGATGGCGGCCGGCGTGAGCGCGACGATGCTCTCGTCCACGGCTAGCGGATCGCCGTAGGAAGCGTACTCATCGGCTGAGCTGTCACTCACAGCGACATCGGCCTGCTCAGGTTCGGCACAGCCCGCCGCGATCAGCAGGCCGACAGCGAAGGCGGTAGAAAGGATGCGGGTCATCATCACAGGAGGTCAGGGGCAAGGCATGCCTTGCCCCTACGGTGGATTGGGAGCTACTTCTTGCGTTTCTGGTCGCCGCGGTCGCCCTGGCCGGACGGCACGGTGGTCTTCGCCTTCTGCTTCACGTCCTGACGCAGCGATTTCGTCACGTCGTCGCTCTCCTTGAACTTGCCTTCGTCGTCGCGGCGGACGTAGCGCTTGTCGCCCTCGTGGGGCTCAATGAGTTCGCGCTTGCTCTTTTTGTCGGCCATCGGGAAACCTCTCAGTTGGGTTGGTGAGGCAACAGGGGCGCAGCGCGCTGCGCCCCACTACAGCCATACAGCATTAAATGACGGGAGTGGGCTCGGCAACGACCGTGGCCCCATCGCCATCGAGGTCGGTCCCGGCGAAGGTGGAGGGCCGGCACTTGGCTTCGAACTCGGAGCGAAAGCGGCGGATCGTCCAGCGGACGGGCCACGCAGCGGCGTCAGCGAGGGCACAGATCGTGCGGCCCTCCATGTTGTCGCAGAGCTCGAGCAGGAGGTCGAGGTCGCGGAGGTGGCCTTCGCCCTCGTCGATGCGGGTGACGAGCTTTTCGAGCCAGCCTGTACCCTCGCGGCAGGGTGTGCACTGACCGCAGGACTCGTGGTGGTAGAAGTGGGTGATGCGGCGGAGGAAGCTCACCATGTCGGTGTCCTCGTCCATCACGAGCATTCCGGCCGTGCCCATCATCGAGCCGGCTTCGCGGAGGCTGTCGGCATCCATCGTCACGCCCTCGCACTGCTCGGCGGTGAGGACGGGGGTCGAGCTCCCGCCCGGGACGAGTGCTTTGAACTTCTTCCCGCCGCGCATCCCGCCGCAGACCCCGTCGATGAGGTCGGAGATCAGCATCCCGGTCGGGTACTCGTAGGCACCGGGCTTGTTGATGTGGCCGGAGATGCCGTAGATCGTCGGGCCGGGGTGCTTCTGCGCACCGATGCCGGCGAACCATTCCGCGCCCCGGTTCACGATGAGCGGGACGTGGGCGAGGGTCTCGACGTTGTTGATGGTCGTCGGCCGCGCCCAGATGCCTTTCTGCGCGGGGAAGGGCGGCTTGACGCGGGGGTAGCCGCGCTTGCCTTCGAGGCTCTCCATCAGGCTCGTCTCCTCGCCGCAGATGTACGCGCCCGCGCCCTTATGGACGACGATGTCGGTCGAGAAGTCGGAGCCGAGGATGTTCTGGCCGATGTAGCCAGCGGCGTAGGCCTCGTCGACGGCGTGCTGGAATTGACGGATCCAGTCGGCGTACTCGCCGCGGATGTAGATGTAGCACACCGCCGCGCTGATGGCGTAGTTGGCGAGCACCATGCCCTCGATGACGAGGTGCGGGTTGTACTCGAAGAGCTGCCGGTCCTTGAACGTACCGGGCTCGGACTCATCGCCGTTGCAGCAGAGGAAGCGCGGCACGTCGGGATCGACGGGCGGCATGAAGCTCCACTTCAGGCCCGTGTTGAAGGCGGCACCGCCGCGCCCGCGCAGCCCGCTCTCCTTGACGTGCGTGGCAAGCCCCTTCGGATCGAACTTCCCGTCACTGAGCACGGCGCGAAGGGCGGAGTAGCCGCCGTGCTGCTCGTACACGTCGAGGGTGTGGAGGTCGCGCACGGGCGGGAGCAGCACGCGCTCGTAGCTGCGCCAGTCGCCGGCCTTGGTTTTTCCGTCGTTGAGCTTAGGGGCTTCCATCGAGTGGGGCGTCCGGCGTTAGTGAACCGTTTCGGAGACGGGCGGGGTAACGTACTGCTCGATGACCTCGACGTCGGAGCGGCGGTTGCCATCGAGGTCGACCTCGTCCTGCGGGAGCGTGACGCTCTCGAACGCGGGCAACTCACCGGCGCGGAGCGAGGCGATCAGCCGGTCACACTTCTCCGGCGTGAGGTTGTGGACGTACGGGCCGTTCGTGACCTGGAGCATCGGCGCGGAGCCACAGGCCCCGAGACATTCGGCCTCCTGAATCGAGAACAGGCCGTCCTCCGTCGTCCCGCCCTTTGGGATGCCGAGCGTCTCTTCGAGGTAGTGGAGGATGTCGTAGCCACCGCATAGCTGGCAGGAGAAGCACGTGCACACGTCGAGCACGAAGCGGCCCATCTCCTTCTTGTAGTACTGCGTGTAGAACGTCGCCACGCCGAACACCTTCGCGTACGGGAGGTCGAGCGAGTCGGCGACGAGTTGAATGACCCCGGCGGGGAGCCAGCCGAACTTTTCCTGCGCCAGCCACAGCACCCACATCACCGCACCGTCGGCGGTGGGGTACTTCGCGACCCACGCGTCGATCCGCTCCTGCTCCTCGGCGGTCCACACAAGCTCCTCGTCGGAGAAGTGGCGCTCCGGCTCCTCGGTCGGGAGGTACATCGGTTTCGGTGAAACGTCCATCTTTCGAGTGTCGAGTTACGAGTGCCGAATGACGAGTGGGTGCTGCGAGCAACCATTCGTCACTCGGCCCTCGTCATTCGTAGTTCTATTTATCGGCTTCGCCCATCACCGGGTCGATGGAGCCGATGAGGACGACGGTGTCGGCGATCATCGCGCCTTCGAGCATGTACTCCAGCCCCTGCAGGTTGCAAAAGCTGGGGGAGTTGATCTTCATCCGATACGGGCTGCCCGTCCCGTCGGAGACGATGTAGAAGCCGAGTTCGCCCTTCGGCGCTTCGATGGCGTGGTAGGATTCGGCGCCCTGCGGTGCGGCCGGGCCGTTGTCGGTGAGGATGAAGTCGTGGATCATCCCCTCCATCGAGTAATAGACCTCGTCCTTGCTCGGGTACGCCGCCTTCGCGTTGTCGACGCGGACGGGGCCGTCGGGCAGGCGGTCGAGGCACTGCCGGATGATCTTGATCGACTCCTCCATCTCCTCGATGCGGACGAAGTAGCGGGCGAGGCTGTCGCCCTCGGTCCGCATCGGGATGTTGAAGTCGATCTGCTCGTAGACGAGGTACGGCTCAAAGCGGCGGATGTCGTAGTCCACGCCGGAGGCGCGGAGGTTGGGGCCGGTGAAGCCGAGTTCGACACATTCCTCGGCCGTCACGATGCCGATGCCCTCGTTGCGGTCGAGCCAGATCCGGTTGCGGTTGAGGAGCTTCTTCCAGTCGGCGATGTCCTTCTGGAAGTGGTCGCAGAAGGCGCGGATGAGGTGGAGCGCCTCGGGGCTGACGTCGCTCGCGACGCCGCCGATGCGGCTGTGGCTGACGGTGAAGCGCGCCCCGGCGACCTCGTCGAAGATGGAGTAGATCTCCTCGCGGTACTTGAAGGTCCAGAGGAAGACGGAGAGCGCGCCGGCATCCATCACCATCGTCCCCACCCACAGGAGGTGCGCCGAGATGCGGGCGAGCTCGGACATCATCACCCGGATCCACTGCGCGCGCAGCGGCACCTCGACGTCGGCCAGCTTCTCCACCGCGAGGCACCACGCGACGTTGTTGGAGTAGGGCGACATGTAGTCCATGCGGTCCGTGTAGGGCATGAACTCCTGGAACGTCTTGACCTCGGACAGCTTCTCGATGCCGCGGTGGAGGTAGCCGAGGTCGAGCACGGCCGTCTCGATCGTCTCGCCGTCGAGGCGGACGACGACGCGGAGGACGCCGTGGGTGGCCGGGTGCTGCGGCCCCATGTTGAGGATCATCGATGCCTCAAGGGGGTCCGCGTCGCGCTCGACGTAGGTGTGCTTGTTCTCCAGCCGCTTGTAGATAGCCTCGTTGTGGCGGGGCCAGAACGTGAAGCTGTGGTCGGCGGCCATCTCGCGCGTGGCTTCGAGGTCGTACGACTGGCGTTTGATTTCCATGTCAGATCGGGAGTAGAGTCGCGTCTGTACGAGGCCAACGCTTAGTCCGTCGGGACTTTGTCGTGGGCGCGGGCGAAGGGGTCGGCGGTGAGGGTGCCGCCGGTGTGCTGCGGCGGGAGCGGGAGGCTACCGGGGATGCCGAGGGTCGGGAATTCCTTGCGCTGCGGGTGGTACTCGAAGTCCTCGGGCATAAACATCCGGCGGAGGTCGGGGTGGCCCTCGAAGCGGATGCCCATCATGTCCCACGCCTCGCGCTCGTGCCAGTTCGCCGCGCGGTAGACGCCGGTGATCGACGGCACGGCCGTCCCGTCGTCGGTGCGAAGCTTGACGCGGATGCGCTTGCGGCGCTCCATCGAGACTAGGTTGTAAAAGACCTCGAAGCGGTCCGTCTCAGTGAAGCGGTCCGTCGCGCCGAGGTCGGAGAGGTAGTTGAAGCCCTGCTCCTCTTTGAGGAAGCGGCACACCTCCACGATCCGCTCGCGATTCACGAAGACCGTCATCTCGCCCGCGTACTCGACGACCTCGCCGACGGCCTCGCCGAACTGCTCGCGTAGCGCCTCGATCACGTCGGCGACGCGGGTCGTCTGCTTGGCGTGGGGGTTGGCCTGCTCCCCGTGCGGCGGGGCGACCGGGGTGAAGTGGAACTTGAGGACCTGCTTCTCCTGATCGGGGTCCTGGCGGGGGCCTACGTTGCGTACGTCGTCGCGCATCGGGAGGGGGAATTAGGCGTGCGAGCCGGCGAGTCGATGGGTCTCCTCGGCGGTGGCCGGGCGGACGGCGGGTGCTTCCTCGCGCTCGTCCATCGTCGTGGAGTACTCGTTGCGGATCTTCTCCTGAATATCCATGAGCGCGTGGATGATGGCCTCCGGGCGCGGCGGGCAACCGGGGACGTAGACATCGACGGGGATGAAGTTGTCTACGCCTTGCACGACGCCGTAGCAGCGGTGCATCCCGCCGGTGGAGGCACACGCGCCCTGCGCGATGCACCACTTCGGGTCCGGCATCTGGTCCCAGATGCGGCGGATCGCGTGGGCCATCTTGTACGATACCCACCCGGCGACGATCATCAGATCGGCCTGGCGAGGGGAAAAGCGCATGGCCTCGGAGCCGAAGCGGGCCACGTCGGCCTTCGGCCCAGCGAAGGCCATCATCTCGATGGCGCAGCACGCAAGGCCCATCGGCATCGGCATGAGGGAGTTCGAGCGCGCCCAGTTCGTGACGGCGTCGACAGTCGTGGTCAGAAAGCCTTCTTGCATGGGGATCGGGGTCGGGTCGGAGTCATCCTCCAACCGGAGGGCGGGGCGAACGTTTCGAGTGGGCAGCGCGTTTTCAGTCACGACTGAATCTTCACGCTCAGTCCCACTCCAGCCCGCCTTTCTTTATGTCGTAGATGAGCCCGACGACGAGGATCAGGATGAAGACGAGGATGACACTGAACGCGCCGAACCCGGCACCGGCGTCGAGGAAGGTCTGGAAGCTGACAGCCCACGGATACATGAACACGACCTCCACGTCGAACACGATGAAGATCATCGCGACGAGGTAGAACTTCACCGAGTACCGCTCGCGCGCCGTGCCGATAGGGTCCATCCCGCTCTCGTACGGGCTCGACTTCACCGCGCGCGGCCGGCTCGGCCCGAGCCATTCCGCCAGCTTGAGGAGCGTGAGCGCCAGCCCGAGGGCCAGCACGAGCATCAAAAAGATGGGGAGGAATTCAGCGAGCATAGCGGCAGCGAGAGGAGAGGTCGTATCCCGACAAAGGTACGGCACACGGCGACGCCGTTCAATCGAAAGGCGCCGAAGAACGTGCGATGCCCGCCCCTCTCACCCGAGCCCAACGCGCTCGAAGATCTCGCCCACGTGTCGGAGGTGGTACGTCGGGTCGAACGCGTCGGCGATCTGCTCCGCCGAGAGATGCTCGGTGACGGCGGAGTCCTCGACAATCGCGCGGAAGCTGCGGCCCTCGCGCCACGCCTGCATCGCGAGCGGCTGGACGAGGTCGTATGCCCCCTCTCGGCTCATCCCCGCGTCGATCAGCCCGAGCAGGAGGCGCTGGCTGAAGACGAGGCCGTGCGTGCGGTCCATATTCTCCTGCATCCGGTCCGGGTAGACCTGCAAGTTCTCGACAATGTTCGCCATCCGGTGGAGCGCGTAGTGGAGAACCGTCGTCGCATCGGGGAGTATGACGCGCTCGACGGACGAGTGGCTGATGTCGCGCTCGTGCCAGAGCGCGACGTTCTCGTAGGCCGCGACCATGTAGCCGCGCAGCAGCCGCGCCATACCGGTGACGTTCTCGCTCCCGATGGGATTCCGCTTGTGCGGCATCGCGCTCGACCCCTTCTGTCCCTTTCGGAACGCCTCTTCGGCTTCGAGCACTTCGGAGCGCTGGAGGTGGCGGATCTCGACGGCCAGCCGCTCCAGGCTCGCGCCGATCACTGCGAGGGTCGCGAGGTAGTAGGCGTGCCGGTCGCGGCCGAGCACCTGCGTCGAGATCGGCGCGGGCCGGAGGCCGAGCTTCTCACAGGTGACACGTTCCACCTCCGGCGGGATGTTGGCGAACGTCCCGACGGCACCCGAGAGCTTCCCGACGCGAATGTCCTCGGCTGAGGATTCGAAGCGTTCGCGGTTGCGCGTCATCTCGTCGTAGGCGAGCGCGAGCTTGAGGCCGAACGTCGTCGGCTCGGCGTGGACACCGTGCGTACGGCCGATCGTGAGCGTGCTCTTGTGCTCCTTCGCCTTCGCCGCAAGCACCTCGATCATCCGGCCGAGCGCATCGCGGAGCAGTTCGTTGGCCCGCAGCAGCCGGAGGCTGAGCGCGGTATCGACCACGTCGGACGAGGTGAGGCCGTAGTGGACCCACTTCCGCTCCTCCCCGAGCGTCTCGGATACGGCGCGGGTGAACGCTACCACGTCGTGCCGCGTCGTTTCTTCGATTTCGTGGATACGGTCCACGTCGAACGACGCCTCGCGGTAGAGCATCTCGACATCTTCAGGGGGGATGACGCCGGTGACCTCGCTCCACGCCGCGCAGGCGGCGAGTTCGACATCGAGCCAGGCCTGAAACTGGCCGTGTTCGCTCCAGAGCTGCCCCATCTCGGGGCGGGTGTAACGGTCGATCATAAGAGGAGGCATTCGGGTGAAGCAGGAAGCTACTACCCGGTGCCTGCTCCGCGTGGGGCCTCACTCCACATTCACGGCCACGCTGCCCATTCCCGCCTCGATACGCACCACGAAGGCATCCTCCTCCCGCTCGACACTCTGGCTTTGCCAGAGCCCTTTCCCACGCTTGACGAAGCCGTTGGGGACCTCCACCCGCGCCAGCCACGAGTCCGGCGCATACAGGATGATGGGGGCGTTCTGCGGCAATACCACGTGCAGCGACGACACGCCGACCTCAATCTCGGCCTCGGCTCCGGGCGGTAGCGGTCCGCCGGTGAAGTCTAGCTCGAACGAGCCGGCTCCCCCTTCGAGGCTGAAGTGCTCGAAGCGAGCATTGCCGAGCTTGCGGCCGACGAATTTCGTCATCCCTGCCTCTACGTCCAAGTTCGCCATCGTCACAGGGTTCGGCTCGTCGAAGGCGAGGGTCGTCCGAGCCATCCCGCTCTCCACGCTGAGGCGCTCGACGCGCAGCCCCGTCAGGTCGAGGTCCGCCTCGGTCATGCCGAGTTCGAAGGCGAGGTCGAGCCCGACGCGGTCGGAGAAAAAGAGGAGCCACTCGTTGCCCTTGGGTGCCTTGAATCCCCGAACGGTGAGGCCGCTCCCCTCCTTGCCGCCGGACTCGAAGCCGAGCGCGAGCTGGCCGGTCGTGCCGTCACGCTCGTAGGTCATCTCGGGCACCATGCCCTCGTCCTCTAAGGCAACCTCGGCCTGGAACAGATACCCTCGCTCGGCCTTGCCGACAGTGACGCGTCCGAGAGCCAGTTCCAGGTCCGCGCGCAGGGCCGTTTCACGCTCGTGCGGAACCTCGAAGTAGTACCGTTCGGTGACGGCCGCCAGCACCGGCAGGGCGATGAAGGCTAGCAGCAGCAGAGGAGTCCGCCGCTTGCAAACGGAGATCAGTGTTTTCATGATCGGCCCGTACGACAAGGGGCGTGGGGAGTTGCACATACTATCCCACGGCCGATTGAGACCGTGCTACACCCACTTCACTCTCTGCTACCTCACGCACTTCGAGAGCCTCTCAAATGTGTTCACGCTGATCGCGGAGGTACTTGTAGAGCAGCGCACGCGCACGGAAGATGTGCGCTTTGACAGTACCGAGTGGGAGGTCCAATGCGGCAGCAATCTCGTCGTAGCTCAGGTCTTGTTGGTGCCGCATCACGATCACGCGGTGGTACTTCGGTGGGAGCGCATCAATGGCTTCTTGAATAAGCTCGCGGCGCTGATCCGCCATGATGTGACGGTCCGGGCGGTACGTCGTGTCCGGAAGCTCGTAGGTACGGGCGTCATCACTCCCCGGTGGCGGCTGATCGATAGAGAAGGTGGCGAGCTTCTTTTTGCGCAGATAGTCGATGGTATGGTTCGTCGCAATCTTGTAGAGCCACGTCGAGAAAGCATAGTCGCTGGAGTATGAGGTGAGCGATGTAAACGCTTTGATGAAGCTCTCCTGCACGAGATCGTCTACCATTGCCTTATCTCGGATCATCCGGTGAATATGGCGGCGGATCGGCTCGCGGTACTTCTCCATGAGTTGCTGGTAGGCATCCTGATGCCCGCCGAGTGCGTCGCTTACGAGGACTCGGTCTTGCTCACTGGAAGCGGAGGGGCGAGTCCCCGAGGGGGCATCGGGAGACGGGCTAGCCATGCAGGGAGAGACTTATGGGAGAGGACGACGGATCGCGTCGAATCTACGGACCGGACGCATCGGTTCAAAAAGGCCCGATACGCCTCTCAGTAAACTCGTACCATCTGATGCAAAGCACACCGCTGACCTTACAGATACCTTAATCCAAGGCAAACCCAATAAAAAAGCCCCGCTACCTAGTGGCAGCGAGGCTTTAAAGGGACTTGGCGGCGACCTACTCTCCCACGCGTTAGCGCAGTACCATCGGCGCAGCAGGGCTTAACTACTCTGTTCGGTATGGGAAGAGGTGTTTCCCCTGCGCAATAGCCACCAAGAACTCGGTGAGCTACGACCTCAGTCATCTGGCTGAGCGTACTCAAGATATTTGACACGATGCAAGTAGCGAAGGGTCCTAGCGGGTTACCAAGCGCAGAGCGCTGTGGTTCTTATCCACGTGCGGAAGCACGCTATGGATTTAAGTCTCATAGGTAATTAGTACGGCTCGGCTAAACGTGTCGCCACGCGTACACCTGCCGCCTATCAACGTCCTCATCTAGAACGACCTATAAGGGAAACCTCATCTTGTGGTGGGCTTCGTGCTTAGATGCTTTCAGCGCTTATCCCTTCCCGACGTAGCTACTCTGCGATGCAGCTGGCGCCACAACAGATACACTAGCGGTCAGTCCGTCCCGGTCCTCTCGTACTAAGAACAGATCCACTCAAGTTTCCTACGCCCGCAACAGATAGGGACCGAACTGTCTCACGACGTTCTGAACCCAGCTCACGTACCGCTTTAATGGG
>JBBSMX010000134.1:0-11617 GCA_038232935.1 Rhodothermales bacterium | reverse complement strand
TGTCGTTGCTGAAGCTGGTGCATCTGAACCTCTGCTACGCAGGAATTGCCTCGATCTGATCAACCCGCGACTGACGTTGTGTTAGGGTGGAATGATCGAGCAGAAAAGCTGTTTTTCAACCCGCGACTGACGTTGAGTCACAGCAGGACGCGCCGCAGCGTACCGGGTCCGGTCCGGAGGGCGACGAGGCGACGGGTGCCCCGCTCGGCCTCGTCGGGATCGGGGCATCGGCGGGCGGGCTCGGCGCGCTCCAGAGCTTCTTCGATGCCGTCCCGGCCGATTCCGGCCTCGCCTTCGTCGTGGTGATGCACCTCGCGCCCGACCACGAGAGTAGCCTCGCCGAGATCCTCCAGGCCCACGCCGCGATCCCCGTCCGGCAGGTGAACGGCCGCATGCTGATCGAGGCCGACCACGTCTACGTCATCCCGCCGAACAAGAACCTCGTCGTCTCCGACGGTCACCTCGACCTCACCGAGTTCGACGAGCCGCGCGGGAAGCGTGCCCCCATCGACGTGTTCTTCCGGACCCTCGCCGACGTCCACCCCGACGGTACGGCCGTGCTCCTCTCGGGCATGGGCACCGACGGGGCCGTCGGGATGAAGGCGGTCAAGGAGCAGGGCGGCATCCTCATGGCGCAGATGCCTGAGGAGGCCGAGCACGACTCGATGCCGCGCAGTGCGATCGCCACCGGCCTCGTGGACTTCGTGCTGTCCGCGCCCGAGCTGGCGCGGAAGGTCGTCGAGCTGTATCAGCGTGGGGTCCCCGTTCCCCTGGCGCAGCCGGAGGCGCTGCCCGAGGACGACGAGGCGGCGCTGCAACGGGTGCTGGCCCAGGTCCGCGCTCGCCTCGGCCACGATTTCAGCGGCTACAAGCGCAGCACGATCCTCCGCCGCGTCGGCCGCCGCATGCGGGTGTGCGGAGCCGAGAGCCTCGCGGCCTACCTCGACGTGATCCGCGCGAGCGCGGCCGAGGCCGAGGCCCTCTTGAAAGACCTCCTCATCAGCGTGACCAACTTCTTCCGCGACCCCGACGCCTTCGAGGCACTCGGGCGGGAGGTTATCCCGGAGCTGGTGGAGAAGTCGAGCGAGGTCCGGGCGTGGGTGCCGGGCTGCGCGACGGGCGAGGAGGCCTACTCCCTCGGCATGTTGCTGCTGGAGGAGGCGGGGCGGCAGAAAAAATCGCTAAAGATCCAGATCTTCGCCTCCGACCTCGACGAGGACGCGCTCGCCTTCGCGCGCGAGGGGCTCTATCCCGAGGTCATCGTCGCCGACGTGTCCGAGGAGCGGCTCCGGCGCTTCTTCGTGCGCACGGGGGCCTACTACCGGGTGAGCAAGGAGCTCCGCGAGACCGTCCTGTTCACCCCGCACGGCCTGCTCACGGACCCGCCGTTCTCCCAGCTCGACCTCATCTCTTGCCGGAACCTGCTAATCTACCTCAAGCGGGACCTCCAGGAGAAGGTGTTCGGGCTGTTCCACTACGCCCTCCGCCCCGACGGCTACCTCTTCCTCGGGACGTCGGAGAGCGCCGACGTGGCATCCGCCCACTTCCGCTCCGTCGATAAGGGGCACCGCATCTACCAGCGCGAGCGCGGGCCGGTGGGCGTCGTGGAGCACTTGCCGGACCTCCCACTCTCCACGGTGCCACGGGGCCACCGGGTACCCGGCCGGCCGGCCGATCCGCGCTATAAGGGGGCCGCCTCCGAGGCCGAGCAACACCGGCTGGCCCTCGAAGCCCACGCCCCGCCGAGCCTCCTCGTGGACTGGAACCACGACATCGTCCACGTCTCGGAGTCGGCCGGGCGCTACCTCCAGTTTCCGAGCGGGACGCCTTCGCCGAACGTCATCAAGGCGGTGCGGGAAGAGCTGCGCGTGGACCTCCGCACGGCGCTCTTCGAGGCCATCGAGAAGGGGGAGCCGACGATCTCGTACCCTGTCTCGGTGCAGATCGAAGGGGAGCGCCGGACGGTCCAGCTCTACGTCCGCCCCGTGACGGCCGCCGCGCCCGATCCGGCCCGGCCGCCCACCGACGAGCGGGCTGCGGACTGCGCGCTCATCGTCTTCGTCGAAGCCGCCGCCGTGTCCTCGGCGCGAGCGTCGGCCGAGGAGGTAGGGGGGAACGGCAGTGCCCCCGCCGCCGAGTTGCAGATACACCGGCTGGAAGAGGAACTCCAGAAGGTGAAGGGACGGCAGCACGCCTCGGCCGAGTCCGCCGAGACGCAGCGGGAGGAGCTGAAGGCGTCGAACGAAGAGCTGCAATCGATCAACGAGGAGTACAAGAGCACGCTCGAAGAGCTCGAGACCTCGAAGGAGGAGCTGCAATCGATCAACGAGGAGCTCAAGACGGTCAACGAGGAGCTGAAGGGGAAGGTGGACCTCCTCGCCCGTGCCAACGACGACCTTGGCAACCTCATGGCTGCCACCGATGTCGCGACGCTCTTCCTCGACCGCGAGCTCCGGGTCAAGCGGTTCACCCCGCCGCTCACGCGCCTCTTCAACGTGATGCCCGTCGACCAGGGCCGCCCGCTCGACCACCTCACCCACCGGCTCACCTACGAAGGCCTCGGCACCGACGCCGAGCGTGTGCTCGAGACGCTCATCCCGGTCGAGCGCCAGGTGCAGGACGACGAGGGGCGGCACTACCTCCTGCGCATCCTCCCGTACCGCACTACCGAAGACCGGATCGAAGGCGTCGTCCTCACCTTCGTCGACGTCACCCGGCTCCGGGAGGCGCGCGAGGAGCTCCGCCAGGGCGAGGAGCTCCGGCAGAGTGAGGAGCGCTACCGGCTGCTCGTCGAGGGCGTGCAGGAATACGCCATCTTCCAGACTGACCCCGAGGGGCAGATCACGACGTGGAACGTGGGGGCCGAGCGGATCCTCAGGTATACGCGGGAGGAGGCCCTCGGCAAGCCCGTCGCTGTCATCTTCACCGAGGAAGACCGGGCTGCCGGCGCGCCCGAGGCCGAGCTAGCGACGGCCCGGCGGGAGGGCTACTCGCTCGACGAGCGGTGGCACGTGCGCGCCGACGGGAGCCGCTTCTGGGGCTCCGGCGTCATGACGGCGCTCTACGACCGCGATGGCGTGCTGCGCGGCTTCGCCAAGGTGATGCGCGACAACACGGAGCGGAAGGCGCACGAGGAGGCGCTACGCGAGGGCCGGGAACGGCTCCAGGACCTCAACGCCTCGCTCGAAGCCCGCGTCAAAGAACAGACGGCGAAGATGCGAGAGCTCGCCCTGGCCCTCACCCTCGCCGAGCAGAAGGAGCGCCGCCGCATCTCGCAGATCCTCCACGACGACGTCCAGCAGCTCCTCTTCGGCGTCCAGCTCAAGATACAGCTCCTCCGAGACACCGCCGGTGCCGCGCTCGAAGGAGCGAACAAGAGGGCACGCCGAGAGATGGCGGTCGAGGCGGAGAACATCGTCCGCCTCCTCAGCGAGGCCATCGGCACGACGCGGCGGCTGACCGTAGACCTCAGCCCGCCCGTGCTCCAGGGCGAGGGGTTGGCCGATACGCTGCAATGGGTCGCCGGTCACGCGCAGGAGATGTACGGGCTGGAGGTGACGCTGGAGGCACACGACCCCTGCCGGGTGGCCGACGAGAACGTGCGCGTGCTCCTCTTCCAGATCGTGCGGGAGCTCCTCTTCAACGTCGTCAAGCACGCCGGCACCGGCCAGGTGCAGGTGACGCTCGCCCGGGCGGACGGCCGCTGCGTCATCGAGGTAGCCGACGACGGCAAGGGGTTCGATCCCGAGGCCGTCGCGGTGGCGCACGCGGAGGGCCGGGGCTTCGGGCTGCACAGCGCGCAGGAGCGGCTGCGCCTCATCGGCGGCGAGATACAGATCCATACGGCTCCGGGCGACGGCACGCGGATCGTGATCGCCGCGCCCTTCGACGGGGCGGCGTGACCCGGCAGCCCCGCTTTATTGGGTGATTCGCTGATTGGGTGATTGAGGAGCCAAATCGGCGAATCAGCGAATAGACACCGTCCATTGTTCACCGGAGTAGGGGCTCCGGTCATCGGTCGAGGCCGAGGCGGTGCAGCATGTCGTTGGTGAACACCCGTCGGAGCGCGGCGGAGGGGAGGAGCGTGTGGCGGGCGTCCACCCATGCGTCGATCCGTGCCGCTCCGTACGCGTCGGTGGCGGTGCCGTCGAGCGGGAGCAGCTTGCCCCAGTGGAACGTGACGGGGATGCCGAGGTCGCGCAGCCGCCCCCACACCGCGTCGTAAAACTTCAGCATCCCCTTCGCGTGGGGGCCATCGATCTCCAGCACGGCCGTGACGTCGGGGTGGCAGGTGAAGGCCAGGGGCGCGGACCCGGCGCGGACGTAGCGGACGGCGAAGAGTGCCGGGGCCGTGTGCGTCGCGTTCAACTCGAACAGGGCATCGATGGCCTCGCGCACGCGGTCCAGCGGGATGCCCATCGCCGTGCTCGCCACGCGGCCTCGTGTGGAGGTATCCCAGAACATCTCGCCCCACGTCCCACACACGCCCTCGACGTCGCCGTACTGCTGGGGCAGGATGGCGTTCACGAGCGTCGGCGTCAGCTCCGGGCTGAGGTCGGTGAGCCGGGCGATCACGTCGGCCGCGCTGTCGCCGGGGCGCCACTCGCCGGGGCGGGAGCGGGGGACGCAATCCGCGGGCCGCGTCGGCTCGCGGTACATCATCGTGAAGTGCGGCCCGTCGGCGCGGTCGTACGGGTTGTAGACGGCCTGGAAGAAATACGGGCGGACGTTCGGCGGGCGGCCGAGGTGCTGGAGCCCGGAGAAGTCGAGGTGCTCGATGGCGGCCCACGTCGCCGGGGATTCGGGGTGCTGCCGGCGGTACTGCTGGAGGTAGAACAGGTCGTCCACTTCGAGCACGACACCGTGGATGATCCCGAAGCTGCCGAAGCTGACGAGCGCCGCGTCGAAGAGCGCGTCGTCGCGCACGAGCTCGGCGTCGAGGAAGTCCACGCTCGCGTCGCCGAGCACGGGCGCCGAGGCGCGTTCGAGCCAGATGTGCCGGTCCGGCGCGGTAATCAAATGCAGGGCGACGACGGAGTCCTGCAGGCCGCCCACCCCGAGGGCGGAGCCGTGCGTGCCCGTCGAGAGCGCGCCGGCGATCGTCTGCCCGTTGCTCGCGCCGGAGGTGCGGAGGGATTTGTCGCGGGCGCGGAGGCTGGCGCTGAGCTCGGCAATCGAGACGCCGCACTGGGCGAAGACGAGGTGCTCGGCCGAGCGATCGGCGTCCGGGTGGAGGTTCGGGTCGGCCAGCCGGAACTGGTAGTTGAGCGGCCGGGTGTTGACGAGGATGCCATCGGTCACGGCGATGGGCGTGAACGACCAGCCACCGCCGAGGGCGCGGAGCGGCAGGTTCTCCTCCAGCGCCTGCCCGATGAGGGCTTGCAGCGCGGCCGTCGTCGCGTTGTAGGCCGGGAACGAGGCCACATTCGGCCGGGCATTCCACACGTCCACGAGCCGGGCCACTTTCTGATTCACCGTCCGGTGGAAGTTCTCCCACTTCCGATTTTTGACGGCGTGGACGGTGGGGATGAGATCAGGGGGCATCGGGCGACCTCTCGGGCGTGTTGTCGGAGGGAATCGGGAAGTCGCCTTCGGCCGGCGTCGGCCGGGCGCAGAGCCAGTCCAGCCGGACCGGCGCGACGGCGCCGAGGGTGACGACGGTGAGCAGGTCGAAGGCGAGGTTCGACGACGCCTTGACCTCGTTGAGGGGCTGGCCCTGGCAGTTCGTCGGGACCGCCACCTTCTCCACGACGCCCCACAGCAGGGACCAAGCGACGATGCCTTGGTAGTCGGTGGCGGGCGGGGGCGTCCCCTCCGGGTTCGTGCCTACGATCGACACGCGGTGGGAGTAGCAGCCGCCGAGGGTCGTGAGGAAGAGGAGGAAGAGGAGGGGGCGGGCTCGGTGCGCGTGCGTCATGGCGGGTCGTGGAAGGCGTGGACAGGGCTCGCGGTCGGAGGCGTAGAACCACTGAACGGCGATGCGGAGGGCGAGCGACCGTGGCTCCGCGAGGTCCAGCTCGGGCGTGGTTTGCGTCGTGAGGGAGGCGGTGAGGCCGAGGGTGGTGAGGAGGCGCGCGTCGAGCGCGACGCCCGGATACAGGCCTCGGCTCGCCGTGTCGTAGTACAACTCCGCGATGAGGTCCAGCACGGCTGTCTTGCGCTGCATCGCCACGCCGATCCACGCGTATTCCGACCCGAAGGCGTCGCGGAGCTGAACGGTGCCGAGGAGGTCGAACCGGCGATTCAGGGTGACTTGCGCGCTGAGCCAGAACGTGTGGTGGAGCGTGTCCAGGCTGTCGCGCTCCCAGACCCCGCCGCGGAGGCGGCCCGCCATCCCCCAGCCGCCGGACACCTGCGGATCGCCGCCGCCGGTGCGTGCCCGCATCGCGCGGCGGGCACCGGCATAGGCCGATGCGAGATCGACCCCGTACCCGGTCACATCCTCCTCGGCGGGGGGGATGGGCGGAACGCCGGAATCGCGGAGGAGCGCGGCCACGTCTTCGGGGAGCGGCGTGTTGAGGGCCGGGTCGTGCGGGTCGTGGAACGTCGAGCGGACGGCCACGCCGACGAGCGTCGCCGGCGGATCCCCGCGTGCCCGCACGGCACCGAGCGACACGACGGTTTTCGTGAGCACCCGGAGCAGCCGCCCGCCGACCGACCGGGACCGATACGACTCGATGGTCCGGACCCCGCCACCCGCGAGGAAGTACGGCGTGACTCCGACGGCTACGCCGGCCGGCCTCGTCTCATCCGCGAACGTCCCCAGACCACTCGCCGCAAGGGGTTTGGGCGCGCTGCCGCGCAGCACGTGCGTCGGGGCCACGCCGAGGACGACGAACGCGGGTGCGGAGGGCACGTCGACGCCGAGGATGAACCGGTAGACATTCACCCGGCTCGCATCCTGTGCTGCAAGCGTCCCCGGCATCCACGTGCCGAGCGACAGCCCGAGCAGAACGGCGCGGAGAGTCCACGAGCGAGGGGACATAGCGAGAGGGAGAAGTGACTGTAAACAATATAGGATGCCTCGAAAGATAATCGGCTAGCCACGACCTCCCTTCTTCTCGCAGAGGGCGGCGGAAAGAGAGCAACCCCTTATGTTGAGATTTTAAGAAGAGTATGCGAACGTGGGACCTTCCATCTAGCCATGCGTTGCAAACCCATCGAGTAGATCACGCTCTCATGAGTGGCAGCACCAGTGTTGCAGGGGCCTGGATCGATGATCCGGGTCCTTTTTTCGTACTCACGCTCATCGCGAGGGGCGCAGGACTCGCGGAATTAGAAGGGTGGCTGGTAGATGCGGATTCACCGTGTCACAGCGCCTAACACACACCAAGTAGGTACGTAGTATGCGCACGACAGGAACAGTTAAGTGGTTCAATGACGCCAAGGGCTTCGGCTTCGTCACGCCCGAGGACGGCTCGAAGGACTGCTTCGTCCACCACTCCGAGATCAACGGTGATGGCTTCAAGACCCTCCAAGAAGGAGAGCGGATCGAGTTCGACATCACGCAGGGCCAGAAAGGCCCCGCTGCTGAGAACGTGACCCGCCTCGGCTAAGCAAGTCCTCGCCTCCTAGAGGCTTCGACTTTCGAGGGGCTGCTCCGGCAACGGGGCGGCCCCTTTCGTTTGTCCGATCCGGCCGGCGCACGTCAGGCTTCGAAATCGTAGTCCAGCACGAGCATGGCGGGTTGAAGGTAGGGAGTCCCGCTGGTACGGCGTCGGTGTACCGTGCCCCCTATGAGCCAAGCGTTTACCAAAGAAGAAGCCCCGAGCGGCCCCGTCCTCATTCCGCCGCGCGCCCCGCTCCCGCCGGGCGCGACGAACTACGTCACGCCGCGCGGCCGCGCCCTCCTCCACGCCGAGCGCGCCGAGCTCGAGGAAGAGCGCGCGGCCCTCGACGATCTCGCCGACGAGGACGAGCGCACCCGCGCCCTCGCCGTATCTACGGGCCGTCTCGCCGACCTCAACGCCCGCATCGCTAGCGCCCGCGTAATCGAGCACGACCCCGTCCCCGACGAGGTCCGCTTCGGGGCGACCGTCACGCTCACGACGAGCAGGGGCGAAGAGCGCCGGTTTACGATCGTCGGCGTGGACGAGGCGGCGGCGGCCCCCGACCGCGTAGCCTTCCTCGCGCCGATCGCACGGGCCGTGACGGGGCACAAAGTGGGCGACACGATCCCACTCAAAACCCCACGCGGCGAGGAGACGCTCATCCTCACGGCCATCAGCTACGAGCAGGCGTGACGCGCGCGGCGTCTCCGCGTCTGTCACCGCGCCCGCAGGACGAGGGCGATTCCGCCGAGGGTGAGGAGCGAGGCCAGCGCCAGCCGCAGCGTCACCGCCTCGCCGACGAACACGACCCCGCCGAGCGCGGCCAGTACCGGCACGCTGAGCTGGACCGTCGCCGCACTCGTCGCCCGCAGCGACGGCAGCACGGCATACCACACGACATAGCCGAGCCCCGACGTGACCGCGCCCGACAGCATCGCGTAGGCTACGCCCGGTCCGTCCGCCTCCGCCGCCACGCCGGGCGCGAGCCACCACGCTACCCCGAGCCCTACCGCGAAGAGGGCGGCCCGCGCGAAGTTGCCCGCCGTGTCTACCGCCGGCTGTGCCGAGCCACGTCCGCGCAGCGAGTAGACCCCCCACGCCGCGCCCGCCGCCGCCATCACGAGCGCCGCGCCGAGTGGCGGCGCTTCCAATCCGGGGAGTACGAGATAGACGAGCCCGCCGAGCGCCGCCGCCATCCCGACGGTTTGGAGTGCCGACAGCCGCTCACCGTGCGCTAGCCCCCACCCGATCATCGTGAGCTGGACCGCGCCGAAGAGGAGGAGCGCGCCGGTCCCCGTCGTGAGCGAGAGGTACGCGAGCGAGAACGCGGCGGCGTAGACGAAGAGGGCCGCCGCCGAGGCCCAGCTTCCGCCCGGCACACCGGCCCCGCGCCGCAGCCGGACGACAAGCCACAGCGCGAGGGCTCCCGCCCCGACGCGCACCGCCGTAAACGTCGCCGCGTCGATGGCCGTGGTCTGGAGCGCGAGGCGGCAGAGGACCGAGTTCGCCGCAAACGCCGCCATCGTCAGCGCCGTGAGGGCGTAGACGGCGGGACGCGAGCGCGGGGGGGTGGGTAGTATCACGCGGCCGAGGCCCTCCTCAGGCGACCGTCGGTACGTGCGGGTAGTCCACAATCGCGCGGTCCGAGGTCAGAGACAGTCTGCGAGCCGCGCCGTCGCCACGATGATCTGGTCGGCGGGGTCGCGGTGGAAGTCGCCAGGGAGCGTAGTCGAAGCGACGGCGATGTCGGGCGTCAGTTCGAGCAGCCGGACGCCGGGATAGCGGAGCGCCTCGCGGAGCCAGTCGGCTACCGGCCGGTCCAGGTCCAACCGGCCGACCTCCACCAGCTTCGCGACCTTCCAGCACGAGATCGCGCTCACGCCGATGCCGGACGTTTCGCCCTCCTCTAGCGCCTCGCGCTGCGCCGGGGAGAGCCGGTCGCTCCCGTTGACCCACCAGACCCAGACGGGTGTGTCGGTGACGATCACGCGGCTCCTCGCGCCGCGTCCCAGGCGTCGGAATCCGTCGTGGGGTCAAACGGGTCGGTGTAGCGCCGCACGCTTCCGCGGAGTGGATGGTCTTCCGCTGGGCGTGAGGGGTCGCGGGGCAGCACGATCACCTCCACGGCTTCGCCCTCAGCGAACGGAACGCCCTCGACGGTGACACGTCCGTTCCCGGCGACGGTGGCTTCGGCACGATGGGCTCGCATGGCGTTTCTGGTTGCTCTGCCCGTTGGTACGACCCCGGTGCATGGAGGTTGCCGGACACGCCCCTCTCTACCGCGCCTGTCACGCGGCCGAAGCCAGCGCCGGGATCTGCGAGAGCGAGATCGAACCGAGGTCTGCGCGCTTGCTGGCGTGCTCAATCGTCACGCCGATCACGTCGCCGTCCGCATCGTAGTCGAGCACCACGTCCGGGGCCACCTCGGCCGCGTCCGCGCTCTCGGCAGTGCGGAGGGCGATATAGAGCGTATCCGTATCGGGGAAATACTCGAAGGTCATGGCGTCGCCGTGTAGTCGCGGTCGGGGAAGGCGTTGTGGAGCGTCTCGCCGTCGTCGAGCGTAATGACGCGTAGGTGCTTCCCGAGTTCTGGAATGTAGCGCCAGTGGCGGATACGGCCGTCAGGTTGGATCTCCGTGGCTTCGGGGTCGCGCACGGTCTGCTCGCACCATGCGAGTTGGAGGTAGGCCCGCTGGCCGAGCACGCGCCGCTTGAAATACTCCGTTTGCTTCATTGTGGACGGGTCCCGACCTCCACCGCGCCTGTCATTGCGAGGAGCACAGCGACGCGGCAATCTCCTAAGATTTAGCAGACCGAAAGAGATTGCTTCGCTCCGCTCGCAATGACAACGTTGCTTGTAATGACCTGGGGGCTAGCGTTCTGAGAATGCTAGCCCCCAGAGTTTCACTTCTTGCGACGGTTGTATGGTGATTGGTTCGTGGGCTTGAGAGAAATCCCAAGCTCGCTAGCCTTTGACCGAACTGCACCTTCGGTGCGACCGAGCTTAAACCCGACTACCCTAGCTGGGGTGTCCTTCTCTGCGAGCGTTTTTAATTGCTTCTCATCTTTAGCACTCCATGCCTTGCCAGTGTTACGTGACTGGCCCACAGGACCCTTGTGAGGGCTAGCGGCATTTCCCCTTCTTCTAGGTGAGACCTGTTGCTCGCCCAAGTCTAACGACAGCGGCTGCTCAGTCAGGACGCGGGCTTTGAGGATCGAGAAGCCGATGACGTTCCCGTCGGTGTCCACACGCTTCATCACGGCGTCGTGATCGGTCTCGCGGAAGTAGCCGGGCTTCTGCTCGAACAGCACCTCCAGGTAATCGCCTTCGCGGTCGTAGTAGACCGTCACGGCGCGCTCGGTCTGCTCCATAACTCCTCGCCTTGTTTGACCGCGTCGGTGAAGTACGCGGTGATGATGAACGGGGCGTCCGTCTTGATTTTCGCGACGACACACAGGTGTTTGCTCGTTACCGGCGTGCGCCCGTAGTGCCGGTAGAACAACTCGACGCTGGGATCGGTTCGGGAGCGGACGATGCAGTCGGGATCGGCGACCGTCTCCTCGATCCGGTCTCGGGCGCTGTCGTCGTGTTCGGGGTGCGAAAGAATGTGACCCCACCGCTCCCCTGTGAGCCGGAGTGTTCGGTTCCGAACGTCGGTCAGCAGGAGCGGCTCGTTCTTCGACACGGCGGCGCAGGACGGTGGAAGCTGCAAGGTACATCCCGCCCATCGACGTCCACCGCGCCTGTCATTGCGAGGAGCGCAGCGACGCGGCAATCTCCTCCGGTCTGCTTAGTCCTGTGGAGATTGCTTCGCTCCGCTCGCAATGACAACGTGGCCTCAGAATACTCTCAGCGTGAGAGGCGGGCTCGCAGGTCGTCCCACCTTCCTCCCCAACCCTCTGCCTTTGCACGCTCTATGAGATCGGGGTAGTCTCCCGGCTATGTGTTGACGAGCACCGGCAGAGCCCGTAGCAACTCCTCCACGGACCACACGTGATCCGTCAGGCCCGCCGCCATCGCGGGCGTTCGCCCTCGCCACCGACGCCGGAAGCGACCCACCTCGGGC
>JBBSMX010000133.1:0-11740 GCA_038232935.1 Rhodothermales bacterium | reverse complement strand
CTCCTCGCCGGGCACGAGGCGGCATTTACGGTGAGTGTGGTCCCCTACGTGCTCACCGATAGCACCGCGGTGGAGCTCGCCCGGCTCCTCGGGCTTCCCAACTCGACCGTCGAGGCGCGGGTGGCAGCGGCGCGGCGCTGGAACCCCTACCGCCCTAGCCCACTTGTAAAGGACGTGCCTCTCGAGGCCGTTGCGCGTGTGGAAGAGGCTCTGTTCCGGCTACCAGGTGTGGACGTCGTGGAGGGGTACCGGCGGGCGTACGGGCCGGTGCGCGCCTCGCACGTCCTTGGCTACCTCGCCGAGGTCGGGCCGGAGCGGCTGGCCCGGCTCGAAGGGGACGCGCGCGCGCTCGACTACGCCCCCGGCGACGTCGTCGGGCAGAGCGGGATGGAGCGGGCCTACGAAGAGCTCCTCCGGGGCCGCCCCGGTGCGCGGTTCGAGCTCGTGGACGTGCAGGGGCGCACGGTCGGGCGCTGGCGCGATGGAGCCGAGGACGAGGCCCCGACCTCAGGGTTCGACCTCCAGGCCTTCGCCGAGACCCTCTTCGTCCCAGGTCCGGCGGGCCTTCAGGGTCTGGGGGGAGTCGGTCAACGAGGAGTGCGGTGGGTGGCTCCGCCGAGTCTACCCGTTGAAACGATGTCCCCGACCCCGACATTAGATCCCGTTGGCTACCGAACCGTCGGCTACCGCCAGCAGGTGAGCCGCGAGCGCCTCGGGCGACTGACGGGCACGCGCGAGGCGGGCGGTGCCGTCCTCGCGCACGAGCACTTCGGCCGGGAGCGGGCGGAGATTGTACGTCGAGGCCATCGCCATCCCGTAGGCACCGGCACCGAGGATCGCTAGTAGGTCGCCGCGGCGAAGTTCCTGCACGGCGCGGGCGCGGGCGAACAGGTCGCCCGACTCGCAGATGTTGCCCACGACGTCGTAGGTGCACAGCGCGCCGGCCGGGTTGCTGAGGTTGTAGAGCGCGTGGTAGGCGTCGTAGAGCGTGGGCCGGATGAGGTGGTTGAAGCCGGAGTCAGTCCCGGCGAAGACGCGCGCCGTCGTCCCCTCCGCCACCCTTTTTAGCGTATGCACGCGGGTGAGCAGCACGCCAGCCTCGGCGACGAGGAACCGGCCCGGCTCGAACCACACCGCGACCGGGGCCGCGTCGGAGCCGCGGAGCTGCCGGAGCGTGCCGAGTGCGCGCTCGGCGACCTCGACGCACAGCCGCTTCAGGTCCAGGCGCTCGTCGCCCGGCCGGTACGGCACCGAGAAGCCGCCGCCGAGGTCGACGAACTCCAGGTCGGGGAAGTGGGGGACGAGCCGGAGGAGGGCCTCGACCGCCGGCCACAGCGCCGCCGGGTCGCTCACGCCGGACCCGATGTGCTGGTGGAGCCCCACGACGCGCAGGCCGTACCGGGCCGCGATCACGGCGACCAGGCCCGCATCGTTCAGGGAGACGCCGAACTTGGTCTCCTTCCCACCCGTGACGACGTGCCGGTGGTGCCCCGCCCCGATCCCGGGGTTGAACCGGACGCACACGGCGGCACCCGGATGCATCCGGCCGAACGCATCGAGCCGCTCGGGGTCGTCCAGATTGACGAGCGCCCCGAGGTCGGCCGCTGCCAGTTCGGCGTCGGTCGTGCTCGTGGTGGTGTAGAGGATGCGCTCGGGGGCGACGCCCAGCGCGCGCAGGAGGGCGACCTCGCCGGGCGAGACGGCGTCGAACCCGAACCCCTCGTCGGCGATCACACGGAGGAGCGCGGGCGAGGGGTTCGCCTTGAGGGCGTAGAGGAAGCGGACCGGCAGGCCTCGCATGGCGTCGCGGAGTGCGCGGCACTGCGCGCGGACGACGCCCTCGGCGTAGACGTAGGTCGGAGTGCCGTGAGACTCGGCTACGGCGAGGAGCCGGTCGGGGGCCAGGGGGAGTCGGGAGTCAGACATGGAGCACTCGATGGGCCTGCCAGGGGGCCGGGGCATGGCCGGTCCCGTTCGATCGGAGCGGTGAACAGCCGTGGCAGCCCATTCAGTTTACCACCGAGAACCTCTGCGTGAGCGAACGCCCACCGGCCCTCATCACGCACAGGTACGTCCCGGCGGGGAGCCGCAAGGCCCCGAGGGACACCCGGTGCTCGCCCGCTCCTCTCTCCTCGTCCACCAGAACGCGGACACGGCGGCCCAGCACGTCGTAGACCTCGATGGAAACGGCGGAAGGCGCAGGGAGCTCGAAGGAGACGGTGGGGCCAGTGTGGGCGTCAGAGCGTCCCCGTATGTCTTTGTGAAATCGGAAGCCGCCTCTTGACAACCCACCTTGTTATGGGGGTTCTGCCGCTTGGAGAGCACGGGAGCGTACGCGGCAGGGTGCAGTACGTGACTCTACCGTATGATCGTAACGCGCTGGCTGGCTCGGCCTCCCGCACCGATCACCCCTACCACGTACACTCCAGCCGGGAGGTCGTTGACCTCGACAGTGAGTTCGTGCGAGTCGGCAGAGAGAAAGCCCTCGTGCAGAACGGCCACCCGGCGGCCGAGCGCGTCGAAGAGCGCGGCCTCCACGTGCTGAGGCTGGGCGAGCGTAAGTTTTAGAACGGCTCGCTGGGAGAACGGATTGGGGGCCGCAGTACCGAGGGCAAAGGGCGAGGTCGGGGTGGCCCCGTCGGCGATGTCGGTGCCGGTGCTGCCGACGAGGCGGCCGATGGCGGCTTGCCTACTGAACGAGGCGTCCTCAGTGTTCGCGACGAAATAGTACTGCCCGTTTGGTCGGACAATGAGGCCCGTTCCCTGGAGCGACGTGCCCTCCCCGAGCGGCGACGGGATCACGTTGGACCCGCTCTCGCCGTACGTCGTGACGGCCATACCAGCGGTAGTGATCCGCGTGAGGAGGAGGCTCCGGGTGAAGGGCCCAAGATCTAGTATATCCCCTATGAGGACGTACTCTCCATCATCGAGGTCCACGTCGTAGTAGTTCGCGGTGGTGTTCTCGGCCGGGTCGACGAACACCTCTGCCTTCCCGCCGACGCCGAAGGACGTGTCGAGCGCACCGCCCGCGTCCACGCGCAGGGCGAGCCCATTGGCGAACTGGGCGGAGGGGTCGTCCTCAGTATCTAGGCCGACGATCACGACGGCCCCATCCTCCTGGAGGAGCGCCCCAAAAGCGTCTTCGTTACCCGGGTCGTTGAAAAGGAACGCCCCGTTGTCGCCGTAGCTGCCGTCAACCTGGCCGTCTGGGTTGACCTTCAGCACGGACACGTCGAATTCATTGAAGGAGACCTCGGAGCGGCTGATGACGAGGAGCGAGCCGTCGGGATAGGTGACGACAGCTTGGGTCCTGTCCGCGAATGAGCCGGCGTTGAAGGGAGCGACGAGGAGCCCATTCGTGCCGAAGCTCTCGTCGGGAGTGCCGTCTGCCAAGAAACGGGCCACAGCGATCCTCTCCACGTTCGGCACCATGTACGACCCTGCGACTATGATGCGACCCGCACCGTCGAGGGTGATCGCCCTCGCTCCGGTGCGACTGAAGGGGGCGGGGTTGACCACGCGAGCGAGCCCGTTCTCGCCGAAGGTGGCGTCGCGCACGCCCTCAGGGGTGAGCCTGTAAACCACCATCGAGGACTCCTCGTCCTCAACCACATCTGCTGCCACGTAGATGCGGTCCGCAGCGTCCACGACGAGATCGGAACTCCTGCTGAAGTCAACCGCAGCGCTGTCTGTGAACACGCCGTCAGTCCCGAAGGTGGTGTCCAGAGCGCCGGCCTCCGTCACCTTGAACACGATGAGGTAAGGCGCGAAGGTAGGCGGGAACTGCGCGCTGCCGGACGAGACGAGTCCACCGTCGCTCTGCTCGCTGATCGCGAAGCTCTGGCTATTCGGTATCCCCGATCGAACGATTCCGGTCCCGTTGAAGGTAGAGTCGATGGCGCTTTGCGCTTGGGCGCTGATCGCAAGGATCGGGAGGAGGCACAGGGCCGCTACTATACAGCGGGCGCTCTTCGCGCTGGCTGTCGCCAAGAGCTCTCTCGTGCTGGGCGGGGGAGAAAGGCTGGTCATGGTTTTTCAGAGGTTGGTGGCAAAGAGGGGGCACGGGATCTGCTTTCCGAAGGGATTGAAGGGGAAGCGAACGAGACAACCACGATACCCCCAACCTCCGGCGCTCGTATTCCAGAATATTGCTCCGGCGTTCAGGATCTTGCTAAAACTCAATGGTCTCCTGCCGCCGCGCATTCCGCTCCGCTACATACGCGGCCACGAGGGTCCGTTACGCCTACGGCGTTCAATGGAAAGCTCGAAGAGCAGAGGCAATCCGTGGCCGGGGGTGGAGCTTGCGGAACCCCCGGCGGAACGGCGAGCACTGAAACGTGAAAGATATCTCCTCGCGGAGCCTGTCCTGAGCGGAGTCGAAGGGCTCGTTGATATGACAAGTGTTGTGCATTAACGCTTCTCCCGAAAAGCGAGCGGGGTGGTGCCGGTGTGCTCGCGGAAGGAGGTGCTGAGGTGGCTCTGGCTGCTAAACCCCGTCTTCAGGGCGATCTGCGCCACGGAGAGGTCCGTCCGAAGAAGCAGGCTCTGGGCTTCGGCTACGCGCTGTTGCACGACGTACCGATAGGGCGGCACGCCGACGGCGTCCTTGAAGAGCCGGCTGAAGTGATACTTGCTCATGCCGGCCACGTCGGCCAACTCGCCCAGCTTGAGGTCCTCGGTAAGGTGCTCCTCGATGTAGGAGAGCACCTTCCGCAGGCGAAACGGCGGCAACCCCTCCGAGGGCTGCCCCGAGTCTGCTGCTATCGCTCCGCCGCTGCGTTCTGCAAAATGGCTCAGCGCAATCTCTGTCGCAGCATACACGTCCGCTTCCGTAAACGGCTTGACGAGGTAGCCGCTGGGCCGGGTAGCCTTTGCCCGTTCAACGGTCGAACGGTCGGCGTGCGAGGTGACGTAGAGGAACGGGAGGTCGTAGTCGGCATGGAGTATCCGCCCGAGGTCGATGCCGTCACGCTCGCCCTCGAGCACGATGTCGATGAGCACCACGTCCGGCTCGTAGTGCTCGACCGCCTCGATGGCTTCCTCTACGGACATCACCACGGCGGAGACGACGTACCCGACCTGTTCGAGGATCGTGCTCAGGTCGTGGGCGACCAGCAACTCGTCCTCGACGACGACCACTTTCACGACCGCACCCCTTTCGCCTTGAACCGCATCGTGTAGGTGAGCCCGACGCCGTTGGTTCGCTGCATCGTGCCGCGAAGCTGGCGCGTCATCACCCCGATCAGGGTGAGGCCGACGGTCACCGTCTTCTCCGGGACGGGACCTTCAGACCACCCTATGCCGTCGTCCGAGACTGTCATTTCATACCAGCCCTTCTCTTCCGTCCGGTGCAGGTCTACCCGGACGACCCCGCTCTTCTCGCCCGGAAAGGCATGCTTGAGCGCGTTGGAAAGGAGTTCGTTTAGAATGAGACCCAGGGGCACGGCAGTGTCGGCGTCGAGTTGCGTGCCGTGTGCTTGGACGGAACAGTGCACCCGCCCGTCGGCATTGAAGGCGCGCAGTAGACACCGACTGAGCTTCTCGACGTAGCCCTGCATATCCACGTGGGTGGAGTTGTCCTCCCCGTAGAGTTCCTGGTGAAGGAGTCCCATCGATAGAACCCGGGCCTGCATGTTTTGCAAGGCCGCCAACGCAGCGGGATTTTCCAGTGCCTGGACCTGGAGCCTCAACATGCTGGAAAGGATCTGGAGGTTGTTCTTGACGCGGTGGTGAATCTCTTTGACAAGCACCTCCTTTTCCTCTAGCATCAGCGATTTCTCTTCCAGGGTCACGCGGAGCACTTCTCCTTGCTGTCCGATCTCTTCATTTTTCTCCATCAGTAGGCGATTGGCTCTTTGCTTCAAACGGTACCTGTTAAACGAGAAGCCAGCCACGAGAACGAGCGCCCCCAGCCCTCCCAGCAAGACGTTCTGCCGCTGCTCTGACTGAAGAACGCGGATGCGGCTCTGCTGGTAGAGGGTCTCGATTTGCTGCTCCATCCCCTCCAGTTCGTGGCGCGTTTGTATCCGCGAAATGATCTCCGCCTTCTCAGCGTCGAACAGGCTGTCTTTTGCGGCACCGTAGTGCTGGTGGTAGGCATACGCCTGCTCGTGTTCGCCTCGGGCCGCGTGAATCCGGGAGAGCACTTCATAGCTAAGGTGGATATTGTAAGCGTCTTCCGCTTTTTCTCCCAACGCCAGGCTTCGCTGCGCAAAGGTCAGCGCGAGGTCGAGGCGTCGGAGCGCCAGATAGGAGCGTCCCAGTTCATCGCAGATCATTGCCAACAGGTAATCGAACCCTATCTCCTCACCCATGCGAAGAGCTTTTCGGAGGTACCCTAATGCTTCGGCAGGATGTCCCGAACGGTTGAGCGCCACGCCGATGTTATTGAAGGCAATGGCCGTCCCGCGCGGGTCCCCTGCCTCCTCAGAAAATGCCAACGTATGTCGGAGGTAGGGAATGGCCTCGTCGTAGGCACCCATGTCCACAAGTGCAAGACCGAGATTACTGTAGGCTCTTGCTAGGCCCTGCTGGTTATCCGATGCCTCGTACAGCCGGACGGCGCGTCGGACGTAGTGCACCGCCTGCGCCGCATTCTCCTGCCGCTGGTAGACGTGACCGATGTCGCTGAAGGCCTCGGCCATGCCCTCCTCGTCTTCGAGTTGCTCGGACAGGTCCAGTGCCTGAAGGTGAGCGCGCAGTGCCTGCGGCAGGTTGCCTCGCCTGGTGTGTATGTTTCCTATACGGTTCAGCGCTCCGGCCATACCCGCCCGGTCTCCTGTGGCCTCGAAGAGCCGCCGCGCGCGCTCGAGATCGTCCAGCGCCTGATCCAGACGGTCCTGCGCATAGTGAATGTCGCCGATCACCTGCAGGCTCGTGGCCTCTCCTCTCTGATTGCCCCTTCGCTGCGCCAGGGCCAGCGCCTCCTCTGCAAGGCGCAGCGCGTCAGCAGGGCTGGTGTGCAGGCGTCTCTCGGCGCGTGCCAGAAGCGTATCCACGCTCGCCTTCGGCGCAGCGCCAACACCACGGAAAGATGCATCAAGCGGAAACAGACTCTTGCCGGCGGCCGGGGCGGTGAGGTACTCCTCAAACGGCGACGCGACGTGATTCCTTCCGGGAGCGAACGGGGGAGTCGGCTGCAGCTGGGCGTTCGCCGGGAGGGCCAGAGCACAGATCGCGGCGATCAGCGCGGCAAGCGCGACGTGTTTCCTGTACAAGTTGAAACGCTCCTGACTCATGGCCGTCATCTCCGTCCGAAGGGGTCTCGGTTAAAGTAAGGGTTTACCGGCCCTCCGTAAAGTATCCCCGGGTTGTGCGCAGGGCTATCGCATACTCGGTTGGCCCCGGCAGTGCCGGGGTCTGAAGCCCCCGGCTCACAGCGTAAGCCCCGAGGGGGGCTGGTGCTCGTGCCGAGCACAGGGCGCTTCAGCGTCGTTCGGGACGCGTCCCTTTGGCTGTAAGCCCGGTGGTTCACCGCCGGCAACGTCGGGAGTATGCGATAGCCCTGAGGGAAGACCGGGACGGCGCAGAACCCGCAGGGCGAGGACCACTCGCTCTTCATCGCGTTCGCGCCGTATGAGCCGACGGGCCAGGGGGCTGAGATCGCCGTGGCCGTGCTGGTCGAGAACGCCGGGTTCGGCTCGACGGCGGCGGCCCCCATCGCCAGCCTGCTCATCGAGCAATACCTCATGGGCGAGATAGCCCGGCCCGACCTCGTCCGACGCCTCGTGGAGGAGGTACGGAGCGAACCGGTTCGGTGAGCCGAGGCGCACAACGGGACGTTGAGAAAAGAGGAGAGCTGCCCATCTCTTCCGTTCCAGGAACCGACATAGGGTAGGGGGGTACTCTACCTTCCCAATCTCTACGAAACCCGAAACACCATGAGCGAGCACATGATCGACACCCTCCAGATCAGCGGCATGAGCTGCGGCCACTGCGTCCGCACGGTCGAAGAGGCCCTCCGAGGCGTCGAGGGCACCGAGGTGCTCGGCGTAGAGGTAGGCGAGGCCCGCGTGCGCTACGACCCCGAGCAGGTGAGCCGCGAGCGCCTCACCGAGGCCGTCGAGCGCAAGGGCTTCGGCGTCGAGGCGGCCTGACCCCGCCGTCCTGATCTATAGGCAGTCTATTGCGTCGAGGAGGGTCCTTACGACGTTCATCTGACTTCCAATCGAACCCCGACCGCCATGAACATGCACGAAGAGAAACGGAAGGAGGTCATGGACCGCCTCAAGCGCATCGAGGGCCAGGTCCGCGGTCTCCAGCGGATGGTCGAGGAGGCCCGCTACTGCGGCGATGTGCTCGGCCAGATCGCCTCGGTGCAGCAGGCCCTCCAGGGGGCCGGCAAGCTCATCACGCGCAACCACCTCGAGACCTGCGTTACCGACGCGCTGCGCTCGGGCGACCAGGCGGCGGCGCAGCGTAGCTACGACGAGATCATGGACCTGCTCTTCAAGCAGATCCGATAACCTGAGCAGACCGATGGACGACCGCACCCTGACGCCGCCGACGGCCCGAAACGGGCGGCCCGCTGGCGGCGAAGTTACAGAGCCACCCCAGCAGCCCAATTCCGAGCGCGCGACACTCCCCATCTCCGGGATGACGTGCGCGGCCTGCGCCGGCCGCATCGAGCGCGCCCTCGGCAAGGCCCCCGGCGTGGCCGAGGCGCGCGTGAACCTCGCCACCGAGCGGGCATCGGTCCACTACGACCCAGACGCGACCAACCCCGCTGCCCTCGCCGACGTCGTCCGCGCCACCGGCTACGACGTGCCGACGGCCGAGACGACGCTCGGCGTCCAAGGGATGACCTGCGCGTCGTGCGTGGGACGGGTCGAGCGCGCCCTGCGGAAGGTGGAGGGCGTCCTCGACGCGAGCGTCAACCTGGCGACCGAACGCGCCGTAGTGCGCCACGCGCCGGGTGCGGTCTCGTCGGCTCAGCTCGAGGCGGCCGTCCGCGACGCCGGCTACGACGTGCTGAAAGTGGAGGGGGGGCAGAACCGCGTAGACGCCGAGCGCGAGGCCCGCGAGGCCGAGCGCCGCGCCCTCCGCCGCCGGCTCTTCGTCGCGGCCGGCTTTACGATCCCCATCCTGCTCCTCTCGATGGGGCCGATGCTCGTCCCCGGCGGGCACGACTGGCTGGCGGGGATCGTCCCCACGCAGACGCTCTTCCTCATCCTCTTCGCGCTCGCCTCGGTCGTACAGTTCGGGCCGGGGTGGCGGTTCTACCGCGCCGGGATCGCCTCGCTCCGCCACGGCAGCCCGGACATGAACACGCTCGTCATGCTGGGCACGACGGCGGCCTACGGCTATTCCATCGTCGCCACGTTCGTGCCGGGACTCCTGCCCGAGGGCACCGTCCACGTCTACTACGAGGCCTCGGCGACGATCATCACGCTCATCCTCGTCGGCAAGTACCTCGAAGCGATAGCGAAGGGGCGCACGAGCGAGGCCATCAAGACGCTGCTCGGCCTCCAGCCCCGCACGGCGCGCGTGGTCCGGGAGGGCAGCGAGCAGGAGATCCCTGTGGAAGAGGTCGTCGCCGGCGACGTCGTCGTGGTGCGGCCGGGCGATAAGGTGCCTGTGGACGGGGTCGTGACCCAAGGCACGTCGTTCGTGGACGAGTCGATGGTCTCGGGCGAGCCGGTGCCGGTCGAGAAATCCGAGGGGGCCGAGGTCATCGGCGGGACGATCAACGGCACGGGCAGCTTCCGCTTCCGCGCCGAGCGCGTGGGAGCAGAGACGGTGCTCGCTCAGATCATCCAGATGGTCGAGGAGGCGCAGATGACGCGCCCGCCGATCCAGGCGCTCGCTGACCGCGTGGTCGCCGTCTTCGTCCCCATCGTGATCGGGATCGCGACGCTCACGGCCATCGTGTGGCTATTCGTAGGGCCGGAGCCCGCACTCCCGCTCGCGCTCGTCGCCGCCGTCTCGGTCCTCATCATCGCCTGCCCCTGCGCGATGGGGCTCGCCACGCCGACCTCGATCATGGTCGGGACCGGCAAGGCCGCCGAGCTCGGCGTGCTCTTCCGGCGCGGCGACGCGCTCCAGACGCTCCACGAAGCTGATGTCGTCGCGCTCGACAAGACGGGCACGCTCACCGAGGGCCGCCCGCGCCTGACCGACCTCGTCGTGCAGGAGGGGTTCGACGAGGACGAGGTGCTCCGGCTCGTGGCCGCCGTAGAAAGATCCTCCGAGCATCCCATCGGGCGCGCGATTGTCGAGGAGGCTGAGGCACACGAGCAGGTGCTCCCGGAGGCTGAGGACTTCGAGGCCGTGCCGGGATTTGGCGTCGCGGCGACGGTGGAGGGGCAGCGCATCGAAGCTGGGGCCGACCGCTACATGACCCGCCTCGGCCTTGACGTAGGCGTGTTCGCGGAGGCGGCCGAGCGGCTGGCGGGCGAGGGGAAGACCCCGCTCTACGCGGCCGTGGATGGGAGACTCGCGGCCATTCTCGCTGTGGCCGATCCGATCAAAGCCGAGACGCCGGCCGCCATCGAGGCACTCCACGCCCTCGGTCTCCGCGTGGCGATGGTCACCGGCGACAACCGCCGCACGGCCGAGGCCATCGCCCGGCAGCTCGGCATCGACGAGGTGCGGGCCGAGGTGCTACCCGACCAGAAGGCCGAGGCCGTCAAGCGGCTCCAGGCCGAGGGGCACCGCGTCGCCTTCGTCGGCGACGGCATCAATGACGCCCCCGCGCTCGCGCAGGCCGATGTCGGCGTCGCCATCGGGACCGGCACCGACGTCGCCATCGAGTCGGCCGACGTGGTGCTGATGTCGGGCGACCTCCGAGGCATCCCCACGGCGCTGGCCCTCTCGCGTGCCACGCTGCGCAACATCAAGCAGAATCTGTTCTGGGCCTTCGCCTACAACGCTGTCCTGATCCCCGTGGCGGCCGGCGCGCTCTACCCGGTCTTCGGTGTACTGCTCTCGCCGGTCTTTGCCGCCGCGGCGATGGGCACCTCCAGCGTCTTCGTACTTACGAACGCACTTCGCCTCCGGCGCTTCTCGCCTCCCATGCTGCGCACCCGGGTACCCGATTCCGAAAGCCACGAGGGGGATGGGATGCTCACAACGTCTCCCCCAGAAGCGAGTCCGTCTGTCGTCGAAATGTGAGTTGGTGACTGGGGCAGTCCTGCCGTGCCCGCCTCCTCGCTATCGCTCGACGCCGCGCATCGCCTTCGCTGCCAGCCCGGCTGCCTTCGACACGACGGCCATCTGCGGGGGAGAGAGGGTGCGACCGAGGCTGTTCCTCTGTGCGGTCGTGAGCGCCTGCGCCCGCTGGCCGATCCGCTCCACGATCTGCGCGGGCTGGCCGTGGCGGCTCGTGAGTTGCGCCAGCTCCCGCTGGAGCGACTGGACCTCCAGGCCCTTCGAGGCCAGGGCCGAGCGCATTTCCTCGTGCCCGGTGCCGCCGGCGGCGGCGCGCGTGTGGACGTACTGCTCGCCGACATTGGCCGCGCTGCGAGCCACCTCGTAGCCCTCGGCACGGCTCACCTCGCGGGCAAGCCCCATCCACTTTGTGTGCTCGGTGGCCACCACGGGACCGAACTGTTCCGGGGACCGGCGCATGGCCCGAGCCGCCGCTTCGGGACCCTCCTGTGCCGCTAGTGTGAGAGACGATTGGTTGTAATCTTGGGGCGACTCCTTCCTCTACTCGCTATGGCCGCCTTCTCCCTCGACTTCCGACAACGCATCCTCGATGCCGCCTTACGAGACGACGCCACCGAGCAGGCTGTCGCCG
>JBBSMX010000132.1:0-11853 GCA_038232935.1 Rhodothermales bacterium | reverse complement strand
TAGTCGGTGCCGACGGGGAGCGTGCCGGACGCCGCCGCTTCAGGAATCACGAGCGGCGACGCCTCACGGACGACGGAGGGGAAGACACCCACGTCGGCGACGGCGTAGAGCTTGCCGAGCGGCGCGTGGTCGAGGAAGCCGGTGAAGACGACGTGCTCGGGCCGGAGGTGCTGTTCCGCCCGGTCGAAGTAATCGTCGAGCCGACCCTCCGCTTCCAGCCGGTCGAAGTAGGGCGCGGCGAGGGGGAACGGTTCCGGCTCGGCTTCGCCTTGCAGCGCCGTGCCCATCCGGACGATCCGCCGGGCGAGGGTCCGGTAGCCCTGCGAGGCCGCCCACACAAACGCCTCCATCGCCTCGCGCAGTCCGCCCGTGCCCGCCACGATGAGGCGCGCATTCGGCCGCCGAGCGAGGATTTCAGGGAAAGCGACGACGGCAGCGGGAAACCCTTTCTCCGCGATGAGCCGCCCCACGTAGAGCACGACGGCCGCATTGTCCCAATCGACGGCGCGGAGCTTCGTTTCGAGGTCGGCGTCGGGGGTGGAACTGATGTAGTCGGCGCTCGCGTCGAGGGCGGCACGGAGGCCGTCGTCGGAGAGGTCGGCGTGGAGCGCCTCGCGGAGGTCCTGCTGCTGCGCGGCGGTCCGCCCGCGCTCCTCGTCGGCGACGTAGCCGAGCAGGGCTTCGATCCGCTCGGCGCGCTCGTGGCGCGGTGCCACGTCGAACTGATCCGTGTCCACGCCGACGGGGAGGCGACCGACCTTTGCGGCGAGACCGGGGACGTCGCCGAACACGTCGCGGAAGCGGCCCTCCATCTCGCCGTTGAGCGCGAACACGCGGTCGGCGGCGGCGAGGGCGGCGCTCGCGGCGGCGTGCATCCGCGGGTCTTTTTTGACGACGTACTCGATGGCGCTGCCGTGGGGCAGCACGGCGAAGGGCACGCCCGTCCGCTCCTTCGCCCGCTGCGCGGCCACCGACGAGAGGACGACGTGGTTGACGCAGAACCCGGTGACGTGCTCGGCGACGCGAGCGAGCACGCGGGCGTTGCGCTCCACGTAGTCCTCGATGGCCGCGTCGTCGAGGTCGAGGATGCAGCGGACGTAGGTCGAGTCCGTGCGAGGCCGGACGTAGGTCGGCAGCACGGCGAGGTCGGGGCGGTGGACGATGCAGCGGCCGGGGTACGGCGTCTGCCGCTGAAAGAGTGTCTCCGGCTCGCCGTCGGCATCGTATGTCACCTCTTCAGCGACGAAGTCATACGCCTCGGGGCGGCTCTCCTGGCAGACGACGTGGACCTCGTGACCGAGGTGGCAGAGGGCACGGACGATGCTCCGCGTCCAGAGGTTGCTGCCGGCCCCGGAGAAGCCGTAGCCGTGGACGATGCCGAGCGAGAGGGACATAGAGGGGGGCGTTGGAGGGAAGGGCACAAGCCAACCCCTGCCGCGTACGCTCTGATCCCTGCCTCTCCTCTCCCCCCTCACCCTTCTCCCTCATGGTCGCGATGATCCTGGCGGCGGGCTTCGGCACCCGCCTCCTCCCCCTCACCAACCACACGCCGAAGGCGCTCGTCCCGATTGCCGGCGTGCCGATGCTGGAGCGGGTCATCCGCCGCTGCCTCGACGCCGGGGCGAGCCGCCTCGTCGTGAACGTGTCGCACCTCGGCGAGCAGGTCGCGGACTTCATCGAGGAGCACGATGGGTTCGGCGTAGAGGTCGCGATCTCGGAGGAACCGGACGGGCCGCTGGAGACGGGCGGCGGCATCAAAAAGGCCGCCCCGTTCCTGCCCGACGATGAGCCGCTGCTCGTCCACAACGTAGACATCCTTACGAACGTGGACCTGCGCGGGCTCTACGACGCCCACCGCACCGACGACCGCACGCCCCTCGCCACGCTCGCCGTGTCCGCCGCCGCGACGGGCCGCTATCTCGTCTTCGACGATGGCGGCCTCGCCGGCTACGCAATCGATGGGGAGGAGCGGCTCATACGGGGGCAGCAGGGCGAGGCTCAGCGCTACGACTTCTGCGGCGTCCACGTCCTCGCGCCCGAGATGGTCGCCCTGTTGCGCGGCGAGGAGGGGGAGAAGTTCTCGGTGATGGATTCGTACCTCCGCGCCTCCAAGAACGGGTCCGTCATCGCGGCCTACACCGGAGCCGGCAACACCTGCCACGACATCGGCACACACGAGAGGCTGGAGGAGGCCGGGCAGCTCCTCACCGAGTGGGAGGCGGCGGGCCGCAGCTGAAGCCGCGCTACGACTCGGTCGCCTTCGGGAGCGCCCACAGCCACGCCGGGTAGCTCATCGACTGCGCACCGCCGAGCGCGGGCGGATCGGCCTGCGCGAAGATGTAGGCCGCCGCCCGGCGAAGCACTTCGACCAGTTCCGACTCCGGGCCGAACGCTTCGAAGCTGACGCTCCACCACACCCGCCCCCCGACTCCGACCTCGGCGATTTCAAGCGAACATCCCTGCCCGGTCTGCTCCTCGCGTGGCATCGGCGTGACGGCCTCGCCGTCGACGGCGAACGTGCCTTTCTGCCGCCGCTTCGCTACTGCCACCCAGTCGCCCGCGCCGTTGCGGAGGATAGCACCGTCGTCGAGCGGGAAGCTCCACTTCCGCCAGCGCTCGACGCGCCCCGTCACGTCGTCGTGCAGCGCCTCCTCCCCGACGACCTCGACGAGTCGCTTGACTTCGAGGTTGCCCGTGCGTCCCTTCACGCCGAGCCCGTCAGCTGATGCCGGGCGGACGTAGTGGTCGGTCCGCGTCTCCCACGGGCATTCGCCGACCACGGCGCGGAACCACGCGCCCGCCTCGTCGGGCAGGGACCCTGCGATGAACCAGCGGACTTCGGCGGTGGGGTACATGGACGGTGGACGGTGGACGGTGGACGGTGGACGGGAATTAGCGGCCTCGGTACCTTTCCCCACTCGCTCCCACACCGCACATCTCCCTCACGCTCCGAGCTGCGCCAGCATCCCGACGATCCCGGCGCGGATCATCGCCACGGCAATCGCGGCGAGGAACAGGCTCGCCACCTTCGCCACGGCCTTCGAAAAGCCCGCCCCGAAGTACGCCAGCAGGCGCGGCCCGAAAGCGAACGCGGTGTAGACGAGCACCATGTTGACGAGGATTGAGGTAAGCGTCAGCACGAGGCCGAACTGCCCCTGCGTCACGAGGATCGTCGTGATCGCGGCGGGGCCGATGATGAGGGGGATGCCGAGCGGGACGACGGCCAGCTCGTTCGCATCGTCGACGTCGAAGTCGTGATCGGCATCCCCGTTACCACCCCGACGCTTCTTCATGTCCCCAAAGACGAGGTCGGTGATCGAGAGGACGAGCAGGATCAGCCCCCCGCCGACGCGGAGGTCGTGGACGGTGATGCCGAGCGTGCGGAAGATGATGCCGCCCGCAAACAGCATCAGCAGCGCCAGCACGACGGCGACCGTCATCGCCCGCAGCAGGAGCGCGCGGCGCGCCCGCGCCTCCATCGACTCCGTCATCCCGATGTAGAGCGGGAGCACGCCCGGAATGTTGAGGGCGACGAAGAGCGGCAGGAAGGCCGCGATGAAAGCGTCGAGGGAGAACACGGCGAGCACGAACGAAGGTGACCGGGAGCGGGGCGGATGCCCCGTAAAGGAAGAAGGCCGGAAGCAGCTATGTGGCCGATCCGCCCTTCTGCGCGGCTTATTCGATACCATCGGCCAGCAGTTCCAGGACTTATGCGTCTCGCCGAACCTTCACCCCGCCTGCTTTCGCTCCTCACACTCGCCGCCGCGCTCGGCGTCTCGGAGTGCTTCTCGCTGGCTCAGCACCCGGTTCCACCTCCACCTCCCATCGGCGAGCCCGACGCCTACGGGGTCCGCCGTCTCCACCACGAGGTCGTTACGAGCGGACGCCACGCACCGTTCGGCGACGACGCCGAGCGCCGTGTGGCTGACGACGAGCGAACTCATGCAGCTTCGAGCGCTTCGACCTCCAGTTCCGCGAGCTTCGGATGCGCCACGCGCTCGTCGCGCTCGATGGTGCCGTCGCGGAGGCGGACGATGCGGCGGGCGTGCTCGGCGATGTCCTCCTCGTGCGTGACCACGAGGACCGTGTTGCCGCGCCGGTAGAGCACCTCGAAGAGCCGCATGATCTCCTCGCTCGTCGTCGAGTCGAGGTTGCCCGTCGGCTCGTCGGCGAGCAGGATCGCGGGGCGGTTGACGAGGGCGCGGGCCACGGCGACGCGCTGGCGCTGCCCGCCCGAGAGCTCGTTCGGCCGGTGGTCCATCCGGTCCCCGAGCCCGACGCTGACGAGCGCCTCGGCGGCCCGCTCCCGCCGCTCGCGCTTGCCCATCCCGGAGTAGATCAGCGGGAGCTCCACGTTCTGCAGGCAGTTCACGCGCGGCAGCAGGTTGAACGTCTGGAAGACGAACCCGATCTCGCGGTTGCGGACGGCGGCGAGGGCGTCGTCGGAGAGCGTCGAGACGTCGCGGGTGTTGAGGACGTAGCGCCCCGTCGTCGGGATGTCGAGGCAGCCGACGATGTTCATCAGCGTCGACTTCCCCGAGCCGCTCGGCCCCATGATGGCGACGTACTCGTTCGGGAAGACTTCGAGCGAGAGTCCGCGCAGCGCATGGACCTGCTCGACGCCCATCTGGTACGTCTTCCAGACCTGCTCGATGTGGATGATGGGGTCCATGTGAAAGGGTAAAGGGTAAGGGGTACAGGGCGGAATGGAGGTGAGACGGAGGGAAGCGAGTGCAAGCGAGTGCCAGCGATGAGCGCTATCTCACGCCCATCCCCTACCCCTCCCACACTCAGCTCCGCGGCGGACCACGGCGCTCGCCCTCGCTGTCGTCGATGCGGACGGCGTCGTCCGGTTCGAGCTCGGTGCGGAGCGTGCGGAACGGACCGACGATCACCGTCTCGCCCCCCGAGAGCCCGCGCGTCACGGCGATGTGCGTGTCGTCGGAGATCCCCGTCTCGACCTCGACCATCTTGGCCTTGCCGTCCTGCATCAGGAAAACGACGCGGCGGAGGTCCTCGGCCATCGGGCCCATCGGAGCCGGCCCGTCGCCCTCCCTCTCGGCGTCCTCGCTCGCTTCGACCTCAGCCTCGTCAGCATCGTCGCCTTCGTGGAGGCGGTTGAAGTCGCGGACGGTGACGGCCTGGATCGGGACGACGACGGTGTTGGGGACGGTTTCGGTGAAGATGTCCACGGTCCCGCTCATGCCGGGGCGGAGGGTGCGGGACGAGGTCGGCGGGGCCTCCTGCAGATCGCTGGCCTGGGCCGTCTGCACGGGCGTAGCGTCCGGATCGTAGGTGCCGCGAATCTGGATCTTCACGGGGAAATTCGTGACCTCCTCCTGCGTGCCCTGGCCCGAGACCCGTGCCGAGTTGGCGATCTGGGTCACGACGCCCCGGAACGGCTCCTGCGGGTAGGCATCGACGTCGATCCGCGCGGAGTCCCCGACGGCGACGTTCACGATGTCGTTCTCATTGATGTCCACCTCCAGCTCCATCCGGCCCAGCTCGGCGATGCGCATGATCTCGGTGCCGGTCATCTGGCTCGTCCCCACGACGCGCTCGCCGAGCTCGACGTTGAGCTGGGAGACGGTCCCGCTCATCGGGGCGTAGATGGACGTTTTGCGGAGCTGGTCGCTGGCTTGGTTGAGGGAAGCGCGGGCGCTGCGGGTGCGGTACTGCGCAGCCTCGAAACTAGCCTTCGCCACCTTCGATTGCGTCTGCGCGGTCTCCAACTCCATCTGCGCGATCACCCCGCGCTCGGCGAGCATCTCTTTCCGCTGGAGGTCCTCCTGCGCCCGCGTCATCTCGGCCTCGGCCCGCGCGGCGTCGGCCTGGGCTTGGAGAAGCCCGGCCTCGGCCTGCTCGCGCTGCGCCGCGTAGAAGTCGGGCTGGATCTGGACGAGGAGCTGTCCCTGCTCGACGCGGTTGCCCTCTTCGAGTTGGAGGAAGACGATCTCGCCCGAGACGTCCGAGGAGATCTTCACCTCCAGCTCGGGCCGGACCTTGCCGGACGCCGTCACCGTCTGCGTGACGGTGCGAACTTCGACCTGGGCCGTCTCGACGACGATGCCCTCTTCGTCGCCCCGGCCGCCCAGAATCACGACGACGACGACGAGGACGACGAGCGCCCCGCCAAGGCCAAAGAGGATGCGCTTCGTGTTGTTCTTCTTAGCAGGAGTAGCCATGAGCAGGAAGTCGGTTATCGGTGCTGCTTCTGTACGGGGGCGCGTGAGTGCGGGCGCGCAGTTACTCGAACAGACTCGCGTTCGGGTCGAGGGTGCCGGTGGCGTAGTCGATGAGCTTGCTCTGGAAGACGAACTGGGCCACGGCCTGCGCCCGCGCGCTCTGCGCTTCGACGAGGAGGGTGCGCGCCTGCGTCAGCTCGGTGAGTGTCGAGACGCCGAGGTCGTAGCGCTCCTGCTCGGCGTTGAGGGCGGCCTCAGCCGAGGCGACCTGCCGCGCCGTCACGTCCAGCCGCTTCGCCGCGTTCTGATAATCTAGAAAACCCTGACGGACCTCGAGCGCCACGCTCTGCCGGAGGTCCTCCAGCTGGATCTGCTCGTTGGCGGCTTCGAGCCGGGCCTGCTGCACCTGCGACCGCGTCACGAACCGGTCGAAGATGGGGATGTCGATCGACAGCCCGAACGAGCCGCCCCGGTTGTCTGTGAAGAACTGGTCGCCGAACGGTGTGTCCTCCCGCGGGAGTTGCTCGTCGAAGGTAAACGGTTCTCCGCCGACGAGGATGGGCTCACCGTCGCTAGTGGTGACGGGAATCTCGATGGGCGTCCCGCCCAACGACCGCGTGGCGAGGCTGGAGTAGCTCGTCCCATAGCCCGCGAAGAGGTTCACCGTCGGGTAGTACCCGCTGCGCGCGACGCGGACCCCCGCCTCGGCCGCTTCGATCTGGAGCTGCTGCGCCCGGAGGTCGTCGCGGCGGTCGAGCGCGGCCGTGAGGAGGGCTTCGAGGTCGTAGGTGCCCGGCTGCAACGGCACCGCCTCCAGCGACGGCGCGACGAACGTGTAGTTGCCGAACGGGTCGAGCTGGAGGATCTGGACGAGCCGCGTCTGGGCGAGTTCGAGGTCGGACTCGGCCTGGAGGAGCGTGAGCTCGCGCTGAGCCACGAGGGCATCCTGCTGGAGTACGTCAGCGCGCGCACGGACGCCTGCCTCGACGAGCTGCTCGATCTGGGTCCGCTGGGCGCGGTCGGCTTCGAGATTCTTCTCCTGAATCAGCAGGAGCTCCTTGTTCAGCAAAACCTGGAGGAACTGGTTCGCCACGTTGAAGAGCACGTCCTGCTGGGCGCGCACGAGCGAGTATTCGCTGGCCTCGCGCTGGAGGACGGACTGGTTGAGGGACGCCTGATCGCGGAACCCGTTGAACACGTTCAGGCTCGCCGAGAGCGAAGCGTCGAGCGACTGCGTCGTCTCCTGGTCGAGCTGCCCCGTCGTCTGGTCGAAGGCGAGGCCGTAGCGCTGGGTCGGACGGAGGGCGGCGGAGAGGTCCGGCAGGAAGCCGGCGCGGACGCGCGAGACATCGTAGGCGCGGGCCTCGGCGACGTTCGTGGCCTGCCGGAGCGTCGTGTTGCGCTCTAGGCCGATGCGCAGGGCTTCGTCGAACGTGATCTCCTCAGGGGTTCCTCCGAGCTCCGCCGGCGTCTGCTGTGCCGTCGCGGCACCGGCACCGAGCGTGCCGAGGAGGAGAAGCGCCACCGTGTAGCGGAAGAAAACGAGCATGGAATAACGAGCGGTAAGGGAACAGATCGGGATGGTGCCTTTGACGGGAGCCCTCGCCGCTTTGTTACACCGCAGCGCCGGCAGGGTGCAGGGCTCTCCCCGAGAGCAGACCCCGCTAGCAGCGAAGCGTTGCGCCGGGGGCGTCGTTTAAAACTACGACGCGCCTCTTCGACCGGCCGTTGCGCGGAGACAGCCGGGATTGCTCTCCGCTTCATTCCTCGTGAATACCACGCTCGGTCCGCCGGTGCGGCTCCGGCGCTCGGAAGCCGATGCCGACACATCCGTTACCTTTGTCGCCACCACGCCGATCTCGCGCTGCCACGTTCTCCGCACCCTATGAGCACGGATACGCTCCTCCCCCTCACCGCCGCCCGCCTCCGCACCGAGGTGGACCGCCGCCGTACGTTCGGCATCATCAGCCACCCCGATGCCGGCAAGACGACGCTGACCGAGCAGCTCCTCCTCCTCGGCGGTGCCATCCACCTCGCCGGCGACGTCCGCGCCCGCAAGACCGGCCGCGCCGCCCGCAGCGACTGGATGGAGATCGAGCAGCAGCGCGGCATCTCCGTCACCTCGTCCGTGATGTCGTTCGAGTACGCAGGGCGCGAGATGAACCTGCTCGACACACCGGGCCACCACGACTTCTCCGAGGACACCTACCGCGTCCTCACCGCCGTCGACAGCGCGCTCATGGTGATCGACGCGGTGAAGGGCGTCGAGAGCCAGACGCAGAAGCTGATGGAGGTGTGCCGCCTCCGCGCCACGCCCATCCTCACCTTCATCAACAAGCTCGACCGCGAGGCGCGCGACCCGCTCGAACTCCTCTCCGACATCGAGGAGCATCTCGGCATCGCCGCCGCGCCGGTGACGTGGCCCATTGGTATGGCGGACCGGTTCCGGGGCACGTACCACCTCATCGACCACACGCTCCACCTCGCCGAGCCGCCTGCGGGCACGCCCGAAGTGGTGCAGACGAGCGGGCCAGACGACCCGATCCTCGACGAGCTTTTAGGGAGGCAGGCGGAGCGCCTTCGTGGGGATGCAGAGCTCCTTGCCGGAGCCGGCACGCCGTTCGACTTCGACGCCTACCGCGCGGGCACGCAGACGCCCGTCCTCTTCGGCAGCGCCCTCAACGGCTTCGGCGTCACGGCCCTGCTCGACCTCTTCGCCGAGATCGCCCCGCCGCCGCAGCCCCGCGCCACGACGACGCGTGAGGTCTCGCCCTACGAGCCGACCTTCTCCGGCTTCGTGTTCAAGGTGCAGGCGAACATGGACCCCAACCACCGCGACCGCATCGCCTTCCTCCGCATCTGCTCGGGCCGGTTCGAGCGCGGGCTGAAGGTCCGCCACGCGCGGATCGGCCGCGACGTCCGGCTGGCGAACGCGACCGCGTTCTTCGCCCAGGACCGCGGCGGCGTCGAGGTCGCGTATCCCGGTGACATCATCGGCATCGCCAACCACGGCACGATCCGCGTGGGCGACACGTTCAGCGAGGGCGAGGACCTCCAGTTCGTCGGCCTGCCGTCGTTCGCGCCGGACCACTTCCGGCGCGTCCGCGTCGAGAACGCGCTCCGCGCGAAGCAGCTCGAAAAGGGGCTTCGCCACCTCACCGAGGAAGGCACCATCCAGCTCTACCGCCCGCTCACGACGAACGACTACGTCCTCGGGGCCGTCGGCCCGCTCCAGTTCGACGTCGTCGCGACGCGGCTCGAGCGGGAGTACGACGTGCCCGTGAAGATGGACCTGCTGCCGTACAAAGTGGCCCGCTGGGTCGAGAGCGACGACGCCGACGTGCTGAAGGCGTTCGAGCGGCGACAGGGGTCGAGCCTCGCGCGCGACGCCGAGGGCAAGCTGGCCTTCCTCGGCGAGAGCGAGTTCTGGCTCGACCGGGCGAAACAGGACTGGCCGCAGATCACCTTCCGCAGCACCATCGAAGTGCTCTGACGGCGGAGCCCTGACCGGCTCCACTGTGGGAAGTAGCCTCGGCGGGCGCGATGTCCGTGTCCGGGACATTCCGTCTTGCCTTTCTCCTGCGCGGGCGCTAATGTGACGGCACTGCTCCGACCATCCGGCCTGTTTCACGATGGCCGGTCCCTTGTGCCAGCTGACCTGCCATGCCCGCCATCCAAACGCCCAAGGTTTACGACGTCGCCATTGTGGGATCGGGAGCCGGAGGCGGGATGGCTGCCCACGTCCTCACCGCTGCCGGGGCGGACCTGGTGATGCTCGAAGCCGGGCCGATGTGGGACGCCGCGCGCGACGGCGACATGCTCAAGTGGAGCTACGACTCGCCCCGGCGCGGTGCGGCGACGCCCGAGAAGCCGTTCGGCGAGTTCGACGGCTGCATCGGCGGCTGGGAGATCGAGGGCGAGCCGTATACGAAGGCACCCGGCACGGAATGGCTGTGGTGGCGCGCACGGATGCTCGGCGGCCGCACCAACCACTGGGGCCGCATCTCGCTCCGCTTCGGACCCGACGACTTCCGCGGCAAAAGCCTCGACGGCCTCGGCGATGACTGGCCGATCACCTACGACGACGTAGCACCGTACTACGACAAGGTGGACCGGCTCGTCGGCCTCTTCGGCAACCGCGACGACTTCCCCAACGAGCCGGACGGGATCTTCCTCCCCCCGCCGAAGCCGCGCGTGCACGAGCTGCTCGTAATGAAGGGAGCCAGGAAGATCGGCCTCCCGGTCCTCGCCAACCGGCTCTCCATCCTCACCCGTCCCCACAACGGGCGGCCCGCCTGCCACTACTGCTCGCAGTGCGGGCGCGGCTGCGCGACGGGCTCCAACTTCTCCTCGCCCTCCGTGCTGCTGGGTCCGGCGCTGGAGACGGGCAAGCTGGAGATCATCCCGCACGCGATGGCCCGCGAGGTGCTGACCAACGACGCGGGCTTGGCCACCGGCATCTCGTACGTCGACACGCAGGACCTGCAGGAGTATCAGGTGCGGGCGAAGGTCGTGGTGCTGGCCGCCAGCGCGTGCGAGACGGCCCGGCTGATGCTCAACTCGACCTCGCCGCGCCACCCGAACGGGCTCGCCAACGGGAGCGGGGTCGTCGGTCACTACCTCATGGACTCGACGGGGTCCGACATCGCGGGGTTCTTCCCGCAGCTCATGGACCGCCCGCCGTACAACGAGGACGGCACCGGCGGCGCGCACATCTACATCCCGTGGCCCGGCTCCGACCCGCGGCGCGACTTCGCACGCGGTTACCACTTCGAGGTCTGGGGCGGGCGCGGGCAGCCAGGCTACGGCTTCATGGGCGGCCTCCACCACTACAACGGCCGCGTCGCCGACGCGAGCAACACGCCGCGCCCCCGCGGCGGAGGCGGCTACGGCCTCGAACTCAAGAACGACTACCGCCGCTTCTACGGGGCTTTCGCCGGCTTCTCCGCTCGCGGCGAGACGGTCGCGCGCTACGAGAACTACTGCGAGATCGACCCGGAGACCGTGGACCGCTACGGCATCCCGGTCCTCCGTTTCAACGCGACGTGGAGCGATCAGGAGTACAACCAGATGAAGCATGCCCACGAGACCGCGCGGGAGCTGATCGAGGCGATGGGCGGCGAGGCCATCGACCCGATGCCGACCCGCGAGGAAGGTTACGGCATCCTCGCGCCGGGCCAGATCATCCACGAGGTCGGCACCGCGCGGATGGGCGACGACCCGCGTACCTCCGCTCTCAACGCGTATTGCCAGGCCCACGAGGCGAAGAACGTCTTCGTCACCGACGCCGCGCCGTTCGTCTCGCAGGCCCACAAGAACACGACGTGGACCATCCTCGCCCTCGCCTGGCGCACGGCCGAGCACATCGTCGCGCTGCGCAACGAAGGCCAGGTGTAACTCCCCCCTCTACCCTTCGACCCCGGTTCCTCATGGATCGCCGTACCTCGCTCAAGCTGCTCGCCCTCGGCCCGCTACCGCTCGCGGCGGGCTGCACGTGGACTTCGGACGAGGTCGAGGAGGCCCATCGGCAGGCCGATCGCTATGACGATGTCAAGGGCTCAGGCGACTATTTCGTAGTCACGCCGACGGCCGCGTGCTGACGTGGTCGGCCTCGTACGGGACGCCAGCGCGGAGCACCGCCGCCATCACCCGCACGAGCTTGTTGCCG
>JBBSMX010000131.1:0-11915 GCA_038232935.1 Rhodothermales bacterium | reverse complement strand
GGCTGCTGGGGCAGGGGGTGCCGACGCGGCTGGTGGCGGAGCGGTTGAACCTGAGCGTGAAGACGGTCGAGTCGTACCGGGCGAACATCAAGCGGAAGCTGGAGCTGGAGAACGCGGCGGAGCTCATGCAGTACGCCGTCAAATGGGTCCAGACCTCCGGGGACATGCCCGAGGCGTGAGGGGCGACAGGGCCACGTGAGGGACGGAAGGGTGCCGGGAGCGTAGGGTCGCTCCCGGCACCCTTCCTCTTATGTTCTATGGCGAGGCATGAGGGCGTATCAGGCTCCCCCCCATGTGGGAACGGGGCCCTCTCCCGATAGACATCGGGGCGCTCAATTGTTAAATAGATAATCTAGCCTTCGACAAAAGCCTGGAGATGGGAGGCTACTATAGAGGTATCCGAGCGTAGCGGCATCTTCTCCACGCCGACGCTGCCAACATCACGGTAGAGAGGGAGTCATGAGCACCACCACGCAGGCTCTTCATCGCCCTTCGTACACGCTCTCCCTGGTAGATCAGCAGGGGAACGTGCAGTACCAGAGCTCGGCCGTGGAGGCGCTGCTCGGGTACAAGCCGGAAGAGATGGCCGGCTCGGCATGGATCTCCTTCGTCCACAAGGAGGATGCGCCACCCGTGCAGACTCAGTTCGACGACATGGTGAGCCAGGGGGGCGAGCAAGCCCGCTGGATTCTCCGCTTTCGCGCGGCGCGCGGCGGCTGGCAACCCGTCGAGGTCCGGGCACGCAACTTGCTCGCCGATCCGGACGTGCGCGGTGTGCTGCTGAGCCTCCGCGCCGTCGGCCATACCCCCGAGGGGAGGTAGCCCTATGAGTTGGCGTATGTCGGACATGACGCGCCTCTGGCTGCGTCGCGTAGAGATCAGGATCCGCGAGGAGCGTCCGTTGCCGGTCGTATCGGGGCACAGGGAACGGCGTATCTTGCCGCTCTCCTCGCTGCTCTCTCGCCCGCCTCTATGGAACGTCGCACCAAGATTGTCTGCACCCTCGGTCCTGCCTCCTCCAGCCCTGAAATCATCCGCGGGCTGATCGACGCCGGGATGGACGTGGCCCGGCTGAACTTCTCACACGGCACCCACGACGACCACCGCGTGTTGATCCGGACCATCCGCGAGGAGTCCGAGCGCGCCGGCCGCGTCGTCCCCATTCTTCAGGATCTGCAGGGGCCGAAGATCCGGCTCGGCGCGGTGCAGGACGGCGGCGTGCTGATCCACAAGGGGCAGGCGCTCGTACTCACGAGCGAGCCCCTGGAGGTGAGCACGCAGAAGCGCGCGTTCGTCTCCTACGACTCGCTCGCGGCCGACGTGGAGCCCGGTGGCCGCATCCTGATCGACGACGGGCTGATCGAGCTGCGGGTGAAGGAGGTCAACGGGACCGAGGTCATGACGGAGGTCGTCGTCGGTGGGCCGCTTCGCTCGAAGAAGGGGGTGAACCTCCCCCACCTCCGCACGAGTGCGCCGTCGATGACGGAGAAGGACATCCGCGACCTCGAGTTCGGGCTGTCCAACAACGTGGACTTCATCGCGCTCTCGTTCGTCCGCACCGGCAACGATGTGGATGCCCTCATCGACCGCGTCCGCGAGAGCGGGCACGAGGTCGGCATCATCGCCAAGATTGAGAAGCCGGAGGCGGTGGAGCATTTCGACGAGATCCTCCGGAAGGTGGACGGGATCATGATCGCGCGCGGCGACCTCGGCATCGAGATGCCGATGCAGGAGGTCCCCATCGTCCAGAAGCGGATCATCCGGAAGTGCCTCGATGCCGCCAAGCCGGTCATCACCGCGACGCAGATGCTGGAGAGCATGATCGACAACCCCCGGCCGACACGCGCCGAGGCGTCGGACGTGGCGAACGCCGTCCTCGACGGGAGCGACTGCGTGATGCTCTCGGGCGAGACCGCCGCCGGGAAGTACCCCGTCCGCACGGTCGAGGCGATGAACGAGATCATCCGCTTCGCGGAGGTGAACCGCCGCCTGCTCGGCGGCTGGCAGGCGGCGTCCGAAGTCCACGCCGACGAGGGGCGCGTCACGCAGGCCATCTCGTACACAGCCGTGCAGCTCGCCGCCGAGACGAACGCCGTGGCGATCGCCTGCCTGACGCACACGGGCTCGACAGCACGGGCCGTCGCGCGGCACCGCCCGAACGTGCCGGTCTTCGCCTTCACGGACAACCAGCGCATCGTCGGGCAGATGGCCGTCGTGTGGGGCACGCGCGGCATCGGCGTCCCCTTCCAGCACCATACCGACGACGGGATCGGGACGGTCCGCCGCGTCCTGACCGAGCGCGGCATCGCGCGGCCCGGCGACGTGATTATCATCACGGCCGGCCTGCCGCTCCCAGCGAAGGGGCTGACGAACATGGTGCACGTGAGCCAGCTTTGAGGCATGGCGTGAGAGGAGGCGCAGACGGTGGGGGAGGCGATCTCCACTCCCGATCGGCGACACAATTTCGTATCCTCTTCCGCGTTAGCTCCGTTCCAGGCCCCCATCGTCGTTTTCTGTGCTCATGCGCCGCTGCGCTGCCGTTCTTGCTGCCCTCGTGCTGGTGTCCGGGCTCTCTGGATGTGGCCGCCTCCTCGGGAAGCGCTACGACAACTTCACCGCGTACTACAACACGTATTACAACGCGAAGCGGGAGTTCAACCGCGAAGAGGAGGAACTGCTAAAGGCGGAGCGGCCCGTGGGGCGGGACCGCTACCTCACGCTCTTCGTCGAGCCCGATGCGCAGAGCGGCAACAGCGGGCGGGGAGGCTTCGCTAAAGCCATTGAGAAGGGGGCAGACCTGCTGCGCGAGCACCCCGAGTCCAAGTGGGTCGACGACGCTCTCCTGCTGATCGGGAAGGCGTATTTCTACCAGGCCAACTTCAGCGGGGCCGAGCAGAAGTTCCGCGAGACGATCGCGCTCGACGAGAACCGGCTGGAGGACGAGGCCCAGCTCTGGCTGGGCCGCACCCTCACGGCCACCGAGCGGTACGAGGACGCTGCCCTCGCCCTTCGCGAAGGCATCGATCGGGAGGGAGCGCGCGAACAGTGGGTGGACCAGATGCGCCTCGCCCTCGCCGAGGTGGACGTACGTGAGGGCGAGTGGGAGGAGGCCATCGCCTCCCTGCGTACGGGGTTGGATGGGCTCCGCGACGACGCCCTCGCGGCACGCGCGTCGTTCCTGCTCGGCCAGGTGTACGAGACGACGGGGCAGCCCACCGAGGCGGCCGAGGCCTACGGCCGCGTCCTTCGCTACGACCCGCGCTACCAGCTCGCCTATGCCGCGCAGCTTTCGCAGGCCCTCGCCCTCGGGATGAGCGGGGAGGGGGAGCGCTCGCTCGACGAGCTACGCCGGATGAGCCGTGACGACAAAAACCTGGAGAACATCGCCGAAGTCGAGCTGACGCGGGCCCGTGTGCTCGCCGCCGTGGGGCGGCCGGACGAGGCGCGCGAGCTGATTCGGGACCTGCTCTACGACCCGAACCCCTCGGGGCGCATCGGCAACGTTCGCGGGGAGGCTCACTACCGGCTCGCCGAGGTCTACCGTGACGGGCTCCGCGATTACGTCCGCGCCGCGGCGCATTACGACACGGCCGCCACCGCGATCCGCCAGGACGTGTTGCCCGACGAGCAGACCACGGCGCAGGCTATCACCGACGCGCCGGCCCGGTCGGAATCGTTCGGCAGCTATGCCCGGGTAGCAACGGAGATCGCCGAAATGGACTCGCTCCTCTACCTCGGTGGCCTCGACGACGAGGCGTTCGCCGAGGCCATCGAGCAGATCCGGGTGCAGCGCGAGCAGGAGGCGCGCGAGCAGGCACGCGACCTCGCTCGCCGTCGCTCCGAACAGGGGTTCCAGGGTGGACCCGATCTGGAGGGCTTTGATGAAACTGACCGGAATGCCCCTGCCGGAAACCCGCGGCCGGAGGAGGGTGCCAATGCCGGCTTCCTGAACTTCCGTAATCCGGTTCAGGTGCAGGAAGAGCTCATCGCGTTCCAGGCACGCTGGGGCGAGCGGCCGCTCGTCCCGAACTGGCGGCGCGCGGCTGCCATCGGCGGCGGCCCGGCCGTGCAGGAAGGGATCGCCCGCGACCTCGACGGCAATCCGCAGACGAACACCGACGAGTACAGGCGGAATGAGTTCGTGGATACCTCGGCGATCCCGCGTGACCCCGTCACTCAGCAGCAGATGCGGGTCCGCCGCGCAGCCGCACGCTACGAACTGGGCAACGTGCTGTTCCTCTCACTCAGCGAGCCGGACTCGGCCTCGGTCCTCTACCGCAGCGTTATCGACGAGGACCCGGACTCGCCCATCGCTCAGCGCGCTTACTTCGCACTCGCCGAGGCCCAACGCGCCCTCGGCAACACCGTGGAGGCAGATCGGCTCTACAACGACGTGATCGAGCGCTACCCGGATTCCCGCTTCGCCGATCAGGCCCGAGGCCAGCTCGGCCTCGCGCCGGTTACCCGTACTGCGGCTGCCGACTCGCTGGGGCTAGCGGAGGCGGCGTACGCCGAGGCCTACGCGCGCTGGAAGGCCGGGGCCTACGCGGAGGCGCTGAACCAGATGCTGGCCCTCAGCGACCAGTATCCCACAACCCCCGCCGCCGCCCGTGCCCGGCTCGCCGCCGGGGCGCTCTATACCGAGTGGGCCGCCGGCAACGAGGAGGTTCTCCTCGCCCCCGAGCCGGTTGTGCTGACCCAGCCCAATGCAGAGCCGGGTGAGGCGGTGCGCGCGGTGACGGAGGATTCGCCCGGCGTCCCTACGCAACAGCCGGTGACGCCGAGCGGGCCGACGGCGACAGTCTTTACGTGGGTCATCGCGTCGAAGCCCGACTCGGTAGAGGCCGCGCAGATCGCGCTGGGTTATCGCGAGCGAGGGTTCGATGCCCGCGTGATAGCGGCGGAGGTCGAGGGGAAGAGGACGTATCGGGTTGGAGTCGGGCAGTTCCCGGGTCGTGCGGAGGCGCTTGCTTTCCGCTCCGCTTTGACAGACGATGTCCCAGCGGATTCGTGGTTGCTCACACTGTCTGCACGGCCGGTGAGGGCGAGCGGATCGGTGGCGATCTTCACATGGATCGTTGCGTCGAAGCCCGACTCGGTAGAGGCCGCGCAGATCGCGCTGGGTTATCGCGAGCGAGGGTTCGATGCCCGCGTGATAGCGGCGAAGGTCGAGGGGAAGAGGACGTATCGAGTGGGGATTGGACAGTTTCCGGGTCGTGCGGAGGGGCTCGCCTCCCGCTCTGCGCTGCCGGATGATGTCCCGGCGGAGTCGTGGCTGCTCGTGGTGCCGGCGGTCTCCGGAGAGCCCTTGACAGCCGTCGTCCCCCCGCCACCATCGGCCGCTGCTACGCAATCTCCCGCTCCGCGCTCCATCGCTCCGAGGGATTCGGCTGGCGTGCCGCTGGACTCCACCTTCGTTATCGCTGACTCGGCACGCATTGCTGTAGCTGATTCGGCAGGGGTCGCTCCGTCGGATTTGGCGAGTGTGTCGGCAGAGGAGCCGTGGCTGGACACGCTCTACGCTAGCATCGAATCGGATTTCCCCGGCACCCCGTTCGCCGAGCGTGCGCGGGTCCTGCGGACTGCCCTGAGTGGATTGCGCCAGGACACGCCCCGCGAGGAAGTCGAGGACGCGCCCCCGGCGGATGTGGTCACCGATCCGCTTCGGGACGAGGCACCTATCGAGCTGCGAAAGGGGACGTTTTCTTGGAGCGTCTTCGCCTCGCCCGACCGAGATGATGCCGCGCTACTCATGGCGTTTCTGACAGAGGACGGATACCGCACGGCGCTGTACACGGAACGGAACGCGGAAGGGGTGATGTACCACGTCCTCATCGGGCAGTTTGCCACCCAGGCGGAGGCGGAGGCAGTTCGCCCGGCCCTCGATGACATACCGGATACCGACACGTATCGCCTGATGCCGCTGCTGCTCACGGGCGAGCTGGAGCAACCAGAATAGGTTCTGCGAAGTCGTAACCAATAGCGACGGGCTAGGTAGCCCCGTGGAACCTGGCGAGCGAGGCGACGGTAACGGCCGTCCATTTTCCTCGCCGTACTATCGTACTATTCGGAGCCTCGGGCTCCTTCAGTGCGCGGGGCTTATTGAGGCTACAAGAGAACCCAAGTTGCGTGTGGATGCGGGCGGTTCGCTGCCCGCGCACGGTTCCTCGGCCGGTGTACGAGCCGCAACTTGAACTGAGAGATTATGGCGCAGGACGAACGCGACCCTATGAACCCCCGCAATGGCGAGGGAAAGACGGGCGGGCCCCGTGAGACGAGAAAGCCTCGGTTCTCGCTGTGGATCTACGCCGCGATCTTCCTCGCGCTGCTCGTGGTGCAGGCCTACCTCTGGGGCGGCACCACCGGCAACGAGATCGACTACAGCGCCTTCCTCGAATACGTCGACAACGGCAAGGTCGACGAAGTCACGGTCGTCAACGACCGGAAGATCGAGGGTCTGTTCACGCCTTCGGCGGTGGAGAAGAACGAAGTCCCACGGGCCAAGCCGACGCAAGGCTTCGCCAGCGAGGACCCCGCCATCGCCGCGCGGCGCTTCACTACCATCAAGCCGGAGGACCACGACCTCACGCAGTTCCTCACCGAGCACAACACGGCCGTTGCGAGTGGAGAGGCCGAGCAGCCGGTCAGCTTCTCGTCGGAGACGCACGAGAACTGGTTCGGCGGCCTGCTCGCGTGGGTGTTCCCGCTGGCGCTGCTCGTCTTCCTGTGGCTCTTCCTGCTCCGCCGGATGGGCGGGCCGGGGCAGCAGGTGCTCAACATCGGCAAGAACAAGGCCGTCCTCTTCGACACGATGGACGGCCAGCAGCTCACCTTCAGCGACGTGGCGGGGCTGGACGAGGCGAAGGAGGAAGTGGAGGAGGTGGTCGAGTTTCTGAAGAACCCGAAGAAGTTCACCAAGCTCGGCGGGAAGCTGCCGAAGGGTGTGCTCCTCGTCGGGCCGCCCGGCACGGGCAAGACGCTGCTCGCCAAGGCCGTCGCCGGCGAGGCCGGCGTGCCGTTCTTCAGCCTCTCCGGCTCCGACTTCGTCGAGATGTTCGTCGGCGTTGGCGCGGCGCGCGTGCGCGACCTCTTCAAGCAGGCGAAGGAGAAAGCCCCCTGCATCATCTTCATCGACGAGATCGACGCTATTGGCCGGAGCCGCGGCAAGGGCATGCTCATGGGCGGCAACGACGAGCGTGAAAACACGCTCAACCAGCTCCTCGTCGAGATGGACGGGTTCAACACCGATAAGGGCGTCATCATCGTCGCCGCGACGAACCGCCCCGACGTGCTCGACCCGGCCCTCCTCCGCCCGGGCCGTTTCGACCGGCAGATCCTCATCGACCGTCCGGACCGACGCGAGCGCGCGCAGATCTTTAAAGTCCACACGCGCCCGCTCACGCTCGGCAACGACGTGGACACGAACGCGCTGGCGAACATGACGCCGGGCTTCGCCGGGGCCGAGATCGCCAATGTCTGCAACGAGGCCGCGCTCCTCGCCGCGCGCGAGGACAAGGACGCGATCTACATGCAGGACTTCGAGGCCGCCATCGACCGCGTCATCGGCGGGCTGGAGAAGAAGAACAAGCTGATCTCGCCCGAAGAGAAGAAGATCGTCGCCTACCACGAGGCGGGCCACGCCATCATCGGCTGGTTCCTCGAACACACCGACCCCGTCATCAAGGTCAGCATTGTACCGCGCGGGCTTGCCGCACTCGGCTTCGCCCAGATGCTCCCCGACGAGCGCTACATCAACACCCGCGACGCCTTCCTCGACCGGATGACGATGGCGATCGGCGGGCGCGTGGCCGAGGAGATCATCTTCAACCACCTCTCGACAGGCGCGCAGAACGACCTCGAACGGATCACGAAAATGGCCTACGCCATGATCGTCCATTACGGGATGAGCGCTGCCGTCGGCCACTTCAGTTTCGACCTCGACAACCAGAACGGGGCGACGTTCTACAAGCCGTTCTCTGAGAAGACCTCGGAGCTGATCGACGCCGAGGCGAAGCGGATCGTGGAAGAAGTGCACCAGCGGGCGCACGACCTGCTCGCGGACAAGGCGGACAAGCTCGAAGAGCTCGCCCAGGCGCTACTGCAAAAAGAGGTGCTCAACGAGCAGGACCTCACCGACGTGCTCGGTGAGCGTCCGTACAAGCGCAACATGCACGACCTGCCCGTCAATGCCGAGCAGGAGCCGGTCAACGTGCCGAAGCGTGAGGACGGCGCACTCGCCGAGGCTCCGCCGGTAGAGCCGGGGGGTGGTGACGGAGCACTTCCCCAAGACGAGACGTTGCGCCCCGACGGTGGGCGGGACCTCGGCTGAGCCCGTCTGCCCCTACGAGCGAGTGAGAGGGGCCTGCCACGGCAGGCCCTTTTCTGTTGTAGTACCTCTACTCGATAGAGGGAGCACATGGGGCTATAGCTTAGAGATCGGGGGATATATTTTGATATGTCGATCTACATCGATATATCGCATAAGCAAGGCCTGATCCTTGCTAAAACCGTGTGAAGTGGCTGTATTGGGATCTTTCGGCTTTCGAAAGCTTGAACTGGCACGGCAGGCGGCGTATATTCTCCTTCTGCATTCGCGCGGCGCTTGACGCCGCCTTTTTGTTGTAACCCAGCGGTAGACGACCCCGTGCCTACGATTCAGCAACTCGTCCGAAAGGGCCGCAGCCCCAAGACGAAGCAAACCAAATCCAAAGCCCTCCAAGGCAACCCGCAGCGTCGCGGCGTGTGCACCCGCGTGTACACGACCACGCCGAAGAAGCCGAACTCCGCGCTCCGCAAGGTGGCGAAGGTCCGGCTCACGAACGGGTTCGAGGTCATCGCGTACATCCCCGGCGAGGGGCACAACCTGCAGGAGCACTCGATCGTGCTCGTGCGCGGTGGGCGTGTGAAAGACCTTCCCGGCGTGAAGTACCACATCGTGCGCGGTGCCCTCGACACGGCCGGCGTCGCCGACCGTCGTCAGAGCCGTTCCAAGTACGGCGCCAAGCGGCCCAAGGCGTAACCCGTCATTTGTCCCCGGTCATTTGTCCTCGTGGGTGCCACGGACGACAAATGACGAATGACCAGCAACCCACTTATGCGTAGAAGGCAAGCCGACAAGCGGATCACGATCCCTGACCCGCTCTACGAAGACCAGCTCGTCGCCAAGTTCATCAACAGCGTGATGAGCCACGGCAAGAAGAGCATAGCCCAGCGCCTCGTCTACGGTGCCTTCGACATGATCGAAGAGCGCACCGGCGAGGAAGGCGTCGAGGTCTTCCGCAAGGCCGTGAACAACGTGGCCCCGCTCGTCGAGGTCCGCAGCCGCCGCGTCGGCGGCGCGACCTATCAGGTCCCCATCGAGGGTCGCGCCGAGCGCCGGACGAGTCTCGCGTTCCGGTGGCTGCTCCAGTATGCCCGCTCCCGCGGCGACAAGAGCATGGCCCGGCGGCTCGCCAGCGAGATCGCAGCCGCAGCCAAGGGCGAGGGCGGGGCCGTCAAGAAGAAGGACGACACACACCGCATGGCCGAAGCCAATAAGGCCTTCGCTCACTTCCGATTCTAAGTAGTACGTAGCCGTCACTCGTCGCCCCGTAGGCGACCACTGACCAACGATATGAGCCAGCAAAACGGACGTAACCTCTCGCTCGACCGGACGCGTAACATCGGCATCTCGGCGCACATCGACGCCGGGAAGACGACGACGACCGAGCGGATCCTCTATTACACCGGGCGGCTCCACCGCATCGGCGAAGTCCACGAGGGCGGCGCCACGATGGACTGGATGGAGCAGGAGAAGGAGCGCGGCATCACGATCACGTCGGCCGCGACGACCTGCTTCTGGAACGACCACCGCATCAACATCATCGACACCCCCGGCCACGTCGACTTCACGGTCGAGGTGGAGCGCTCGCTCCGTGTGCTCGACGGCGCGGTCGCGCTGTTCTGCTCCGTCGGCGGCGTCGAGCCGCAGTCCGAGACGGTCTGGCGGCAGATGAACAAGTACGGCGTCCCGCGGATCGCCTTCGTTAACAAGATGGACCGGACCGGTGCCGACTTCGCCCAGGCCGTCCACATGATGAACGACCGGCTGAGCGCGAATGCCGTCCCCGTCCAGATCCCGATCGGTGAGGGCGAGATGTTCCGCGGCGTCGTGGACCTCGTCCGGCTCAAGGCCATCGTCTGGCACGACGAGAGCCAGGGCTCGACGTGGGACGAGATCGACATCCCGGAAGACCTCAAGAAGGAGACCCGTCATTGGCGGATCAACCTCCTCGAAGCCGTCGCCGAGCACAACGACGAGTTGCTGATGAAGTACCTCGAAGGGGAGGAGATCACGGCCGACGAGGTGCGCGACACCGTTCGCGCGGCCACGCTCTCGCTCGACATTACGCCGGTCTTCTGCGGCTCCGCCTTCAAGAACAAAGGCGTCCAGCGTCTGCTCGACGGCGTCATCGACTACCTCCCCGCGCCGACGGACATCCCGGACGTGCAGGGCCATGCCGTCCGCAGCGAAGAGGTGCTGACCCGCGAGGCCAGCCCGGACGCGCCGTTCAGCGCCGTCGCCTTCAAGATCGCGACCGACCCCTACGTCGGCCGCCTGACCTTTGCCCGCGTCTACAGCGGCACGCTCAACAAGGGCGACGCCCTGCTCAACGCGACGAACGAGAAGAAGGAGCGCGCCGGCCGCCTCCTGTTCATGCACGCGAACGCGCGGGAGGACGTGGACGTGGTGCGGGCCGGGGATATCTGCGCCATCGTGGGCCTCAAGGACACCAAGACGGGCGACACCCTCGCCGATCCCGATCACCCGATCGTGCTCGAGCGAATGGAGTTCCCCGAGCCGGTGATCCGCATCGCCATCGAGCCCAAGACGAAGGCCGACATCGACAAGCTCGGCACCGGCCTCCAGAAGCTCGCCGAAGAGGACCCGACCTTCAAAGTGAACACCGATGAAGAGACGGGCCAGACGATCATCGCGGGGATGGGCGAGCTCCACCTCGAGATCATCGTGGACCGCCTCAAGCGCGAGTTCAAGGTCGAAGCCAACGTCGGCAAGCCGCAGGTCGCGTACCGCGAGGCGATCAAGTCGGCCGTCGACCACAAGTACACGCACAAGAAGCAGACGGGTGGCCGCGGGCAGTACGCCCACGTCGAGATCGAATTCATGCCAAAGGAAGACGGCGTCGGCTTCGAGTTCCTCGACGAGATCAAGGGCGGCAACATCCCGCGCGAGTTCATCCCGTCCGTCGAGAAGGGCATCAAGAGTGCCCTCGACCAGGGGCCGCTCGCCGGCTACCCCATCGAGGGCATCGTCGCCCGGCTCTACGACGGCAAGTACCACAACGTCGACTCCGACCAGATCGCGTTCGAGATCGCGGGCCGGATGGCGTTCCGCGAGGCCGCGCGCCGCGCGAACCCCGTTCTCATGGAGCCGATCATGGAGGTCGAGGTCACCACGCCCGAGGAGTACATGGGCGATGTGATCGGTGACCTCAACTCCCGCCGGGGGCGGATCGAGGGCATGAGCCAGCGCGGCGACGCGCAGGTTATCAAAGCCGCTGTCCCGCTTTCCATGATGTTCGGATACTCTACCGACCTCCGGAGCAACACGCAGGGCCGCGCCATCTACTCCATGCAGTTCGACCACTACGAAGAGGTGCCGAAGTCCATCGCCGAGGAGATCGTCTCCGCCGATAAGACCGCCGTCGCCTAATTCACAGCACGACCCCCTTCCACCAGCACGCAGCACAGCTAGCATTACAACGAGGTAGCCTCATGGCAAAGGAAACGTTTCAGCGGACGAAGCCGCACGTCAACGTCGGCACGATCGGGCACGTCGACCACGGGAAGACCACGCTCACGGCGGCCATCACGAGCGTGCTCGCGCAGAAGTCCGGCGGCGAGGCCCGGAGCTT
>JBBSMX010000130.1:0-11976 GCA_038232935.1 Rhodothermales bacterium | reverse complement strand
GAACGAGATTGCCGCGAACCTGGAGCGGAGTCTGGATGCTCTGAAGGCCGCGTGTCGGCGTTTCTTCGATGAGTTGACGCCGGAGCAGGCGCTCATCACCGCCGGCCTCAGCTAGCGTTCTTACTTGACCCTACTTAGCCCATCCTCACATCCCGCGCATTCTGCGGGCGAGCCGGGCTGCCTCGTCCTCCGGCGTCAGCTCATCCTCCGCCTCGGGCAGTTCCAGCCGGGCGGCGGCGGCCTGCGGGTCCTTCTTCGCCAGCTCGAACGTCTCCGTCGTCACGATGGCTTCGAGGTTCTGGACGCGCTGCGCGAGTCGCTTGCGGTCGGCTTTGGCCCCCTCTAGCTCGTGGAGCACTTCTTGGAGGAGCTGCTGCTGCTCGGCGCTCGGTACGGAGCGGGACGCCCCGCTGGCCCAGTTGCGCGAGGCCTGCACGAGGGCCCACGCAAGGATAGCGACGATGGCGACGAGAAAGGGACCCATGATGGATGGCGAGTTGCGCGTGTCGGTTGCGGAGCTACATGATAACCACGTGACGCGATGCGTGACGCGTGATTCGTGAACGCAGGCTCGGCGGGGATGTCTGATCCCCCACGTCACATTTCCTACGGTACGCTTCGCGCTCACGCCTCACGTCGAAGCGACACGACGACGCTCGGTTGGAACGGCCTCATTCCACCCACAACGTCTTCGCGTTAACGAACTCGCGGATGCCGAGGCTGGAGAGCTCGCGCCCGTAGCCGCTGTCTTTGACCCCGCCGAACGGGAGGTGCGGGTGGCTCTTCACCATCTCGTTGACGAACGCGCAGCCGCATTCGAGCCGCCGCGCCACGGCCTCGCCTTTCTCCCGATCCTCGGTGAACACGGCTCCGCCGAGCCCGAAGTGCGTGTCGTTGGCAAGGTCCACCGCTTCGTCTTCATCTGCCGCGACGATCACAGAGGCGACCGGCCCGAAGATCTCCTCTTCGAACGCGACGGTCCCGCGCTTGACATTGCCGAGCACGGTTGGCGCGTAGTAGTACCCGTCGCGGTCCAGCTTTCGGCCACCAGTGAGGACCTCGGCCCCGTCCGCCACAGCACGCTCGACCTGATCGTGGACCTCGTCGCGGAGGTCGGCGCGCGCCATCGGGCCGACGTCGGTGTCCTCGTCCATCGGATCGCCGACGGTCAGGTTCTCGAAGGCGCGGACGAAGCGCTCGGTGAAGGCGCCGGCGATGGGCGCTTCGACGATGAAGCGCTTCGCGGCGATGCAGCTCTCGCCGTTGTTCTGCACGCGCCCTTTCACCCCGACCGCCACGGCGCGGTCGAGGTCGGCCTCGGCGAGGACGATGAAGGGGTCGGAGCCGCCGAGTTCGAGCACGGTCGGCTTCAAGTGCTGCCCGGCAGCGGCAGCGATGGAGCGACCGGCGGTGCCACTGCCGGTGAGCGTGACGCCGCGCACGCGCCGGTCCGCGATCACGTCTTCGAAGCGGTCGTGCGGTACGCGGAGATTTTGGAATACGCCCGCCTCGAACCCGGCCTCGTGGAATAATCCTTCCATGACTTCGGCGCAGCCCTGCACGTTCGAGGCGTGCCTGAGGACGCCGACGTTGCCCGCCATCACGTTCGGCGCGGCGAAGCGGAAGGCCTGCCAGAGCGGGAAATTCCACGGCATCACCGCCACGATCAGCCCGAGCGGCTGGTACACGATCAGGCTCTTCGTCGCCTCCGTCTCGACCGGTTCGTCGGCGAGTTGGGCTTCGGCGTTGTCGGCGTAGTAACGGCAGGCCCACGCGCACTTCTCCACCTCGGCGATGGCCTGTGCGAGCGGCTTGCCCATCTCCCGCGTCATCAACTCGCCGATCTCCCGCTTCCGCTCCTCCAAGGTGTCGGCCACGCGGTTCATCTTCGCGGCGCGTGCTGGGAACGAAGTGGCGCGGTGCTGCCCGAACGCGTCGGCGGCGCGCTGGAGGATCGCCTCCGTTTCGTCGTCGGTGTGGTAGGCGTAGGTGGCGAGTGCTTCGCCGGTGGCGGGATTGACGGTCGTGATCGTGTCGGACATGGGCAAACGATGAGTGCTGAGTGCGAGACGGCAGACCCTGCCTTCGCACGGGTCGATGAGGAGTGAAAATGAAATAGAAACGTAGCGTCGGCTTGCGTAGGAGGCGGGAAACAGAGACCTTGCAGCGGCACTAAGCCTCCATCCCGTGGCCCGCTCCTACTTGACACCGACTGAGACGAACGAGCGGAGCGTCTTGCTCCGCCTACGCACGCTGCTCGCGGCCGTGCGCGACCGTCTCCGTACGCTCGTCGGCGTCATTGTCCCGTTCCGACAGGCGAAGCCCACCGAGGAGCCGCTGACCGAGGAGGCTACCGCCGCCGCGCGACGCGCCCGGATCGAAGCCTTCGTCGGGATGCCGGTTGGCGACTTGGAGCTCTACGAACGCGCGCTCCGGCACCGCTCGGTCTTGCGGGGGCAGCCCAACAGCCACCTCCAGAGTAACGAGCGGCTGGAGTTCCTCGGCGACGCCGTGCTCGGCGTGGCGGTCGCGGAACGGCTCTACACCGAGTTCCCCGACCACGACGAGGGCTTCCTAACGCGGCTGCGGGCCAAGCTCGTCAACGGGGCCATGCTCGCCTCCTACGCCGAAGCCCTCGACCTCGGTCCGCTCCTCCTGCTGAGCCCGAACATGGCGCAGGGCGAGGGCCGCAGCAACCCCACGATCCTCGCCGACGCCTTCGAGGCCGTCCTCGGCGCGCTCCACCTCGACCAGGGCTTCGACGCCGCCCGGCAGTTCGTCTTCGACGTGCTCGACGAGCACGTGGACCTCGGCGAGGTGGCCGAGCAGCGGAGCAACTTCAAGAGCCTGCTGCTGGAATACGTGCAGGCACGGGGTCAGGCACAGCCGGTCTACCGCGTCGTCACGGAGGAAGGGCCGAGCCACGAACGCCGCTTCACAATCGAAGTGTTGGTCGAAGGGGTGCCGCTCGGGATCGGCCGGGCGCGCTCGAAGAAACGGGCCGAGCAGGAGGCCGCGTGCGAAGCCTTGGAGCGCCTCCGCGAAGAAGAAACGGAGGCCGCCGCCGCCGCGAAACAATAGGCCCCGGCGTCGGGTTCGGCTGCCTGTGTCTCCGGGGGTGAGAGCCCCGCCATCCTCCCTCCCGCTTCCGCCGATGCCATGCAGGTAGCCCCCGACGCCCTCGCCCTCCGCCACCCGGACCGCTTCGAGCGCCGCCACAACGGCCCCGCTGCCGAGGGCGTGCAGGCCATGCTCGACACGCTCGGGCTGGACTCACTCGACGCCCTCGCCGACGCGGCGGTGCCGAACAGCATCCGCACCGAGCGCCCGCTCGACCTCCCCACCGCGCTGACGGAAGCGCAGTTGCTCCAACGTGCGCGCGAACTGGCGAACAAGAACAGCGTCTACCGCTCGTACCTCGGGATGGGCTACTCCGGCACGATCACGCCGCCCGTCATCCTGCGCAACGTGTTCGAGAATCCGGGCTGGTACACGCAGTACACCCCGTATCAGGCCGAGATCGCGCAGGGCCGGCTCGAAGCGCTGCTGAACTTCCAGACCGCCGTCGCCGACCTCACCGGCCTGGAGATCGCGAACGCCTCGCTGCTGGACGAGGGCACGGCGGCGGCCGAAGCGATGAGCATGTTCTTCGGGCAGACGCGCGGGAAGAAGCCCAAATTTTTCGTCGCCGAGACCTGCCACCCGCAGACGATCGCCGTAGTGCAGGGCCGTGCCGAGCCCATCGGCGTCGAGATCGTCGTCGGCGACCCGGCAGAGTTCAACTTCGGCGACGACACGTTCGGCGCGTTGCTTCAGTACCCGGCGACGGACGGTGCGGTCGAGGACTACGCCAACTTCTGCACCGCCGCGCACGGCGCGGGCGCGTACGTCGCCGTCGCCACCGACCTGCTCGCGCTCACGCTGCTGACGCCGCCCGGCGAGTTCGGGGCCGATGTCGCCGTCGGCAACTCGCAGCGCTTCGGGGTGCCGATGGGCTACGGCGGCCCCCACGCCGCCTTCTTCGCGACGACCGACGAGTTCAAGCGGAAGATCCCCGGCCGGATCATCGGCGTCTCCCTCGATGCGAATGGGAAACCCGCGCTGCGGATGGCGCTCCAGACGCGCGAGCAGCACATCCGCCGCGAGAAGGCGACCTCGAACATCTGCACGGCGCAGGTCCTCCTCGCCGTGATCGCGTCGATGTACGCCGTCTACCACGGCCCGGACGGGCTGCGGAAGATCGCCCACCGCATCCACGGCTTCACCCGCCTCCTCGCCGCCGGCCTCGACCGCCTCGGGCACGAGGTGACGCACAACGACTATTTCGACACGCTCCGCATCCACCCCGCCGACGGTTTCGCCGCGAGTGATCTCGTCGAGCGTGCCGCCGATGAGCAGGGTATCAACCTCCGCGACTTCGGCGACGGCACGCTCGGCATCGCCCTCGACGAGACGGTCGGGATCGACGACGTGAACGACCTGCTGATGATCTTCGCCGGGACGGCCGCGCCCGGCTTCACCGCCGATGAGATTGCGGGCGAGACCGGACTCGACTACGACGGGGCGCACGCGCGCACGTCCGAGTTCATGACGCACCTGAACTTCCACCGCTACCGGAGCGAGACCGAGATGCTCCGGTACCTCAAGAAGCTGGAGAACCGCGACCTCTCGCTCGCGCACTCGATGATCCCGCTCGGGAGCTGCACGATGAAGCTGAACGCGGCGGCCGAGATGATCCCCGTCACGTTCCCTGGCTTCTCGGCGCTCCACCCGTTCGCGCCCGTGTCGCAGGCCGCCGGCTACCACGAGATGATGGACGAGCTGCGCGACTGGCTCCGCGAGATCACTGGCTTCGCCGACGTGAGCCTGCAGCCGAACTCCGGCGCGCAGGGCGAACTGGCCGGACTCATGACGATCCGCGCCTACCACCTCCACCACGGCGACACCGACCGCACCGTCTGCCTCATCCCGTCGAGCGCGCACGGGACGAACCCGGCGAGCGCGGTGATGGCCGGGATGGACGTCGTCGTCGTCAAGTCCGACGAGAACGGCAACGTGGATATGGCCGACTTGAAGGCGAAGGCCGAGCAACACGCCGACCGCCTCGCCGCGCTGATGATCACGTACCCGAGCACGCACGGCGTCTTCGAGCGGACGATCCGTGAGATCGCCGACCTCATCCACTCGAACGGCGGCCTGGTCTACATGGACGGCGCGAACATGAACGCGCAGGTCGGGCTGTGCCGGCCGGGCGAGTTCGGGATGGACGTATGCCACCTCAACCTCCACAAGACGTTCTCCATTCCGCACGGCGGCGGCGGGCCGGGAATGGGACCGATCTGCGTGAACGAGACCCTCGCTCCCTTCCTCCCGGCGCACCCCGTCGTGGAGAACGTCGGCGGGAGCGAGGGCATCGCGCCGATCTCGGCTGCGCCCTACGGCAGTGCGTCGATCCTGCTGATCTCGTGGGCCTACATCGCGATGATGGGTGGCCCCGGCCTGACGCGCGCGACCGAGCTCGCGATCCTCAACGCCAACTACATGGCGAAGCGGCTCGAAGGGCACTACGATATCCTCTTCCGCGGCCCCGAGGGCTACGTCGCCCACGAGTTCATCCTCGACCTCCGCCCGTTCTTGAACGCCGGCGTCACCGCCGAGGACGTCGCCAAGCGGCTCATCGACTACGGCTTCCACGCCCCGACGATGAGCTGGCCCGTCGCCGGCACCCTCATGATCGAGCCGACGGAGAGCGAAGCGAAGGGCGAGCTCGACCGGTTCTGCGACGCGATGATCGCGATCCGCTCCGAGATTCAGGAGATCGAGCTCGGCGTCGTGGACGTAGAGCAGAGCGCGCTCCGGCACGCCCCGCACACGGCCGAGGTCGTCACCGCCGACGACTGGGACCGGCCGTACTCACGGCAGCAGGCGGCCTACCCGGCGGCGTGGACGCGCGAGGCGAAGTTCTGGCCTGCCGTCGGCCGCGTCGACAACGCGTGGGGTGACCGCAACCTCGTCTGTTCCTGCCCGCCGATCGAGGAATACGAATGACGCGGTCCTGTCGTCAGCGCGTCTCGCGGTAGAGCGACTCAAACGTGTCAGAGAAGGGCTGTCCGAGCACGTCCGAGAAATCGCCGAGCCATCGCTGGATGTAGCTCACGTCCACCACGTCCGCTTTGAGCAGCACGCTGCGTGCGTCCTCGATGTCGCGCGGTCGTCCGGCGACTATCTTGTGGATCAGCAGGTCCTCGCGCGAGGCGAACCGCACGTCGGTGCCCGCGATGTCTACGCGCCGTGCGCGCCGATGCGCCTCCTGCTCATAGCCGGAGAAGGAAAAGATGACGTCCACGCGGATACGCGAGTCCGAGTCTTCGCAGAGCAGCACGAGGGTTTCCTCGACGAATGCCGTGTCCACGAGCGCCCGGAGACCGATGCCCGTGAGGGCGGCGAGAACGTCCGGGAGCCGGGCGGTCACGGCCCCAATCGTCACGTCGATGTCTTGCGTGAGGCGCGGCTCGCCGTAGAGCAGCACGGCCTGTCCTCCGATCACCATGTAGGGCAGGCCGGCCGCTTCGAAAGCTTCAGCGAGCCGGCCGAGGAGGTGATCGAAGGTTGAAAGCATTGGCGGTTCGGAGGTCAGCCTCTATGCCTTGCAGCGAGGGCGACGGCCACACACCGAGGGCGAGTGCTTCCTGATAGAGCGCTTCCACGATACGGCGGTTGTACTCGAAGTCGGGCGGGGTTTGGCGGATGCGCTCGCGCTCGAAGGCGGCGACGCGCTCGAAGTCGGGTCGAAGCATGGCGGTGCTACGCTTGCCGAGCGGGTCGGGTCCATTCGCCAGTCGGGAGGGGCCGCGTGTGGTCGCTTCCGGCACGCGCTCTCGCCCTCTCCTCTTCGCCCGATCCCGCATGGCATTCCGGCCCTCCTTCTCCGGCCACGAGACGTTCCCCCTCCGCCTTGGCGTGACGAAGCTTTGCGAGGCTGCGGCTTGAAGCAGGATGAGCAGTGGCGCGTCCGAAGTCTCGCCCGCCGCGCGTGATTGCGTCGGGGCGACGGACGAGCGGCTGACGCGGTATCGCGGACGACAGATCGATTTGCCAACCGACGAATCGCTGTGGCCCGGTCAGGTCTATCTGGAGTGGCACCGCGAGAACAAGTACCTCCGCGAGTAGCCGTCGGTTTGAGAGCGGGTCGGCCCAGCGCAAAGGGGTGCCTCGGGAGATCGGGGCACGCCTTCGTTTTATGAGTGCTGCACACATGACAGGGCGTGGGCATCGCGTCCCGCTAACCTCTCAGTGAAGGCGCGCAACCCCTCCGGGACTCTTGCTCCGCGCGCCGCATCACCTATCACCAACGTTGAGGAGGTATCGTCATGAGTGAAGTCATCGCGCACGCGCCGGGCACCGTCTGCTGGGCCGAGCTAGGCACCACGGATCCCGCCGCCGTACGGTCGTTTTACCAGGCCCTCTTTGGATGGGGCGCGAACGAAGTCCGCATGGAATGGGCCACCTACACGCTGCTTCAGAAGGAGGGCCACGACGTAGGTGGCCTCTACGAACTCCAAGACGAGCAGAAAGCCCAGCACGTCCCGCCGCACTGGATGCTTTATACGGCCGTCAAGGACGTCGACGCCACGGTCGCAAAGGCACAGTCGAACGGAGGAACCATCGTCGCTGAGCCAATGGACATTCCGAACGTCGGGCGGATGGCGGTGCTGCAGGATCCCGAGGGCGCGACGTTCGCCGTGATGCAGCCGGGCGATCACCCCGGCCTGGGCGCGAAAGACGAGCCCGGCACGCTCTGCTGGACCGAACTCTCAGCGCGCGATACCGAAGGCGCGAAGGCGTTTTACGGTGCCCTCTTCGGCTGGGACGCGCGCGTCCAAGAGACGCCGAGCGGTCCCTACACCTTGTTTTCCATTGAGGGCAGCGACGTGGGTGGAATGCTCCAGATAAACGACGAGTGGGGCGATGTGCCCGCTGCATGGATGCCCTACTACGGCGTCGCCGACCTCGACGTGGCACTGAAAGAGGTACCCGGACATAGCGGCGAGATCACGATGGGACCGATGGAGGCCGAGGGGGTCGGGCGCTTCGCGTTCGTGCGGGACCCCCAGGGCGCGTTCCTGTCGATCATCCAACTCGACGCATTCGGCTGAGTCGGAAGATGCGGAACCGATACAGAGCCGGGGCGGGGATACCGTCTCGGCGCTGCGCATTCAGGAGTTCACAGGTCCTTGAAAACACCTACGCCTTTAGCTCATTGAATACATAACGCTGCCAATCAGGGGCAGCAACATATCCTATCTCTTTCACTGATCCACATTTCTGACCTATGGCTATTCTATCGACTTCCACTCTATCGACTTCCACGCTGATGCACGACAACGTTGTCAATCCGAAGGGCGAGACCCTCGGCGAGATCAAGGACTTTATGATCGACACCGAAAACGGCCGCGTCGTCTACGCCGTCCTCTCCTTCGGTGGACTCTGGGGGATCGGTGACAAGCTCTTCGCCCTCCCGATGGACGCGCTCCGCGTCGACACCAACAAGGAGCGCTTCGTGACGGACATCCGCAAGGACCAGCTCGAAGACGCACCCGGCTTCAACAAGGACAACTGGCCGAAGAGTGCGACTGAGCGCACGTTCGTCGACCGCGTGTACTCCCACTACGGCTACGAGCCGTACTACGACCGCGAGCTTACGATGGCGTAACACCCCCCGCTAGAAACATTACGACGGGCCGACCCGATGCACTGGGTCGGCCCGTCGTATGTAGGGCCTATCACCGACGGCCTTGGCTACGCGCGCGTTGCGGCGAGCACGTCTTCGAGCTCCTGCGGCTTGGGCAGCTTCACCTCGTCTCCAGAGATCGTCATCTCGAGGTAGAAGCGGGCGAAGGCGGCGCGCTCCTCGGCCGAGGCGTCGGCCTCGTCGAAGGCGACGGAGAACTCGTCCCAGTTGGCTTGCGCCACCCGGCCGGCGACGTAGTGGGCGAACAGGAGGGGCATTGCAGAGGCGGGGCGAGCGGCGAGAGTCGTCATGGTCAGGGCAGGGCTGGTGGTGGGAGGCGTACAGGGTTACCCCCTCTCTTTCAACACTCGTGCCAACTGCATCATTCCTTCTTCGTAGTCTTGAACGGGCGATCTCTCGTCGGGCGGGGTTTCCATCCCCCCCGATTGTTTGATCGATTCTACCCTTTGTCCCGACGTATTCCCTCGCCGGACCCTTCCGCTTCTCGAAAATGTGCGTCCCCACCATGCCAACAATTGCTGACCTTCGCCGCCACGCTCGCTACGACGCATGGGCCAACCACACGCTCGCCGTCGTGTTGCGCGATGAGCACGAGCGACCGATCCGCCTCCTCGCGCATGCCGCCGAGTCCGAGCGCGTGTGGCTCCGCCGCATCCACGGCACCCAACCCACCAGCGCGACGGCGGACTTCTGGCCCGAGGTGGACGCCGACGGGGGCCGCGCACTCATCGAAGACGCATCCGAACGGCTCGGGTCGTTCGTCGCCGAACTGACCGAGGAAGGATTACGCGCCGAGGCTGTCTACCGCAACTCGAAAGGCACCGAGTTCCGCACACCCGTAGCCGACGTGCTCACCCACGTCTTCTTCCACAGCCACTACCACCGCGGCCAGGCCGCCGCCTCGCTGCGGACGCTCGGCGTGGATCCGCCGTGGACCGACTTCATCGCGTTCGTTCGCGAAGGCGGGTGAGGGCTAAGCGAGCACGATCTCCTTGCGGAGGCGCGCCACCGGAACGCCGAGCTGCTCGCGGTACTTCGTGACGGTGCGGCGGGCGATCTGGAAGCCCCGCGCCTCCAGCATCGTCGCGATCTTCTGGTCCGAGAGCGGCTTCTCTTTGTCCTCCTCGGCGATGATCCGCTCGATGATGGCCTTGACCTCCTTGTTCGAGACCTCCTCGCCACTGTCGGTCGTGAGGCCTTCGGAGAAGAAGTACTTCAGCTCGTAGACGCTCCACTCGGTCTGGACGTACTTGCCGTTGACCACGCGCGAGATCGTCGAGATATCCATGTGAATCTTCTCGGCGACGTCTTTGAGGATCATCGGCTTGAGGTGGCCCTCGCCTTTGAGGAAGAACTCCTCTTGCAACTCGATGATCGCGCCCATCACCTTGATCATCGTGGCGCGGCGCTGGTTGATCGAGTTGATGAACCAGCGGGCCGACTCCATCCGGTTCTTGAGGAACTGCCGCGTGTCGTCCACCTTCCCGTTCGAGCTGGGCTTGCCGTTAGAGCTGGCTTTCGCGGTCCCGTTGCGCTTCTTCGCGGAGAGGTCGTTCCACATCCGCTTGTAGTGATTGTTGATCCGCAGCTCCGGCGCGTTCCGGCCATTGAGCATGATGATGAACTCGCCGTCCACGTACTCGACGGTGAAGTCCGGGGTGACGTAGTTCGTGCTCGCGGCGAACTCCCCCTCGCCCGGCTTCGGGTCGAGGCGCTGGATGATGTCGAAAGCCTCTTTCAGCTCCTCCTCGCAGAGCCCGAGCTTGCGCATGATCGTGTCGAAGTGCTTCATCGTGAACGCCTTGTACGTCAGGCGCAGCACGTCGATGGCGTTCTCGCGGCCGTCCACGTCGTCGGGCATGGCCTCGAGCTGGACAAGCAGGCACTCGCGCAAGTCGCGGCTGGCAATGCCGACGGGGTCGAGGAACTGGAGCCGCTTGAGCACCTTCTCGACGTCGTCTTCGGTGAGCATCAGCCCCTGGCTGAACATGATGTCATCCACGATCGAGTCGATGGGGCGGCGGAGGTAGCCGTCCTCGTCGATCGAGCCGATGATCTGATCGGCGATGATGTCCTGCGTGCCGTCGAAGTCCAGCATCCCCACCTGGTCGCGCAGGTGCTCGGCGAGGGAGGACTTGTACGGCATGGGGATCTCCCGCTGATCCTCCTCGGCCGAGTGGTCCACGCGTGCCTTGTACCCGTAGAGGTCGTCCGGGCTGTTGATGAACTCGTCCCAATCGAACTCTTCGTCCTGATTGCCCTCGGGCTCCCGCTCGGACTCCTCGGCCTGCGGGCGCTCATCCGCTTCGTTTTGGACGCCTTCCTCCTCTTCCTCTTCGCCCTCTTCGAGCAGGGGGTTGATCTCCATCTCCTCCTTGATCCGTTGTTCCAGCTCCAGGGTCGGGAGCTGCAGCAACTTGATGTACTGGATCTGCTGGGGCGAGAGCTTCTGCTGGAGGGAATGCTTTTGCTGGAGGTTTAGCATGGCGGGTGGGGCGAATCAGGGGTGAACAGCGCGCGGTGCCGAAGCCACTTACGGGCCGAAGAGGACGGCAGCGCGCTCGACGCACGTGTCGCGAAAGGCCTCGTACCACTCCGCGCCGTACTTGCGCGTGAGCGGGACGCGGAGGAAGTCGTAGAGTTGAACGCCGTGGCGCCGTCCGTGTGTGACGGCGGGGGCGCACAGGTCGATCTGCTCGTAGTTCAGCACCTCCGTGCCGCCATATTCCTCGATGCGGATCGGGAAGAGGTGGCACGAGATGGGCTTCTCGAAGTCGAGCCGGCCGGCGTGGTACGCCTGTTGGAGCGTGCACTTAGCGACCTCGCCTTCGTAGACGACGAAGACGCACTCGCGGCCCTCGACGCACGCCGTGCCGTAGTGGCCGGGTTCCTCCTCCACCCACACGCCGTGCTCCTCGATCGCTGCCAGCGCTTCGGGCCGGAGGTCCTTCGCCACGATGGGGAGCGCGCGTTCGAGCTCGGCGCGCTCGTCCGGTTCGAGTGGGGCACCGCGATCCCCGTGGACACAGCAGCCGCCCAGACACCGGCCGAGGTGGCAGGCGAACGGGGCGTCGAGCACCGTGTCAGAGACGAGGATGTTGTCGATAGCAAACATAGTACCAATAGACTACGGCCTGCAGCGGGCTGTGTCAACGGTATCGGGACGGGGGCAAGGTTTTTTAAACCGAATCGGATGGTATTCGTGCTCCATCGGCTTTTTTCTT
>JBBSMX010000129.1:0-12082 GCA_038232935.1 Rhodothermales bacterium | reverse complement strand
GGTGGCCTGGTCGAGTACATTGCTGGTCATCGGGTTGGCGGGGTTGCTGGTGCGAGGGGAGTGGTCAACTCCACCCTACGCACGACGCAGCGACTTGCCAACCCGTTCTCTACTTCAACCCGCGACTGACGTTGACTCAGGAGACGAAGGCAAGATGGCAGCCGAGGCTCGTGAACAGGAGTTCCGGATGCAGATGATTGAGCGGCAGGCAAAGGCTGCCCAGGAGGTTTCAATCGCTGGGCGCATACTGACCGCGGAGGAAGTGGAGATTGAAGAGTTCTACGAAGCATCAGGCGAAGGCAAGGCCGGGATTGATGCAGATGAAGAGAGCATCTCTGTCGGCATGAGTGGTAAAGGCAATCGCGTCACTCGCAGGGTCTACCGCTTTAAAGGTTCAAAGGACCTCTCTGCGAAGGAGAACGAGATGTTCAATCTGCTACTCGGAGGACCGCAGGCTGCCTAGTATGTTGAGATCGGGTGGCATTTCGCCGCTCCGGGAGCGCTAGGGAAACGCTATGCCTGCCGAGCCGTGCCATCTGGCATTTATCCCGAATTTGCTGCCATGAATGAAACGACTGTTCGTGACCGCGTCCTCCGAGCCGTGGAGGAGATGCCCAGCGACATCACTTTCGAGGAGGTAATGGAGCGGGTCTACATGCTTCATAAGATCGAGCGGGGGCGTCAGCAGATCGTCGCGGGCGAGGGCATCCCGCACGACGAGGCGAAGCGCCGGATGAAGCGGTGGCACGAGTAATCTGGTCCCACAAGCGCTACCTCGCTGAGGGACCCGTCAGTCGCCGATCAGCAGCGCCGTCATCCACAGGACGAGGCCGGTGCGGATCGTCCAGGCCGCCGTTCGTATCCAGTTTGACGCGACGAGGCGGGCGTGGGCGTCGCCGTCGAACCCGCCCGAGAGGGCCGTGTGGAGCGGGACTTGCACGAACGCCGTCGAGATCCATACAACGCCGACGAGGCTGAGGCCGACCCAGACCATCCACGGCGGCACCGCGTCCGGGCGGAGCCAGAGGAGGGCCGCCGCCGTCCCCAGTTCCAGCACCATCGCCGGGAAGACGATCCACGTAATGCGGGTCTGGTGCGCCGCTTCGTACGCGACGAACCCATCCGTGCCTACGCTCGCAAAGAGCGGGTAGTGGACGAGCTGTACGAGCCAGATCACCCCGAACATGGTGAGCGTGGCGAACAGGTTCGCGAAGACGATCCACTGCCCGGCCGTCATCACCGTCGAACGCCGAGATAGTCGAGCACGGCGTCGGCGGCGCGGCAGCCGGAGCGCATCGCGCCGTTGATGGAGGCGTTCGTGCGGTGGTCGCCCGCGAGGTAGAGGCCGTCGGCGAGGCGGGCCGGGCGCTCGGGCGGGGTGAGGGCGGACGGGGGTTGGGCGGGCTGGGCGTGCACGATCCGGTACGTTTTGAGATGTCGCCACGTATCGACCACGTCGCCGTACCACCGGCGGAGGTGGGTGCGCACCCGGGCCTCGACCTCCGCGTCCGGCCGCGACGGGTTGCCGACGACGGAGACGGAGACGAGCGACTGCCCGGCGGGTGCGTAGTACGGCGAGACCGCGCTCATGACCGTGAGGTTGTTCACCGGCCCTTCGCCCTCGCCGTTGAGCACGAGGACCGGGTCGGCGGTGGGCGCCTCGGTGGCAGCGTAGTAGAGGCAGAGGACGCTGCGCGAAGCGGGCGGGTCAAAGTTGTCCAGCAGGTAGGCCAGCTCTGGCCCGTCGGTGGCGACGACGACGGCGCGGGCCTCGACCGTGCCGCCGTGCTCGAGCGTGATCTGGCCGGGGGCGGCGTGCTGCACGCGCGTGCTCGTCTGTATCGTGTGATCCGGCAGGCTCGCGGCGATCTGCTCGGGGATCTGCTGCATCCCGTGCGCGGGCACGGCCGTCTCGCCCTCGGTGAACATCCGGAAGTAAAACTCGAACGCCCGGCTCGACGCTTCGAGGTCGCAGTCCAGCAGGATCCCGCCGAGAAACGGCCTGAAGAAGCGCTCGATCACCACGTCGGAAAACCCGTAGCGCTCGGCGAGGGCGGCCTGCGTCGTGACCTCGGGCCGTGCCCAGAGTCCGTCGAGCGACGGGGAGCGGACGGCCTGGCGGAGCTTCAGCACGCGCAGCTTGTCCGCGAGCGTCCCGATGGGAGAGAAGGCCGTTTGCGGCGCGGCGAGCGGCTCGCGCAGCGGGTCGGCGATGCGGTGGAAGGCACCGTCGAAGCGGACGAGGGCGCCGTCGTAGAACGAGCGGAGGTCGAGCGCGTCGTAATCGAGCACGCGCTGCGCCTCGGGATACGCCGTCAGCAGGACCTGGAAGCCCCGGTCGAGCAGGAACCCGTCCACCTCGTCGGTGCGGACGCGCCCGCCGATGCCGTCGGAGGCTTCGACGACCTTAAACGAGACGTCGTGGCGGTGCAGTTCGTGCGCGCAGCAGAGCCCGGCCAAGCCCGCGCCGACGATAAGGACGTCATAGGTAGGCATAGGCCAGCCTCAGAGAGCGGAGGACGAAGACGAGGGGAACGACAGGGCGACGAGGGCCGCCGTCCGGACGGCTTCAGCGAGGCAGCGTGACGGTGTAGCCCTCGCGGAGGGCCTCCGACGCCGCGCCGCTGACAGGGGTAAAGGTAACCCTGTATGCCTTACCAGCTTCGAGCGGCGGCTGCCCGGCAGCCTCGCCTGCCCGGACGCGCTCACGCACCGTCGCGACTTCGGCGCAGAGCGACCCGCGCGCCCGGACCACGTTGTACTGCCCGCGCTGCGCGAGCGGCAGCGAGCGAGAGGCGAGGTCGGGATCGGCGATCCGCTCCAAGAGCAGGTCCACGTTGTACGTCCCCGCCGTGTCTGTCTCGGCGACAGTGACAGTGCCGAAGCGATCGGACGGGTCGGCAGAGGTGGGGAGGAGGGTGTATCCGAGCCGGAGACCGTCGCCCTCCGGCGAGAGGTCGAGGGCGCTCAGCCCGAGCCGTTGCAGCCCCGTCTCGCGTGCAGCGGTCGAGCCGAGGAGTTCGAACGGCGTCGTCGGATAGCGGCCGTTCACTTCGTGGTAGAGGAGCGTCGTGGCGGCCAGCAGGCCGGGCGCGTCGAGCTGGGCATCGAGGTCCACGGCGGCCTGATCGAGGTCGCGCTGGGCGGCCTGGTCGAGTCCGGCGCAGCCGGTGGCGACGAGCGCGAGCAGGAGAGCGAAGGGAGCAAGACGGTTCATGCGGAAGAGGGGGGCTTGCCGAGCAGGTGGCGGAGGGCCGAATCGAGGGAAGGATACGCGAACGAAAAGCCGGAGTTCGCGAGCGCCGCCGGGACCATGCGGACGCTCTTGAGCGCTATCTCTTCGGCCGCCTCGCCCGCGATGGCGCGGACGACGGCTTCGGGCACGCGCACGGCCGTGGGCCGCCGCAGGATATCGCCGAGGGCCTGGGCAAAAACGCGCTGCGTGACTGGCTCCGGCGCGCTGAGGTTGACCGGCCCGTTGAGGTTGGTGGCGAGGAGGTGTAGTACGGCGTAGAGCACATCGTCGAGCGCGATCCACGGCAGGTAGGTTCCGCCATCACCGACCGTACCGCCGAGGCCGAGGTGAAAGGCGGGCAACATCGTGCCGAGGAGTCCGCCGCTCGGCGTCAGCACGAGCCCGATGCGGAGGTTGACGACGCGGATACCGGCGTCGGCGGCGGGGGCCGTGCTCGCTTCCCACTGCCGACACACGTCGGCGAGAAAGCCATCGCCGGAGGGCACGTCTTCGGTGAGGCACGTGTCCCCCCGGTCGCCGTAGATCCCGCTGGCTGAGGCGGAGAGGAGGGTCGTCGGCGGGTGGTCCAGCCGAGCGAGGGCCTCGCTCAGCAGCCGCGTCCCGCGCGTCCGGCTCTCGGTGATCCGCCGCTTCTTCTCGACCGTCCATCGCAGCCCGAAGACGTTCTCTCCCGCGAGGTGGATGACGGAATCCACGCCTTCCAGCGCCGCCGCGTCGATCTCGCCGCGCTCGACGTTCCAGTACGCCGCGCGCTCGTCGGCCCGCCCGGCGTAGCGAGCGACCTCGCTTCGGGAGCGAACGAGTCGGACGACCCGGTGGCCGCCCGTCGTGAGGAAGGCGACGAGGGCCTCGCCGATCAGCCCTGTGGAGCCCGTTATTGCAATAATCTGTGATGATAAGTTGTAGCGGGCGTGCCGGGCGAGATCCTCCCTCGTCACGCGATGCCGGTATGCGAACATCCGGTCGATCTGCGTCTGCGCCGTCCCGCTACCGAGCCACTCTGAGAGCGGGGCGAGGGGAAGCCGGTACTCCACGTGGTCCTCCAACACCGATTGGTCCGGCCCCTTCGGGATCATACGGTGCGTGTGCTCCCAGCGCGCAAATGGCCCCTTCACCTGCACGTCCTGAAACTGCCGGTCCGGGATGAAGGCGTGGTGCTCGGCCACCCACCGCAGCTTCACCGGCCCCGGACCCAGGCCGAGGATGGCACGCTGCCCATTGCGGATCCCCTCGAACGTCTCCAATTCGACGGGTTGCCACGGCGGGACGAGGCGTTCGAACGCACCCCGGTGATCGTGCCACGCGAAGAGCCGCTCGGCGGACACGTCGACGGGCAGGCGACGGGTGAAAGTGGGCATGGGGTCGGTTACGGGTTGCTGATCATCGCGGCGGGCGTGAAGTCCGGAGGATAGAGAGAGCCACGGGCGGCACTCCGTTTGTCGTGCTGATTTCGTAGGCCGCTCACCCCTTCGGCTTCACTCAGGACAGGCCTGTCCCTCGCCCCAGAGGGGCGAGGGGACGTACTCTGAAACGCCGCGTTATTCGACGAGCGCAGTCGGTTCCTCTTACTTTCTCGCCCCCATTGGGGGAGAGATGTCTGGCAGGGTAGAGAGGGGGGCCGCTCGACAACCTACGCGTTTCCCTACTTGATTTCGTTGTACGCCGCGAGAGCGCGGTCACGGGCGGTGCTGTGGTTCACGATAGGCTCGGGATAATCCTTGCCGAGGGTGATGCCTGCTTCTGCGAGCACGTCCTCGGGTGCCTCCCACGGCCGGTGGATGTAGTTCTGCGAGAGGGCGCTCAGCTCCGGCACCCACCGGCGGACGTAGTCGCCGTCCGGGTCGTGCTTCTGGCCCTGGCTGACGGGGTTGAAGATGCGGAAGAAGGGCTGGGCATCCGGGCCGCTGCCCGCGATCCACTGCCAGTTCATCGCGTTATTGGCGAGGTCGCCGTCCACGAGCGTGTCCCAGAACCACGCCTCGCCCTCCTGCCACGGGATCAGCAGGTCTTTGGTGAGGAACGAGCCGACGATCATCCGGACGCGGTTGTGCATCCACCCGAGCGCCCAGAGCTGCCGCATCCCGGCGTCGACGATGGGGTAGCCGGTCTGCCCGTGCTGCCAGCGGTCGAGGGCGTCGGCATCTTTTTCCCACGCGAAATCGGCGAACTTGTCTTTGAGCGGCTTGCTCGGCAGCGTCGGGTAGTGGGTGAGGATGTGGTACGAGAACTCGCGCCACACGATCTCGCCGAGGAAGACATCGGCGGCCTCGCGCATCGCGCCGTTGCGGACCCAGTTCTGCGTGCGGTGCCAGACCTGCCGGGGGCTGATCTCGCCCCAGTGGAGGTGCGGCGAGAGCTTCGACGAGCCCTCGGCGGCGGGGCGGTCGCGGCCGTCGGCATAGTCGATGAGCTTATCGCCGAGGAACGCGCGCAGGCGCTGGTGGGCACCGCGTTCGCCGGGCGTCCACGCCTCGCGCATCGCGCCGGCCCAATCCACGCCGTCCTGCGCCTCGGGCAGCAGTCCGAACACGTCCAGCTTCTCACTCTCCGGCCACGGCGACGGGGCGAGCCGCTGCCCCATCCGCGGCACGTCGAGCGGCTCGCCGATCTCGACGGTTTCGTGGAATTTGGCTCGGAACGGCGTGTAGACGTGGTACGGCCCGTCCGTAGTCGTGCGGACGGCGTCGGGCTCGTGGAGGATGCGGGATGCGAACGTCTTGACCTCGATGCCGTCCTCGCGCAGCGCCTCGGCGACGGCACGGTCCCGCTCGCGGAGGGCCGGTGCGTAGCGCGTATTCCAGTAGACCGCGTCGGCCCCCGTCGCCGCAATCAGGTCGCGAAGCACGTCTTCGCTGAGGCCGGAGCGGAGGAGGAGCCGTGAGCTCTTCCGCTCCAGACTCTCGGCGAGGGCTGCGAGCGAGTGGTGGAGCCACCAGCGGTGGGCACCGCCGGGCGGCCAGTCGCCCTCCTCGTCCGGTGCCCATATGAAGACGGGAACCACGGGCGCGCCCCGCTCAACGGCGCGGGTGAGGGCCGGGTGGTCGGCGAGGCGGAGGTCGTGGCGGAACCAGACGAGGGTGGGACCGGGCATACGGGGGCGAGAGGAGAGGGCGTAGGGAGCAGAGAGAAAGCGGCCGCGCCGCTACCGGGGGCGCACGGTAGCGAAGCCGCCGTCCACCGAGAGCGTCTGCCCGGTGACCCAGCCGCTCCGCTCGCGGTAGAGCAGGAAGTGCAGGGCGTCTACGAGGTCCTCGGGCTCGCCGATCCGCCCGAGCGCGTGCATTTTTGCCGACGCTTCGACGGCCGCGTCGCTGCTGGTCAGCCGCTCCGTCAGGGGCGTGCGGACGAGGCCGGGCGCGACGGCGTTGACGCGGATCTTGCGCGGGGCGTAGCTGGCGGCTGCGGCCAGCATCAGGCCAATCACGCCGCCTTTGGCCGCCGCGATGGCTTCGTGGTTGGGGAGGCCAAGCCGGGCCGCGACGGACGCCATAAGCACGATTGCGCCGCCCTCCGGCTCCTTGTTCGTCTGCATCGCGCGCGCTGCCGCCTTCACGAGGTAGAACGCCGTGTTGAGGTTGAGCGCGATCGCGCTGTCGAACTCGTCCGTGCTGGTGAGGTGGGCAGGCTTGAGCAGGATGGAGCCGACGAGGTTGACCGCCCCGTCGATGCGGCCGTGCTGAGCGACGGCGTGATCGACGATCCCTTGCACCTCGTCGTAGGATGTAGCGTCGAGCGGGTACGCCGTAGCCCCGGCCTCATCGGCGAGGGCGCGGAGCGGGGCTTCTGTGCGGGCCCCGAGGACGAGGTCGGCTCCGTCGGCGGCGAGGCGACGGGTGAGGGCCGTGCCGATGCCGCCGGAGGCACCGAGGATGAGGTAGACGGGCATGGGGGTGGGATCGGCGAGGAGGGCGGGAGGGCAGGGGTTCCATAAAAAAGCCCGGAGCCCTCGCGGTGGCGAGTGACTCCGGGCCGATGTGCTCGTGGAGCTTGTGGCTCCGGGTCAGGCGGACGCCTTACATCGAGTCGTCCGTCATCCCCTCATCCATCTCCCCTTCGCCCGGCATAAGGACGTGGTCGATGACGTGGATGACGCCGTTGCCGGCGTCGTTGTCAGCCGAGATCACGGTGGCCGTGTTGCCCAGTGCGTCGGTGAGGGTGACGGTGCCGCCCTCAGCGTTGATGGTGAGGGGCTGGCCCTGGACCGTGTTCACACTCATCTGGCCGCTGAGCTCGCCCGACATCACCTTGCGGGGGAGGACGTGGTAAGTGAGGATGCCGGAAAGCTTGCTCCGGTTACCCTCTTCCATGAGCGATTCGAGCGCGCCTGCGGGCAGGGCGTTGAAGGCCTCGTCGCTCGGGGCGAAGACGGTGAACGGGCCGGGGCCACTGAGGGTCTCATCGAGGCCCGCCTGTGCGACGGCCGTGCGGAACGTGGTCAGCCCCGCGTCCTCCGCGACGGTCAGGATGGAGTTCTCGACCGCCATGTTGTCGGTTTCGGCGGGCATTCCCTCCATGGTGGTATCGGTCGCCGGTGCCTCCGTGTCGGTGCAACCGACGAACGCCACGAGGGCGAACATGCACAGCAGGGTAAATAAGCGGGAGTAAGTCATAGGATGGTGCCTCCTGAAAGTGATTGGGTGGGGAGGGTCTTCAAGGGGTGAGATCAGACCGTCCCTATAGTACAGGCTATACGGTGAAACCGCTGTAACGTGCAAAACGTTCACGGCTCCGTTCTAGGGGCGGACTTCAGCGGGCAAATCCGCTCGTCGTTCTGTCCTCCCGCAAAAGCGATGGAGTGCCCTTTGGTTCCTGTCGTGCATTCCCGATCCCTCTTTTAACTAGCTCTTGACAGCCAGTAATTCCCTTTTCCCTACGCGCGAGTACACCTTCTCGCCCCGCGAGCTCGCCCTCGCCATCGGTGTGAGCGAGTCCTCGATGAAGCGGTGGATCGATGCAGGCGAGGTGGAGGCGGCACGCACGGCCGGGGGCCACCGGCGCGTCACGCAGCGTGAGGCGGTCCGGTTCATCCGGGACCGTAGGCTCCACGTCGTAGACCCGTCGGCGCTCCGATTACCGGACCTCGCCGGGGTGCCGGACGTGCTGGCGGCAGCTCCGTTGACGGCGGAGGCCCTCGTCGAAGCCCTCGTCGCGGGGGAGGCGGCCCGCGCTCGCGCGCTCGTCGTGTCCGCCTACGTGCGGGGGGCATCGCTGGCGGCGCTCTGTGATGGACCGCTGCGCGAGGCGCTTCACCATGCCGGCACGCTCTGGCGGGATGACCCCTCGGGGATCGGCGTCGAGCACGAGGCCACGGACGTGCTCATCCAGACGCTCAACCAGATTCGGACGCTGCGCCCGCCGTCTTCTCCGAACGCGCCCGTCGCCATCGGGGGGGCGATGGAAGGGGACCCGTACGCGATTCCTTCGCTGATGGCGGCGGCGGTGCTGGAGGACCTCGGGTTCGACGTCACCAACCTCGGCCCCAACACGCCGGCCGATGTCCTCGCTGAAGCTTCGAAGCGGCGGCGGGCCGACCTCGTGTGGCTCTCTGTTTCTGCCCGCTCCACGGACGACGCGCTCCGGAGTATCGACGAAGTGCTCACCACGGGACTGGACGGCACGGGCGCGTACGTGGTCGTCGGCGGGCGGGAGGCGAAGGCAGAGGCGCTGCCGGGCCTCCACGTGCTGCCCTCCATGCAGGCGCTCGCTTCGCTGGCCGAGCAGATCCTCGCCGGTCGCCGGAAGGGAGGATGACGAACGGTTTGGCGTGACGCTATAAGTCGTAACCGCGCCTTCCTGCATCGAGTTCAGGACAGGCCGGTGGAGAACTCCCTTCACCAAACAGCTTCTGAGCCGTCACCTACTCTTTGTGTGAACCTATCCCGCTAAGGCTATGGAGCCGGACCCCGTCCACCTCTACACCTACCGCGCGCGCTGCACCCGCGCCTACGACGCCGACACGCTCACCGTGAGCGTAGCCCTCGGGATGCACGTGACGCTGAACGGGATCACCCTCCGGCTGTCGCGAATCAATGCGCCGGAGGTCTCTGGCGACGAGCGGCCCGAGGGCATCGAGGCGCGCGACTTCCTCCGCGATCTCGTCCTGGACCGAGATGTGCTGATCCAGACGTTTAAAGACAAGGTGGGGAAGTACGGCCGGTACATCGCCGAAGTGTGGATCGAGCACGACGAGGGGTTGCTCAACGTGAGCGACCACCTCGTCGCGAGCGGGCATGCTTGGTACCAGGCCTACTGAGACTCGCTACGCAGTCAGCACGACGAATCTCAGGCTGCCATCGGAAGCGCGGAGAACCAGATGAGCCCGTTCGTGTCCGGGTCGGTGACGGAGCAGGACGACGTGCCGATGAGGGTGCAGAACGTGTCGTAGAGGGCGTCGAACACTTCGGGATCGCTCTCGCCCTGGGGGGTCTGGAGCGTTTCCACGAAAACCCATGCTTTCTGCTCGGGCTCGATGAGGCGGAGGCAGCGGCGAAGAACGTTCGGGGCAATGGGCATGGCGAACCGGGAGGATAAGGGGGGGAGACCGGCCTCGTTTCACAGAGGCAACTCCCCTAATCCAACTATCGGACCGAGGCCCTAACAGACTCGCAGTAGCACATGGAGCCCGATCCAGTGGGCAGATCCTACCCCCGACGATTCCGAAACCGCCCCTCAGCGTTGCTGACCATTCGGCTCGAAGCGGGCGCGGAGCCAGCCGTCTTCCAGCGCCGCCGTCGTCAGCCGGTAGTAGCTGAGGAAGTTGGGGAGCCCGTAGCTCCGTCGCTGGTTGCGGACCTGCACCACGAGCTCGTCGCCGAACTGCTCGGCGTGGACCTCCTCCTGCTTCAGGAACGGGAGGTGGACCGAGAGGAGGTAGGCATCGCCGTCCGCCTCCATCCGATATGCCTGCTCCGCATAGAACACCTCGGCCGGGTCGCGGTCGGGGTAGAGCCCGGCCCCGATTTCCGAGAGCAAGTCGAGTCCGAACACTTCTTGTCCGACGTGCGGGATGCGGAGGATGGGGAGCGGCGCGAAGCTCCCCTCGATCTCGTCGAGATAGCCCGCCTGCGCCGCGACGTACTTCGCCATCACCGCTCCGGCCTCGTCCTCGGGGATGATCCGGTTCACGATGACGGCGTCCACGCCGTAGCCGTAGAGCTGGAGATACGTGTAGGCGCGGCGAGCCTCAGCGATCACCATCCGCTCCGGGTTCATCACGAGCCGGGTGGACGACACCGTCGAGTCTTGCAGCACCTTCTGGATGCTGCCGAGTACGCCGAAGAGCCGGTCGAGCTCGGCGTAGCCCCGGTCGAGCGGGATGCCTGTGGTCTTGCGGACCGCAAAGCCACCGATCTTGAACGCCGTCTTTTGGAAGGGGAACGCCTTCGATACCCACCATTGCGCGACCTGCGGGAGGGTGAGGAGCGTGAGCGTCTCGCCCGTCGGGGCGGAGTCGAGCACGATGAGGTCGTAGTCGCCCGACCGGTAGAAGAGGTCGAGCCAGAGGAGGGCGGAGGCCTCGCCCATGCCGGGGAGCGCGGCCATCTCCTCGGCGGCGATGCGGTCCACGCCCTGCCACTTGAACACGCTCAGCATCAAGTCGCGCATGCTGGACCAGTACTTCTGCATCGAGTAGTAGAGGTCCACCTCCTGCGCCCACAGGTTGTCCGCGACCTTCTCCGGCTCGGGGCCGAGGGGCCGGTCGAGCGCGTCGGCAAGAGAGTGCGCCGGATCGGACGACATGACGAGGGTACGGTGGCCACGGCGGGCGGCTTCGAGCGCCGTCGCCGCCGCGCAGGTGGTTTTGCCGACGCCGCCTTTGCCGGTGAACAGGAGGATGCGAGAGGCCATGAAGCGAGGGGAGGGTGGGAAGAGAAGGGCGCTCTTATTCCACGCCGCCGCGCGGTGCGTTCCCTCGGCAAGGGCTGAATCCGCGCGGCGGCGCGAGTAAGGTGGTAAGGGGCAGGCGTTTATATTGAGAACGCCGAGAGATCGACGCGGCCTCCTCCCACTCACCCGCAACGCCATGCCGCTGCCGAACACGGCCGAGCACCGCCGGCTCGCTGACTCCGAAGCCCGCCGCGCCGATTGGAAGAACTGGGGGCCGTACGTCAGCGAGCGGGCGTGGGGCACCGTCCGCGAGGACTACAGCCCTCACGGGACCGCGTGGGAATACTTCCCGCACGACGACGCCCGCAGCCGCGCCTACCGCTGGAACGAGGACGGGCTCGGCGGCTTCTGCAACCGCTTCCAAAACGCCTGCCTCGCCGTCGCCCTCTGGAACGAGCGCGACCCCATCCTCAAGGAGCGCCTCTTCGGCCTCACCGGCAACCAGGGCAACCACGGCGAGGATGTCAAGGAGTACTACTTCTACCTCGACGGGACGCCGACGCACAGCTACATGCGGATGCTCTACAAGTACCCGCACGCCGCCTTCCCCTACGCCGAGCTCGTCGCCGAGAACGGTCGCCGTGGCCGGCAGGAGCCGGAGTTCGAGTTGATCGACGCGCTCCGTGACGAGTGGGAGGCAAGCCGCTATTTCGACGTGGTGATCGAGTACGCGAAGGTGGATCAGGAGGACCTCCTCTGCCGGATCACCGCTACGAATCGCGGCCCCGATCCGGCTCCGATTCACCTCCTCCCGCACCTGTGGTACCGGAACACGTGGTCGTGGGAGGAGGGGCGGACGAAGCCCACGCTTCGCGACGTATCGAAGGGGAAGACGGTCGCCGTGCGTGGGGCGCACCGCCACCTCGGCGAGCGCTGGTGGTACGTCGAGGCCGACGGCACAACGCCCGAGTTGCTGTTCACCGAGAACGAGACGAACGC
>JBBSMX010000128.1:0-12105 GCA_038232935.1 Rhodothermales bacterium | reverse complement strand
CGGGTGGCCTGGTCGAGTACATTGCTGGTCATCGGGTTGGCGGGGTTGCTGGTGCGAGGGGAGTGGTCAACTCCACCCTACGCACGACGCAGCGACTTGCCAACCCGTTCTCTACTTCAACCCGCGACTGACGTTGAGCTAGCGCGCGCCACAGCTTGGTCGGCTTGCCGCTCTGCTCCGACTTGCGCGCGCGCTGCCACGCCGCCTCGACGTGTTCGATGCGGATCAGCTCGTTGAAGAGCAGCGAGATCACGACGCGGTCGTCGAGTTCGAGCGGCGAGAACCCCTCTTCGATTTCATCCAGGCTCGCCATCTCCGCCGTCGGCGCATCGAGCGTGCCGAGACCGCTTTCGAGGAACGCGCCGTCCCCCGTGTTCTCCGACTCGGGCAGAGCCGGGGTGTCCTGGATCGATTCGTCTTTCATCGTAACTACCTGATAGGCATGGACGCGGGGTAGGGGGTTCGGCCTCAAGTCTCGGCCATTCGGAAGAGGGAGTTAAGCACCCTTTTCGCCCCGCTTCTCCGCCCTCCGCAGGCATGGTGACACCGGGGAGCCCGGACCGATTTTATATTCCCGCCTGCTCGCATCGACCTCCCCCGCCTCCCCGTGTCCGTTCTCGATTCCGACATCGCCGACCTGCCGGGCCTCAGCGCGCGGCGTGCCGACCCGCTGCGAAACGCCGGTGCCAAGACGTTCCGCGACCTCCTCCGCACGTACCCGCGCCGCTACCTCGACCGCTCCACCGTCGTCCCGATCCGGCAGCTCGTCGCCGGTGGCGAGGCCGTCACCGTCGTCGGGTTCGTAAAGGCGAAAAACCTCGTTCCCGGCCGCGGCGGGAAGAAGCGGTTCGAGCTCCTCGTGCAGGACGAGAGCGGCGGCACGCTGAAGTGCGTGTGGTTCCGCGGCGCGAACTACATCCACCGCCTCTTCGACGTGGACGAGCGCGTGGCCTTCCACGGCAAAGCCGAGCAGTACGGCCGCACGTTCTCGATGGCCCACCCCGACTTCGACAAGCTCGACGCCGAGAGCGCCGCACTCGACACGGGGCGGATCATCCCGCTCTACCCCGGCGGCGCGGCGCTCGACAAAGTCGGGCTCAACAGCCGGACGTTTCGGCGGCTGATCTACGACCTCATCAAAGAACACGGGCTCGAAATTCCTGAGGTGCTGCCCGAGTGGGTGCGCGAACGCTACGACCTCATCCCCGGCAACGTCGCCCTCCGCGCCATCCACTTCCCCAAAGACCACGGCGAGCTCGGCCGGGCGCAGCGGCGGCTGAAGTTCGAAGAGCTGTTCTTCCTCCAACTCCTGCTCGCACTCACGCACGAGAAGCGGCAGGACGTGGCCGGCCCCGCCTTCGGCCCGCCCGGCGACTACGCCCGCCGCTTCGTCAACGACGTGCTCCCCTTCACCCTCACCGGCGCGCAACTCCGCTCCATCGAGGACGTGGCGCACGACACGATGAGCGGGCGGCAGATGAACCGGCTCATCCAGGGCGACGTCGGCAGCGGCAAGACCGTCGTCGCCGTGGCGGCGATGATGCAGGCGCTCGACTCCGGCTTCCAGAGTGCATTCATGGCTCCGACCGAAATCCTCGCCGAGCAGCACTACGCGAACTTGCAGAAGTACTTCGAGCCACTCGGCGTCGAGGTCCGCCTGCTGATCGGCGGGCAGCGGAAGCTGCTGCGCGAGGAGATCCTGGCCGACCTCGCCGAGGGCCGCGCCGCCGTCGCCGTTGGCACGCACGCCATTATCGAAGACAACGTCGAGTTTCAAAACCTCGGCCTCGCCATCGTCGACGAGCAGCACCGGTTCGGGGTGATGCAGCGGGCGCGGATGTTCCGCAAAGGCCAGCGCCCCCACATGCTGCTGATGACGGCGACGCCGATCCCCCGCTCCCTCGCGATGACCGTCTATGGCGACCTCGACGTGTCGGTGATGAACGAGCGGCCCGCCGGGCGCAAGCCGATCCAGACCCGGCTCTACACCGAGAAGCGGCGCGAGGAAGCGTACGCCTTCATCAAAGAGCAACTGCGCGAGGGACGGCAGGCCTACGTCGTCTACCCGCTCGTCGAGGAGAGCGAGAAGCTGGACCTCAAAGACGCCGAGTCCGGCTTCGAGCAACTCACCGAGCTGTTCCGCCCGTACCGCGTCGACCTCGTCCACGGGCAACTGTTCTCGTACGAGAAGGACGAGGCGATGCAGCGGTTCAAGGCCGGCGAAACCGACATCCTCGTCGCCACGACCGTCATCGAGGTCGGCGTGGACGTGGCGAACGCGACGGTGATGGTGATCGAGCACGCCGAGCGGTTCGGGCTCTCGCAGCTCCACCAGCTCCGGGGCCGCGTCGGCCGCGGCGCCGACCAGAGCACCTGCCTGCTGATGGCCGACTACAAGCGTTCCGCCGAGGCCGAGGAGCGGCTGAAGGCGATGCTCGACACCGACGACGGATTCGTGATCTCCGAGATCGACCTGAAGCTGCGCGGCGCGGGGGACTTCTTCGGGACGCGGCAGTCCGGCCTCCCCGCCTTCAAAATCGCCGACATCGTCAAAGACGCCGACCTCCTCGAACTCGCCCGCGAGGCCGCCTTCGAGCTCGCTGGCCGCGACCCCCAGCTCCGACAGGCCGAGCACACCGACACGCGCCGCTACTTCGCCCGCACCGCCCCCAAGAGCCTCGGCTTCGCCCGCGTGGGCTAAAGCGGCTCGGTGCCGCGCTCCAGAATGTCCATATACGGCTTGTAGAGATAGGTCATCCGGTAATTGCCCCCGGTAATCTCGCGGGTGATTCCAAGCCGCGCCATACTGTCGAGTGCGGCCTTTGCTGTTGGATGAGAGACGCCGCTTAGCCGCGCGGCCTCCTTGATCGTCAGGAGCGGGTGCCGCTGCATGGTCTCGTGAACGCGGAGAACGGAGCCGGCTCCGCCGCCCGTCTCTTTCCGAATCCGCTCGCGATCTTGGTCGAAGAGAGCGAGGATGTCGCGGGCAGTGTCCACGGCCTGCTTCGAGGTTTCTTGGACACCGCGCAGGAAGAACCGAAGCCACGCCTCCCATTCGCCGTGCGTGCGGACGCGCTGGAGCCTCTCGTAATACTCGTCGCGGTGGGTCTTGAAGTAGAGTGAGAGGTAAAGGATGGGGTCGGTGAGCACGTCCTCGACGCAGAGGAGGAACGTGATGAGGAGTCGCCCCACGCGGCCATTGCCGTCGAGGAACGGGTGGATCGTCTCGAACTGGACGTGGGCGAGGGCCGCTTTGATGAGGACGGGTGTGTCGGGATCGTAGAGGAAGTGTTCGAAGGGGTCGAGGCACGCCATCACCTCGTTCGCGGGCGGCGGGACGAACCGGGCGGTACCGGGGCGGTCCCCTCCGAGCCACACTTGGGAGCGGCGGAACTCGCCCGGCGTCTTGTCGGCCCCGCGCCCCGCGCGAAGCAGGACGCCGTGGATCTCGCGGATGAGCCGGAGCGAGAGCGGGAACCCACTCCGAAGGCGTGCCAGACCGTGGTTCAGTGCGGCGACGTAGTTCGACACCTCCTGAACGTCGTCGAGTGGGACGCCGGGGGTGCGACCGTCTTCGTAGAGGAGGAGGTCGCCCAGCGACGACTGCGTGCCCTCGATCTGCGACGAGAGGACGGCCTCTTTGCGGACGTAGAGGTAGAGGAACAGCTCGCGGTCCGGGAGCAGCATGGTGATCCCGTCGAGCCGACCGAGCGCGCGGTTGGCGCGCTCCATGAGGTCGTAGTCCGCCGGACCGAGGTTGAGCGTAGGTGGGAGGGCGTGGGGTACGAACGCGCGGACCGTCTCGCCGCCGACGGCGGTCGTGCGGTAGGTCCCAGTAGAGGAAGTGGCGTCGGGCATGATAGAAAAGTTTTTAACATTGTCCGTCTCAAATTAAAATATGACACCGATATTTGCAATTCAATCGACACGGAAGGTCAATTCTGCCTGTCCTGAACAGCTCACCCGAACAGCGCCTCGGCAAACGCCGCGTCCGCTACCGCACGATTCTGATTCGCCGCACGCCGCTGTCCACGAGCCGCACGCCGCTCCTGCGAAAGATCCAGTACAACTCGGCGCTGAGACGATCTACTGGCCGACGGAGGACGGCTTCGTGCTGGAATCGGAGTTCGCGGGTCTCACCGAGAAGGGCTACTACTACGCATCCAACACCTTCCGCTCGGCCGAACACGGCGGCACCCACCTCGATGCGCCGCTCCACTTCGCCGAAGGCCGCCAGACCGTGGACGCGATCCCGCTCGGTCACCTCGTCGGCCCGGCCGTCGTCGTGGACGTGTCGGAGGCCGCGCTCGCCGACGCGGACTATCAGGTGAGCGTCGCGGACTTCGAGGCGTGGGAGGCCGAGCACGGTCGCCTGCCCGACGGCGTCATCGTGCTGCTGAACACGGGCTACGCGCAATTCTGGCCCGACCGACTCCGCTACATGGGCACCGACGAGCGCGGGGCCGAGGCCGTCGCCAAGCTGCACTTCCCTGGCCTCCACCCCGACGCGGCCCGCTGGCTCGTCGCGCAGCGCGCCGTCCACGCCATCGGGCTCGACACACCGAGCATCGACTACGGGCAGTCCACGCTGTTCGAATCGCATCGGGCGCTGTTCGACGCCAACATCCCCGCGTTCGAGAACGTCGCGAACGTGGGCAGCCTTCCGGTGCACGGGTTCGTCGTGGCGGCACTGCCGATGAAGATCCGGGGCGGGAGCGGTGGGCCGCTGCGAATCATCGCGTTTGTGCCCGCCGAATAAGGACGCTGCATATTGCGTTTGCATTCGGTGAAACCCTTTCTTACTTTGCATCGTAAAGTTCTTCACGAATCACGACCATGCCTATGAAACAAGACCGTCCGACGCTCCGCCGCGCGCAGCCTGCTGTCCCGCTCGATGACCGCGCCGCTTCCCAGCTTCGCTACATCCGCGAGACGATGCAGCGCACGGCGACGTTCACCGCCGTCCCCGGCTGGGGCGGCGTCGCGATGGGCGTGACCGCACTCGGCGCGGCCCTGCTCGCGGCCCAGCAGCTGACCGTCGTCGGGTGGATGCGGGTGTGGGCAGCCGAGGCGCTCGTCGGCATCGCCATCGGGGCGTGGGCGACGGCGCGGAAGGCGCGGCAGTCGGAGGCTCCGCTCCTCAGCGGGCAGGGCCGCAAGTTCCTCCTCGGCCTCCTCCCCGCCGTGCTCGCCGGCATCGCCCTCACGCTCGCCGTCTATGGGTTCGACATCGGCCCGACGAACGAATACTTCGTCCGGCGCGGGGCGGTCGAGGCGACGGCGAGCCTGCGACTGTTGCCGGGGCTGTGGCTGATGCTCTACGGCGCGGGGGTCGTGGCCGCGGGGATGTTCTCGGTCCGGCTCGTCCCACTCATGGGCGGCTGCTTTATGCTGCTCGGCGCGCTCGCCCTCCTCGCACCTGCCGTGTGGGGCACCGCGTTCATGGCGCTTGGCTTCGGCGGGCTCCAGATCGCGTTCGGGCTCTACATCGCATTACGACACGGAGGGTGACATGGCAAAGATGACCCAGGCCAAGCGCAGCGAAGCAATGACGCCCGCGCCCGATCTCGACAAGCTCATCCACGAGCGGATGCGGCTCGGGATCGTCAGCGCGCTGGCGGCGGGCGGGGCGATGGCGTTCAACGACCTCAAGGCCGTGCTCGGCACGTCGGACGGCAACCTCAGCGTCCATGCCCGCAAGCTCGAAGACGCCGGCTACATCGCCTGCCGCAAGTTCTTCGACGACCGCACGCCGCGCACCGAGTACGAGCTGACCCCGTCAGGCCGGACCGCGCTCGAAGCCTACCTCGACCAGATGGAGGCCATCATCCAGACGGCCCGGCGGTAAACGCACGAAGCGGAGAGCATCGCAGCCCTCCGCTTTTCTGATCTCTATAAACTTTACATTACAAAGTAGTTTATGAAAGCCGTATCCAATCTACACATCGCACTCATCATGGACGGCAACGGCCGGTGGGCGCAGGCACAGCGCCGTCCCCGCACCGACGGTCACCGCGCCGGCGTCGAGACCGTACGGCGCATCGTCGAAGCCGCACCAGAATTGGGGATCGGGACGCTCTCGCTCTACGCGTTCTCGTCGGACAACTGGAAACGGCCGACGGCGGAGGTGGCTGCGCTGATGGGGCTGCTCCGCCGCTTCCTCCTCGCCGAGATCGCCCGGCTCAAGCGGGGCGACGTACGGCTGAGCGTGATCGGCCGGCGGGACCGGCTGCCCTCGTCGGTGCGCGCGGCCATCGCGCGGGCCGAATGGGAGACGCGGCGTGGGAGCGGACTGCACCTCCGCATCGCCGTGGACTACTCCGCGCGCGACGCCCTCTGCCGTGCCGCCGCCCGCCTGCGCGGCGACACGCTGACCCGCGCCGACTTCGCCGCTGCCCTCGCCGAGGCGATCCACAGCCCGAGTGCGCCGGACGTGGACCTCCTCGTCCGCACCGGCGGCGAGCAGCGGCTGAGCGACTTCCTGCTATGGGAGTGCGCCTACGCCGAACTCCTCTTCCTCGCCACCCTCTGGCCCGACTTCACCGCGTCCGACCTCGCGGCGGCCGTTGCCGACTTCCACCGGCGCACGCGTCGCTTCGGTGGGCTCGGCGGCGGCGCGGGACTCGAACACAGCGCGGTGCCTCCGCAGCATAGCATTCCCCACCTGGACACGGCACGCTGCGCCCCTACGGCCATCGGGTGCGAACGCTGAGACGGATTCCGCCGCGCTCCCTTTTACCCGTTCCCCCTCACCCCTTCCCCTTTAAAAAGCCATGCTCAAACACATCATCGCCATCGCCTTCATCTTCGGCTGCACGTCGGTCGCGTGGTTCATCCTCGGCGGTGCCGTCACCGTCCGCACCCACGAGCAGGACTCCACGCTCCGCAGCGCCGTCGGCGAGCTGTGGGGCGGCCGGCAGGTGCAGCACGCGCCCCTCGTCGAAGAGATCATTCCGTACGAAGAGACGGTCTACCAGGTGGTCGACGGGAAGCAGACGACGGAGACCGTGGAGCGCGTCCGCACCGAGCCGCACCCGCTCGCGGCGAGCGACCTCCGCGTCGGCCTCGCCCTCGAACACCGCAAGAAAGGACTGCTGTGGTACGCGACCTATGAGGCCGACTTCGCCGGCCGCTACGCGATCCGCAACGACGGCGACACGCCCACCCGCTACCGGATCCGCTACCGCTTCCCCGAAGGCGCGCCCGTCCTCGACGGGTTCGACTTCGTCGTCGACGGCGAGCCGGTGGACGATGCGGCGGTGGGGAACGGCATGGCCGTGCGGGAGGTCGAGGTCGGGCCGGGGGAGACGGTCGCGTTCCGCGTCGCCTACCGGTCGCAGGGCGTCGAGACGTGGCAGTACACGTTCGGCGAGCAGACGCAGCAGGTCCGCGACTTCCGGCTCGCGCTCACGACGGACTTCGACCGGATCGATTTCCCGGCGGGCACCCTCGCCGCGACGGAGAAGGCGCGCCACGGCGACGGGTGGACGCTCACGTGGCGCTACACCAACCTCGTCGCCGACGCCGGGCTGGGGCTGGCGCTCCCCGAGAAGCTCAACCCCGGCCCGTGGGTGAGCCGGGTGACCTTCTTCGCGCCCGTCTCGCTCTTCCTGTTCTTCTTCATCCTCTTCCTGCTCAGCCTCATGCGCGGCGTCCGCCTCCACCCGATGCACTACTTCTTCCTCGGCGCGGCGTTCTTCGCCTTCCACCTCCTGCTCGCTTACCTCGTCGACCACATCTCCGTGCACGCGGCCGTCGCCCTCTGCTCGGTCGTCTCGGTCGGCCTCGTCGTCTCGTACATGCGGCTCGTGACCGGGGCGAGGTTCGCGCTCGTCGAGGTCGGCGGAGCGCAGCTCGTCTACCTCGTCGGGTTCGCCTACACGTTCTTCCTCGACGGGGCGACCGGGCTAACGGTGACGGTGCTGTGCGTGGCGACGCTCTTCGGCGCGATGCAGCTCACCGGCCGGCTCGACTGGGAGCAGGTGTTCAGCCGTCCCGATCCGCAGCCTGCTCCGTCGCCGATACCTTCCACATGATCCTATGCCGAACCCCGTTGGGCCGGGTACACCGACGCACACCCCTATGGCGTCTACTCTATCTAAAAGCTTCAGCTTAACATGCGGGGTAGTGGACGTTGAAGCAGGGGGGCTTATTATTTGTCTATCACCCACCCGCTCCGCTTTTCTTATGAATGCTACCCAGAAGGTCCTCATCGTCACCACCGGCACTAACGGCACACAGGGGCTGACTTCTGTTAACAAAGACCTCCGTGAAGGCTGGCGTGTCGTACAGATCGCACCGATGGGCGGGGCGGGCAGCGGCGAGGGCGCGCGGTTCGCCGCAATGGTCGTGCTGGAGCAGAGCGAGCAAGAAGCCGAGCGCATCCTGGAGCGGATCGAAGAGCAGGCCGAGGTCGACATCGAAGGCCAGATCGAGCAGGCGCTCGAAGGCGGGTACATCGTGGAATCGGAGATAGAAAACGGGGACTGGAAGAACCCCGACCTCGGCTAGCGGCGAGGCCTACGCCCTCCCCTGCACCGCACGCGATAGCCCCAACCGCTCTCGTGCGAGCGTTCGGCTCCGTGGTGGGACTGCAGCACGCGAGGTCGCTGGCAATTCGGAATATCTTAACCTGCTCCTTTACGGTAGCAGGGCCTTGCCCTATATTCGGGGCCGCGGCGCGGCTTCTGCATGGCGGGGAGTAGGTGGGGTTGTGGTATGGGCTGCTCTGCGTAACGCCTCGTGCGGTTTCTTGGCCGCACGCTCTACGCTTCGTGTACCCTCCTCAAACCTTCGTTCTATGAGACGCTTGCTTCTGCTCCTCGTTGGGCTCCTCCTTCCGTCCCTGGCTTGGGCCCAGAGTGCCCAGATCCAGACGGCCCGCCAGTACCTCCAGCAGCACGCCGACCGGTTCGGAATCGACAACAGCGCCATCGGCGAGGCGGCCGTCACCGACGCATATACAAGCAAGCAGAGTGGGGTCACGCACGTCTACTTCCAGCAGGTCCAGGACGGCATCGAGGTGGCCGACGCCCGGATCACTGTCAACGTGATGCGCGATGGGCGCGTGCTGCTGGCCGGCGGCTCGTTCGTCCCCGGCCTTGCGGCGTCCAACGTGGCCTCCACGCCCTCGCTCAGCGCCGAGGCCGCCATCGCCACCTCCGTCGAGCACCTCGGGCTGAGTCTCACCGAGCCGCTGATGGTGCAGGAGCGCAAGGGCGGCGCGAATCGTGCCGCGACGTTCTCCGGCGGCGGCGCCTCGACGGCTCCGATCCCGGCGAAGCTCATCTACCAGCCCCACGCCAAAACCGTCCGGCTCGCGTGGGATGTCGAGGTCGAGGAGCCGAACCACGTTTGGACGGTCCGCGTGGACGCCGCGACGGGCGAGGTGTTGCTAGAATGGGATCAGGTGGTCAACGACTACTGGGGTCTCCCCGCCGGCACCGCTGTCAACCTCGCGCCCCTCGCGCCCGCCGCCGAGTGGCAGGCGCCGATGGCGCTGCCCGAGGGCGGCACCGCAGCCCTCCGCTCCGGCGGAGGCGGCTCCTACCGCGTCTTCGACAGCCCCCTCGAGAGCCCGAACTTCGGGGAGCGCACGCTCGTCACCAGCCCGGCCGATCCCGTCGCCTCGCCGATGGGCTGGCACGACACCGGCAGCCAGCAGTACACGATCACACGCGGGAATAATACCTGGGCCTACATCGACGCCAGCGGCGCCGGCGGCCCCAACGGCACCGACGCCCAGCCCGACGGCGGCGAGGAGCTCGACTTCGACTTCCCCCTCGACTTCACCCTGCCGCCCAGCCAGTACCGCCCGGCCGCCGTGGCGAACCTGTTCTACTGGAACAACCTCATCCACGACGTCCTCTTCCAGTACGGCTTCGACGAAGTCAGCGGGAACTTCCAGGAGACCAACGTCTCCGGCGAGGGGCTCGGCGGCGACGCCCTCCGCGCCGAAGGGCAGGACGGCAGCGACATCAACAACGCCCGCTACTTCCGCTCGTCCGACGGCGGCATCTCCCGCATCGAGATGTACCTCTGGTCGGGGAATCCCCAACGCGACGGGGACTTCGACAACGGCATCATCGTTCACGAGGTCGGCCACGGCGTCTCGATCCGCATCACCGGCGGCCCTAACACGGACCAGTGCCTCGGTAACAGCGAGCAGATGGGCGAGGGCTGGAGCGACTGGTATGGCCTCATGCTGTCGATGCAGCCAGGTGATACGCCCGAGATGGGCCGCGGCATCGGGACCTACGTGCTCAACCAAGCCCCGAACGGCCCCGGCATTCGCCCCGCCCGCTACTCCACCGACATGGGCATCAACGCCTTCACCTACGGTGACATCGGCAGCCTCGCGATCCCCCACGGCGTCGGCTTCATGTGGGCCACGACGATCTGGGAGATGACCTGGAATCTCATCGACATCTACGGCTTCGACCCCGACCTCTACAACGGCACCGGCGGCAACAACGTCGCCCTCCAGCTCGTCACCGAGGCGCTCAAGATGCAGCCGTGTAGCCCCGGCTTCGTCACGGGCCGCGACGCCATCCTCGCCGCCGACGAAGCGCTCTACGAAGGGGCCAACGCGCCCTTCATCTGGGAGGCCTTCGCCAAGCGCGGCGTCGGCTTCAGCGCCAGCCAGGGCAGCCCCAACAGCACCGGCGACGAGACCGAAGCCTTCGACCTCCCGCCCGGCTTCGGCCGCTTCCTCGAGGTGACGGCTACGCCCGATCCCGTCAACAACTACGAGTTCATCGACTACACCCTCACCTTCGGCAACGGCACGGCCCGCGATCCCCTCTCGGACGTCGTCATCTCGGCACCGGTCCCGGATGACGCCCTCTACGTCGCTGGCTCAGCCAGCGACGGCGGCACGTTCGAGGATGGCCGCGTGACGTTCCCCGCTTTCGACGCCGCCACCGGCTCGGAGACGATCCGCACGTTCCGCCTGCTCGCCAACGCCAGCACCACCACGATGATCTTCTTCTCCGACGACATGGAGGACGGAGGCGATAACTGGGAGGCCACGAACGGCCCGGGCTCCAGCGACTGGGTCCTCGGCGACGGCGACGGCACCGACGGCTCCGCCGGCTGGCGCGCCCAGGATGTCCCCTCCATCACCGACCAGTACCTCACCCTCGCCGAAGCCGTCTCCCTCACCGACGGGGCCGAGCTCCGGTTCATGCACCGCTACGTGACCGAGGCCAACTTCGACGGCGGCGTCGTGGAGATCTCGACCGACGAGGGGGCGACCTGGGAAGACCTCGGCGAGAACATGGTCGAGAACGGGTACAACAGCACGATCAGCACGCAGTATCAAAACCCGATCGGCGGCCGGATGGCGTTCTCCGGATCGAGCGGCGGCTTCATCATGACGGTCGCCGATCTGAGTGACTACGCAGACGAGGACGTCATCATCCGCTTCCGCCTCGGCACGGACACCAGCATCGGCGGCGAAGGATGGTTCGTGGACGATGTCGCCATCGGCACGACGCCGGCGGCCGTGAACGTCGAGGTGTGTGCGCCCGACACCAACACGGACTGCGTCGAGAGCCGCGTCCTCGTACTCGACCCACTCGATCCGAGCCCGGCCGTCACGGTCTCCGACGACGAAGTGGCCGTCGCGGTCGAACCGGACGGCACCGGCACCGTTGAGATCACGATCTCGAACGATGGCGACCGCGCCCTCGACTGGCAGATCGGCTCGCAACTCGACGTGCCAGCCCCGTGGCTGAGCGCGGACCCTGCCTCGGGCAGCATCGACGTGGGCGAGAGCGAGACCGTCACCCTCACCTTCGACGCGACCGATCTGGAGATCGGCGAGTTCGAAGAGCTGCTCGCCGTCTACTCCAACGACCCGGAAAACCTCGTGACGGACATCGCCGTGGTGATGTCCGTCGTGGGTGTCGCCAACGAGGACGACTCGGCCCTGGCCGGGCCGTACGCGCTCGGCGAGCTGTTCCCGAACCCGTTCAGCCGGAGCGCGCAGTTCGCGCTCGAAGTGGCCGAGGCGCAAGCGGTCACCGTGTCCGTCTACGACGTGATGGGCCGCGAAGTCGCCCGCCTCCACGACGGCCTGCTCGCGGCGGGGACCCGCCACGG
>JBBSMX010000127.1:0-12130 GCA_038232935.1 Rhodothermales bacterium | reverse complement strand
GGGATCGGTTCTGCGACCGGGTCTACGCCCGTTCGTGGCAAGGTCTCTGGAGCGTGTCGTTGCTGAAGCTGGTGCATCTGAACCTCTGCTACGCAGGAATTGCCTCGATCTGATCAACCCGCGACTGACGTTTAGTAAAAAAGATAATAAGACAATAAGGCCACCCTCTTACAAGTCCATCCCAGGGCCTTGGCTTCTTCTGCTTTCGGGCCTTCCATTATAGGTGCATCGTGGTTCCCACCGCAAACCTGTAAGCCGGTCCCTGCAGCCCTGCGCCTCCAGTCCCATAGGAGCCGCTACTCTACCGTATAGCCTCGGCGTCATCCCTCCAGGTTTTTGCAAAGCAGGCTTTTAGAGGCTTCCGCGATATTGCTCCGCCCGTTCCCGAAGCCGAGTCCGGTTCACTTTCATTCCGGCCTGCGCCTCGTCCGGCCACGGGTGGAAGGCGGTGGGAATCTTAAACCGCGCCAGCGACGCAGCGAGCGCGCCGCGCCACGCCTCAGGCGTCCAGTCCTCGGCCTCGACGAACGCCACCGGCGACTGCCCGAACTCGGCGTCGGCGACGGGTACGACGACGGCCTGGCGGACCCCCGGCAGCCGCCCGAGCACGGCCTCCACCTCTTCCGGCTGCACGTTCTCGCCGCCGGAGATGAACAGGTGGTCCTTCCGCCCGACGACGCGCAGCATCCGCAGGCCGCCGATGTCAGCCCACACGCCGAGATCGCCGGTCGGGAACCACCCGTCGCCGGTGCTCGGCCGTTCGACCGTATCTCCTTCAAGGTAGCCGGAGAAGAGCGTCGCGCCGCGCACGAGGATCTCGCCGTCGTCGGCCAGCTTTAGCTCGCGGTGCGGGAGGACGACGCCGGAGGTGCCGAGCGCGTCGAGCCCCGCGCCGGGCGGCGTGGCCGTGACGGTCGAGGCCATCTCTGTCATCCCGTACGACGTGTGGATCGGGAGGCCGCGCGCGTGGGCGTCGGCGACGAGGCCCGGCGGGATCGCGCTGCCGCCGAGCAGGATCGCTTTCATCCCGGCGAGCACCTCCGGGCGGTCGCCCCGCAGCACGCGGAGAAGTTGGGTGGCGACGAGAGAGAGGTGCGTGACGCCGCACGTCTCGACGACCGCCTCCACCGGCTCGTTCGCGCCCGGCAGCACGACCGCGGCTCCGGCGAGTACGCACCGGAACAGGACGGCGAGGCCGCCGACGTGGAGCAGCGGGAGGTTCAGCAGCCAGCGATCCGCCAGCCCGAGATCGAAGAACGCAACGGCGCCGCGCGCGCTGAAGACGTGGTTGCCGAGGGTGTGGAGCGCCGCCTTCGGCCGACCCATGCTACCGGAGGTGAAGACGAGCGTGGCGGGCGCGTCGAGGTCCCAGGTTGGGGGTTGGGGGTTGAGGGTTGGGGGTTCCAACCCTTCGGCGTTCAACACCCGCCGCTCCCCCCACGCCTCGCTTGGGTCGGCAACGAGCGCCCGGCAGCCGATCCGGTCCAGCAGTTCCGGCACCGCGCCGGGCGGCAGTCGCGTGCTGAGCGGACAGATGACCACGCCCGCGCGGAACGCCGCGAGCAGCAGGGCGAGATAGTCCACATCGGCCGGCCGGTAAACCGCCAGCCGGTCGCCGCGCTCCAGTCCGTGCGTTCGCAGCCACGCGGCGACGCCATCCACCCGCCGGTCGAGCGCAGCGTAGCTCACGACCCGGTCCGGTGCGATGACGGCAGGGGCATCCGGTCGAGTCGTTGCGGCGGCACGGACGGGGTCGGAGATCCGCTCACTCATGACGGCTCGGGAATCTCCACCTCGTACGGCGTGCGGAAAAAGGCGGGCACGTCTACGGTCGGACGGTCGAGCGGGAGCCGGGGCGTGAGCACGTCGGCGGCGAGCCGGTTGTACGGGTCGAGCCCGGCGGGTGCGCCGCCTGTGGCTGCGGCGAGCGCGACATGCCCGCGCATCGCAACGCCGCTCTCGAACGCCCCGCTGAGGACCGGTCGGATGCCGAGCGCCCGCGCCTGCGCAGCGAACCGGAGCGTCCGCGCGACCCCGCCGACGAGCGTCGGCTTGAGGACTGCCGCCACCGCCCAGCCTTTCCCCTGCAACCCCTCCGGCTCGGTTCCGACGAGCGACTCGTCGAGCGCGATGGGCAGGTGCGTGTCGAACCACAGCACGGGCAGATCGGTGGGCTCGCGGAGCGGCTCTTCGATGTATTCGACGCCCACGTCGCGGATGCCCTCGGCGAATCGGGTGGCCTCGTCCATCGTCCACGCCTGATTCGCGTCGAGGCGGAGTGCGACATCGGGCAACCGCTCGCGGAGTGTGCGGACGAGCGCGACCTCTTCCTCCAACCCGGCGCGGCCCACCTTCAGTTTGAGCGTCCGATACCCCGCGGCCGCCAGCCGCTCCGCCTCCCGCAGCACGTCGCTCTCCGACCCGACGAGGAGCGCGTTGATCGGCACCGTGACTTCGGGATCGGGGTGGAGGACCTGCGCGAGCGTCCGCCCCATCGTCTGCGCGGCGAGGTCGAACGCGGCGAGGTCGATTCCGAACCGCGCCGACGGGACGAGGTCGAGCGCATCGAACGCACGGTGAAGGTCGCCATTCGGATCGGTCCAGTCCGGTCCCGGCGTGCGGTCCGCGAACACCTCCGTCGCCCGGCGGAGGTCGGCGATGGCCTCGGCGAGCGTTTCGGGGCTGAAGCCCGGCAGCGGCGCGGCATCGCCCCAGCCGACGTGTCCGGCATCGTCGTCGAGCCGGACGAGCACGCCTTCGCGCTCGGTGTGCTCGACGCCCTTCAGCGTGATCGGCGCGGCGAGCGGAAGGCGGTATCGGCGGAGCGCGAGCCGCATCAGAGCGCCCATCCAATCGAGAACAGCACGCTGTAGAGCAGCAGCAGCCGCGCCGTCGCGCCGAGCAGCGGGTTGAGCCGCGTCGCGTCGCGCTCGGTGCGGAGCGCGCGGACGATGGGGATGGCGAGCAGGCACGCGAGCGACGCCCCCATCACCCACGGGTGCGCCCCCGTCCACTGCCACAGCACGACCGGCACGAGCGCCGCCGCCACGACGCAAGCGATGTAAAGCCCAATTCCAAAATTGCGCCCGAGCCGCACGACGAGCGTCCGCTTGTTCGCCGCGCGGTCCTCGTCCACGTCGCGGATGTTGTTGACGAGCAGGATCGCCGTCGCCAGCAGACCCGGCCCGAGCCCGGCGAACGCCACCTCGGGCAGCAGGTCGAGCGCGGCCGGGTCGTCCACGGCCTGCACGTAAAACGTACCCGCGACAGCGACCGGCCCGAAGAACACGAGTACGAAGAGGTCGGCGAGGCCGAGGTACGCGAGCGAGTAGCGGCCCGCGGTGTAGAGCACGCCGGAGAGGATCGAGAGGACACCGATGGTGACGATGGGCCAGCCGCCGCGACTCATCAGGTACGTCCCGGCCGCGACGGCGAGGGCGAAGGCGACGACGGCCGCGCGCCGCGTCGCCTCCGGCGTGACGAGGCCGGCCTGCGTCACCCGCATCGGCCCCTTCCGCTCGGCCGTGTCCGCGCCTTTGACGAAGTCGTGGTAGTCGTTCGAGTAGTTCGTCCCGATCTGAATGAAGAGCGCGCCGAGGAAGGCGCACGCCGCCGCGAGCGCGTGAAACGCCCCCGCCTCGACCGCCATCGCGATCCCAACGACGACCGGCGCCACGGCCGCCGGCAGCGTCTTCGGCCGGGCCGCCAGCCACCAGATGCGAACGGGCGAAAGGGGGAAAGGAGGAGGAGACGAAGTCACGTCTCGGACGATCGCCACAGATGCAGTTGGTCGAGGACCGCCTCCATCGCCTCGCGATCCGCTCGCTTAATCCGGAGGCAGAGCTCCCCGTCGGCAGCGCCGGGGAGGCTCGTGATGCGGTCGAGGGGGCGGGTGCGAATCGTGAGTCGGTCACGCAGCAGGCCCCGTTTGTAGCGGACCTCGTCGAGGTCGGTCAGGTCGAGCCGGTGGGTCTTCGGCGCGTGGCGGAGGAGGCCGAGCACGGTCGTCTGCACCTCGAAGGTGAGGTCCTCGCCCTCCACGCGCAGTACGCCCTTCGACTGCGCGAAGCCATGGACGACGTTCTCGATCTCGAAGGGCACGCTGCGCATCGGGTCACGGCTTATAGCCGTCCTTGTCGAACTCGGGGGCACGGCGCTCAAGGTACGCGTTGCGGCCCTCCTGCCCCTCCTCGGTCATGTAGAACAGCATCGTCGCGTGGCCGGCCAGCTCCTGCAGCCCGGCTCCGCCGTCCTCGTCGGCGTTCGCGGCGGCCTTGATCATGCGGATCGCGATGTTCGAGTTGGCGAGGATTTCCCGGCTCCACTGCACGTATTCCTGCTCCAGCTCGGCGAGCGGAACGACGGTGTTGACGAGGCCCATGTCGAGCGCCTCCTCGGCCGAGTACGGGCGGCAGAGGAACCAGATCTCGCGCGCCTTCTTCTGCCCGACGATCCGCGCGAGGTGCGCCGTCCCGTAGCCCGCGTCGAAGCTGCCGACCTTCGGGCCGGTCTGCATGAACCGGGCGTTGTCGCTCGCAATCGTGAGGTCGCAGATGACATGGAGTACGTGGCCGCCGCCGACGGCCCACCCATTGACGGCCGCGATGACGGGCTTCGGGCAGGCGCGGATCTGCCGCTGGAAGTCGAGGACGTTGAGCCGCTGCATGCCCGTCCCCTCCTCTTTGTAGCCGTGCTCGCCGCGGATCCGCTGGTCGCCGCCGGAGCAGAACGCCTGATCGCCCGCGCCCGTGAGCACGATCACGCCGATCCTGTGGTCGTCGCGGGCGTCGTTGAGGGCGCGGATCATCTCCGTCACCGTGCGCGGCCGGAACGCGTTGCGGACCTCGGGGCGGTTGATGGTGACACGGGCGATCCCTTCGGTATCGGTCCCGACCGCGCCTTTCTCGTAGACGATGTCGGTGTACTCACCGGTAGCCTCCCAAGCGAAGGGACCGGAGACGGTAGGGCGGTCGGTGTTGTGGTGCGGTTTGGGCATCAGGTCAGCGCGGGTTGGACGATAGGAATGGGGTTGCAGAAGAAGTCGCGGACGAGGTCGGCGAAGAGAGCCGGCTGCTCGGCGTGGACGGTGTGGCCCGTCCGCACAATGAGGGGCATGACGGGTGGCCCGGCGACGGCCATCTCGAAGGCGAGATCGGTGAACTTCCGGTCGCGCCCGCCTGCGACGGCGAGCGTCGGGACGGAGAGGCCGGCGAGTTCGTCCCACAGCGAGGGCTGCCGGCCCGTCCCGAAGCCCCGCAGCGAACGCGCGATTTCGTCCGGCCGGTTCCGCCGCCGCTTCGTCATCATCTGTGCGCGCAGCTCGGGGTGGTCCTTGAGGGAGGCAAACAACGCCATCCGGTACCATTGCACGAGGAAGCCGTCGAGGTCCTGCTCGACGGCGACGGCGCGCTGCTCGTCGACCGCCCGGCGCGCGGTCTGCTCAGCCTCGGTCCGCAGCCCCGGCGACGCCGATTCGAGGACGAGCCGCGCGCACCGCTCCGGGTGGCGGAGCGCGAAGTGAAGCGCGAGCCGCCCGCCCATCGAATAACCGACGACGAAGCAACAGGGCACGCCGAGCGCGTCCAACGTCTCGACGAGGGCCGCCGTCGTTCCCTCGACCGTGTACGCCTCGTCCGGCAGTCCAACGGCCTCGCCGTGGCCGGGCAGATCGACGGCGACGCAGCGGAAGGCGGGGGCGAGCGCTTCGGCGACGGCGTCCCAATCGGAGGCATCGCCCATGAACCCGTGCAGCAGCAGCACGGCGGGCGCATCGTCGGGGCCGGTGACGGTGTGGGGCAGCATCATCGTTCCGTCGTGGCGACGGAGGGGAAGGGTTCGGGTACCGCCGCCGCCGCGCGAGCCAGCAGATCCGCGTGGAGTGTCCGGTTTGCCGTCCGGTCCGTCCGCACCTCGATCAACGTCGAGGCACTGCCTGCCCGCGCGGCGGCGAGGGCCTCCGCGAAGGCAGCGGGCGTCTCGGGCCGAACATAAGCTAGGCCGAACATCCGGGCGGCGTGCTCGAAGCCGAGCCCGTGCGGCGTCCCGAAGTACGGCTCGAACACGTCCGCGTGCTGTGCGATCGGGAGGAAGTGAAAGATCCCGCCGCCGTCGTTGTTGACGGCCACGACGGTCACCGGCGGCTGCGCGGGGTCGCGCAGGAGCGCGAGCGAGTTGAGGTCGTGCAGCAGCGCGAGGTCGCCGATGACGAGCGTGACGGGCGCATCGAGGCCACGGGCAAATCCCGCCGCCGTCGCTACGGTCCCGTCGATCCCGCTCGCGCCCCGGTTCGAGGCTACGAGTGGCGCAGCGACGAGCGGTACCGGGCCGCTCGGGACGGCGAAGGCGTCGGCGTCGCGGACAGGCATGCTCGCGGCGAGGACGAGGCCGGGCCCGGCATGCTGCGAGACGAGCCGCGCCACGGCCGGCTCCGTCAACGCATCGTCCTCGCTGAAATACGCGTCGAACGCGGCGAGCACGGCATCCGAGGCCGTCCGCCACGCCCGCAGCCACGGCGTCGCCTTCTTCGGTCCACGCCCGAGCTCGCCGACGATCCCGTAGCAAAACGCCCCCACGTCGGCCTCGATCCGGTCCGTGACTCGGTGGTCCGGGTCGAAACGGAACGGGTCGTCGCGGACAACGACGAAGGGATCGGGCCGAGCGTCGGCGATGAACTGTACCAGCCGCTTCGACGTGACGCGCCCACCGAGGTACAACACGGCGTCGGGCGCGAACGCTTCGCGGAAAGCGTCGTTACCGAGCATTTGGTCGTAAAACGGGCATGCGACGTCGGAATCGCCGAAACGCATCTGCGAACCGATGTCCGGCAGGAGAGGCCAGCCGAGCGCCTCGGCGAGCCGGACCGCCGCCTCGCCCTCCGCGCGCGTCGCCAGCCGTCCCGCCACGACGAGGCCGCGCTCGACCTCGTGCAGGGGCTCGATCACCCCTCCCAATCCGGTCACGTCCACCGCCGACGGCGCGGTGTAGCGGGTGTACGGTTCTTCGCTCGCAACCCATCGTTCAAGCGCCTTCGGAACCCGACTGCGTTCGGCCTCCCCGTTCACAGCATGCGGCGCGGGGGCCAGCGGTTCGCGGAACATGCAGTTCAGATGCACCGGCCCTGCCGGGCGGCCGATAGCGCGGTGGACGGCCTGATCGGCCGTCGTCAGCACAAACGCGGGGTCGATGTCGGGAGTCGGTGTGGGCAGGTCGAAGCGCCAGCGGACGTACTCGCCGAAGAGGCCGGGCTGTCGGATCGTCTGATTCGCGCCGGTATCGCGCAGCTCCGGCGGCCGGTCGGCGGTGAGGAGGACGAGCGGGACCCGGTCCACCGACGCCTCGACGACGGCGGGCAGCCCGTTGGCGACGGCCGTGCCGCTCGTGGTGATCCACGCGGCCGGGCGGCCCGTGGCGCGGGCGAAGCCGAGGGCGCAGAACGCCGTCCCGCGCTCGTCGAAGTGGATGAGGTGCCGGGCCTGCGGGTTGGCGGCGACCGCCGCCGTGAGCGGCGTCGAGCGGGAGCCGGGCGCGAGGCAGAACAGGCCGACGCCGCAGCGCACGAGCTCCTCCACCAGGAGGTCAGCCCACAGCCGGTTCGGATTCGTCGCGTCGCGCATGAGAGCAGGCATTGTAGACGCAGAGGTCAGGCATCGAGGCCGAGGACACGGGCGAAATCGCTGATCTTGTGCTCGATCTCAGCCCACTCCGCCCCGGGCTCCGAGCCGCGCACGATGCCCGCGCCGGAGTACAGCGCCAGCGTCGCCTGCTCCCCCTGCCGCACGAGGCCCGACCGGATGCCGACGGCGAACTCCGCCGCCTCCGCCCCGATCCAGCCGACCGGCCCGGCGTACCAGCCCCGGTCGAACGGCTCGACCGAGCGGATCATCGCCAGCGCTTCGTCGGTCGGCGTGCCGCCCACGGCGGGCGTCGGGTGGAGGGCACGGAGCAGATCGAGGCTGCGGACGCCGGGCTTGAGCGTGGCCGAGATGCCGGAGTAGAGGTGCCGGCCGCGCGCGAGCACCATGTCCGACGCCTCGCTCTCCACGTCGAGCGCCGCACAGAACGGGCCAAGTGCCTGCCGGATCTGCTCGCGGACGAACCCGTGCTCGCGCTGATCTTTGTCGCTCAGCCGAAGCTCTTCCCGTAGCTGTGCATCGGCCTCGTCCGACAACCCGCGCGGCCGGGTGCCGGCTACGGCTTCGCTGAGCAGCACCGGCCCTTCGCGCCGAAACAACCGCTCCGGCGAGGCCCCGACGAACGCGACGCCGGGCGCGGGCTGTACGAAAAAGTGGAAGCACGACGGGGTCGCCTCCTCCAGCAGCCGTGCGAGCACGAATGGGTCGAGCGGCTCGTCGAAGTCGTAGCGCGCCCGGCGCGCGAGCACGACCTTTTCCAGCTCCGTCGATTCGAAGGCGTGCAGCGCGGCCTCGACTCCATGATTCCATCGGTCCGGCCCCGGCGCGTCGGTGCGTGCGACGGGGAGCGGGAGCGCCGCCTCCGGGTTCGCCTTCGGCCAGCGCATGCCGTTTATCTCCGCCAGCACCTGCTCCATCGCCCGAGCGTCGCGCGGCAGCACGAGGTTAGCCGCCAGCTTCGCGCGCCCGTCTGCCACCCTCAGCTCAACGCGCGGCAGCACGAACCGGGCGGCGTCGAAGGCCTGCCACTCCGGGTCCGCGGGTCGCGCCGGCTCGAACCGCAGTCCACCGACGTACCGCACCCGCGGTGACGCCAGCCGGCCGAGCCGCTCCTCTAACCGGGAGAGGGCCGTCTCCTCGGTCCCCCTCACCTGATCTGCGATGCCGGCCCCGGCCACGGCAACCTTCTCGCCACGCCCGTGCCAGTAGACCTTCGACGGCAGCGGCTGCGCGGCCAGCCACGCCAGCGGCTCGCACGGCTCGGTCTCGATCTCGATGCGCTCGACCCGCCACCCGTCCTCCCCTTCGCGGCGCGCCTGCTTCAACCGGCGGCGTACCTCTGCGGTGAGGTGCCGCACGGCATCCGCACGGCGCGGCACAGTGATGGAGTCGGAGGGATACGGGCGGGCCATGCAGAACGGGGGATCGACAGCGCAGCAGCGCGAGGGGGCCTCGACCTAAACGGGAGATGCGGCCGTCGGTTTCAGTAATTTATGAAAGCCGCGAGGATGCGAGCCTGAAAGCTACGACGGCACTCATTGACGGGGCATGGGCCGGGCCTCACGATCCGCCGAGTTCTCACGGCACCGACGCGCCGACGGATTTATATTGCCACTCCCTGCCCGGGTGGCGGAATGGTAGACGCGACGGACTCAAACTCCGTTGGCCGCAAGGCTGTGTGGGTTCGAGTCCCACCCCGGGTACTAAGTATTTGCCCCAAACTCATAGTATATGTAGCTTGTGGTTACAAATATTTCGCTGGGGACAGGCAGAGGTACAGGTGAATGACCCTACTCCAAGTCAAGATTGACCGTGCATCGCTCTACGGGGAGGTCTGGACAACGCCCGTCAGCCGGCTCGCCGAGTGCTACGGAATCTCTGACGTCGCCCTCAAGAAGGTCTGCTGGAAGATGAACGTGCCTACCCCGCCCCGCGGCTACTGGGCCCGCGTCCGCCACGGCCACACCGTCCGGAAGCCCCGCCTCCACGTCCACGGGGACATCCACGAGGCTGCCGGCGTCCACGCTCCACCGTTCGGAGCGGAGGGGCGGATCACGGTCAACGCGGCCGTGCTGGGCGCCTCCTACCGGCTCGCCCTACAGCCCGTCGTAGTTGACCTCCGAGCTCTCGATTCCCACCGGATCGGCGGCTCCCTCGCCGTGCGTCACCACCTCCACAGCGCCGCGGTGGGCACGGCGTGGAGGCGCTCCTCGAACGCGACGACCTCGTCGCCCCCGTAGAGCACGACGCCCCGGTGGAACGCGTCCGGCCGCGCCTCCCGCAGCGCCCGGAGCCCCTTGAGGTCACCCCCGCTCACGCTCGTCGCCGCCTTCACCTCGACCCCGACGAGCGCTCCGGCCGCGTCCTCGAGCACGACGTCGACCTCCCGCCCCGTCGCCGTGCGGAAGTGGTACGGGGTGACCCGACGCCTCGACCACGACCGCTGCTTCTCGATCTCCATCGCCACGAACGTCTCGGTGAGACCGCCCCGCACGATGTCGACGGCCCCTGAGATTCCCCCGCCCTCCTCGCTCGCACCGACGAGCTCGGCCGCGAGGCCGGTGTCGGTCACGAGCCCCTTCGGCGCCTTCACGAGCCGCTTCGAGAGGTTCGCCGACCACGCCGGCAGCTCCCGTACGAGGTACGTCGCCTGGAGCAGCGCGAGGTACCGCTTGAGCGTAGAGTTGGGGAGGCCTGATGAGCGCGAGACCTCGGAGTAGTTCATGAGCGCGCCCGTCCGCGCCGCGAGGAGCTGGAGGAGCCGCGGCATCTGCGTCAGCCCCTCGATGTTGGCGAGGTCGCGGACGTCGCGCTGGAGGATCGTCGTGACGTAGGACTCGTACCACCGCGCCCGCCGCTTGGCCGACGACCTCCTCAGGGCCTCGGGGTACCCCCCGCGCACGACGCGCCCCCAGAGGTCGCCCGGCCCTACGGGCTCCCCCAGCACCGCGTCCGGGAGCCGCTCCCCGTATACGGCGTCGACGAACCCCTCGCGTCGCCCCTCGATCTCCCCCTGCGAGAACGGCCATAGCGTGAGCACCTCCATCCGGCCGGCGAGCGACTCCGAGACGCTCGGCAAGAGGAAGACGTCGGCGCTCCCCGTCAAGAGGAACCGCCCTGGTCGGCGGTCGGCGTCGACGACGGCCTTGATGGCGCGGAAGAGGCCCGGCGCCCGCTGCACCTCGTCGATCACGGCGGGGCCTTCGAACGAGCGGATGAACCCGTCGGGGTCGGCCTCGGCGGCGGCGAGGACGGTGGCGTCGTCGAGCGTGGCGTAGCGCACCGCTTCGGCCCCACCGAACCCCTCAACCGCGAGGCGCTGGGCGAGTGTGCTCTTGCCGACCTGTCGGGCCCCGTTGAGGAGGACGACGGGGGTGTCGGCGAGGGCCTCTCGGAGTTCGGGGGTGAGGTGTCGCTGGATCATGCGTGCAAATTAACCAGTGCGTGGTTAATTATCCACCACAGAGCGGCCGATTTCGCATTCCCTACTCAGCCAACCTCCTCCCCTGCACTCGCCACATCCGTCCCCGCCGCCTAAGAGAGAGGCCTCGACGGCGGGAGAGGCTCTTCCACGTCGATCCCGAACTCGAGACGGCAATGTAGCCGGGCGATCCGCATCAGCCCGTAGCGGAGGTGCTCTATCTCGGCGTCCGTCCAGGCTCTCGCCCCGTTGGCTTGGAGGATCTCTCGGCAGGCTTCGATGGATAACATGAGGCGATACGCGTTGAATGAGTGTGGAGGGGAACGCCCGGCACGGGAGACGTGCAGCGCTCCGCGAGAGCGATTCGGAAGTCAGGCCGGGGTGCTCCCTCCTTCCGCACCGCTTGGCCGGGGCAGGGGCACGGTCGAGGGCACACCCTCGTCCGGGAGGCGGCCACCTCGGCCGGGCGCGAGGCGCTCCACCTCGAGCAGGCCCTGCTGGGGTGGATGGCGCACCACCGGCGCCCCCTCCTCTTGAACGAGCCTCCCTCACGCCGAGCCGGTGAGGAGCGACCGCGTCGACCGGACACGCTCCAAGAGTTGCTCGGCATCTCCTGGGAGGTAAGTGTGCATCCTTTGGTAGAACGTTCTTACCAGCGCCTCTTCTACCCCGGAGTTCACCTCTAACAAGCGGGGATGGAATTGCGTGCGGACCACGTTGTGGATGAATTGAGAAGCGAAGGTGTCGAGGAGGCCGATGGCGCGTGCCTGGGTGGCCTCCGCCGCGTTCTTCTTCTTCCACAGGTACATGACGGCGGCTACGCCGGCCCCCATGAGAGCGATAGGTAGACCCACCCCTGTCGCGGCGGCTCCGAGGGTCACCTGTGCGGCGGCCGGGCCTAGCCACGCCGCGTAGGCGGTGGCGACCCCCGCGATACTTAACCCAAGTTGTGTGGTATGCCTTGCCGCCCAACGGGCGGGTGTCGTAGCTCAGGAGAACCCCTTCTTCCGAACGCAAACACCCCCGCCCGATGGACGACCAGGTCACCACAATCTACTGCCTCAGTGACGACTTCCTC
>JBBSMX010000126.1:0-12309 GCA_038232935.1 Rhodothermales bacterium | reverse complement strand
GGGGGGCCACCCTGGGGAGATCGGCTCCGCCGAGCCCGGCGGGGTTGCCGTGTCGCCTGCGGCTCCACGCTATCAATTGGTTGTTAGCCGGTGCAGGAACGCCGCCCCGCGGGGTGGTGTGTCCCGCCGGAGGGGGGACGGAGGGGGTTGGCCGAGCCCCGGAGACCCCCCCAGTCGCTGCGCGACAGCCCCCCAAGGGGGGCAGGGGGCCCACTGCGTAGCTCCTATGACAGACGAGTGAAAAGGGTTTTTGGATGGGTTCTACTCCTTTGCCACCTTCCGACACCACGTTTCTTGCTCGCCTGCGCGTTAGGTTCGTGCAGTTCGCGTACCTCCCGCGCGCCTTCCGGCTCGTGTGGGCGGCGACGCGCGGGCGGGCGGTGCTGTGGGTCGCGCTCCTCGTCGTACAGGGGCTGATTCCGGCGGCACTTGTCCTGCTGATACGTCCGCTCGTGGACCGCGTCAGTGCCATCGTGGGGAGCGGCGGGGCCGGCGTGCATCTCCAGCCGTTCCTCGGCCTCGCGGCAGTGATCGCCGTGCTCTTCCTGCTGCGCGAAGTGCTCGGCCATGTCCTCGACGGCATCCGCTCGGTCCAGGCCGACCGGGTCGAGGACCACGTCAGCGCGCTCGTCCACGACCAGTCCATCGCCGTGGATCTTGCCTTTTACGAGAGCCCCGAGTTCTACGACCACCTCCACCGGGCGCAATACGAAGCGGGGCAGCGCGCGCTCAGCCTGCTCGATAACGGGGGCGGGCTGCTCCAGAACGGCGTCTCGCTCGTGGCCGTCGCGGCGGTGCTGCTGCCGTACGGCTGGTGGATCCCGCTGCTCTTGGTGATCGGCACGCTCCCGGCGCTCGGCGTGGTCGTCCGTCACCAGTGGCTCTACCACCGGTGGTGGAAAGAGACGACGGCCGAGCGCCGCCGGTCCGACTACTACGGGTGGATGCTGAGTTGGGGCGAGGCCGCGCCGGAACTCCGCCTGTTCGGCTGGGGACCGAGGTACCGAGACGCCTTTCAGCTACTCCGGCAGCGGCTGCGGGAGGGGAAGGCCCGGCTCATCACGCGGCAGACCGTCGCGAAGCTCGCTGCCGCCGGGGTCGCGCTGCTGACGTTCGGGGCCGTGCTGGCATGGCTGCTCGCGCAGGCGGTCGAGGGGCGGGCCACGCTCGGCGACCTTGCCCTCGTCTACGGCGCGTTCAGCAGCGGGCAGGGCCTCATGCACGGCCTCCTCGCAAGCGCGGGGCAGATCTTCACCAACGTGCTCTTCCTCCGCAACCTCTTCGAGTTCCTCGACCTCGAACCGGAGATCGGCGACCCGGCAGACCCGCTCCCGCCGCCGGAGGCGCTGACGGACGGCATCCGATTCCGCGGCGTCGATTTCCACTATCCCGGCAGCGAGCGGCCCGTGCTCCAAAACTTCGACCTGCACATTCCGGCGGGGCAGACCGTCGCCATCGTCGGGTTCAACGGGGCGGGGAAGAGCACGCTCGTCAAACTGCTCTGCCGGTTCTATGACCCGGACGGCGGGCAGATCGAGTGGGACGGGCAGGACCTCCGCCGCTTCCGGCTCCGCGACCTCCGCGACCGTATCGCCGCGCTCTTCCAGTCGCCGCTGCATTACTACGAAACGGCCGGGGAGAACATCGCGCTGGCAGATTCGAACCGGCGAGCCACGCCGGCAGAGATCGAAGCCGCCGCGCAGCGGGCCGGGGCAGACGACGTGATTGGCCGGCTGCCGGAGGGCTACGACACGCACCTCGGCAAGTGGTTCGCCGATGGGGCCGAGCTCAGCGGCGGCGAGTGGCAACGGGTGGCGCTCGCGCGGGCGTTCCTCCGCGCCGCGCCCCTCGTTCTCCTCGACGAGCCGACGAGCGCGATGGACTCGTGGGCCGAGGCCGCGTGGCTCGACCGCTTCGGGACGCTCGTACGTGGTCGGACCGCCGTCATCATCACGCACCGCTTCACGACGGCGATGCACGCGGACGTCATCCACCTCATGGACGGCGGGCAGATCGTCGAGTCAGGGACGCACGACGAGCTACTCCACCTGGGCGGCGCGTACGCGCAGTCGTGGCATGCGCAGTACCGGGCGGCGTATCCCGCCACCCCCAGCGAGGTGGCGTGATGGACGCCATCGCAGACATAGGTTTCGACGTGAGGCCGGAGCACGCCCTGATGCTGCGCTGCATTCGGGCGTATTTCGGTGCCAAGGAAGCGCTGCCTCCAGTGAGGCTGGACGAGATCGACGCTGACCTTCTGTTGGCCGAGGCCGGCGAGCACGGCCTCATCCCACTGATGCACCGGCAGTTGGAACAGATGCCGGGCATACCGACGGCGTGGCGGGAAGCGTTCAAAGCGGACGCCCAGCGGATCGTAGCGTCCAGCCTCGGGCTGAGTCAGGAACTGGTCTCGATCGCGCAGCACTTCGTCGGCGCCGGGGTCGATGCGCTCGCATTTAAAGGGCCGGCGCAAGCCGTCCAGGCCTACGGCGACCTCGGCTTTCGCCCGTTCAGCGACCTCGATCTCCTCGTGCGGTGGCGAGACGTCGAGGACGCGCTTCGGGTGCTGGAGGACCAGGGCTATATCCTCCCCGAACCGATGCCTTCTCTCGCTCACATGCGAGCGCACTGGTATCACGTGCCGTGCCACCACCCGGCGAAGGAGGTGCTGGTCGAGGTGCATTGGCACCCCGTATCCAACCGGTTCGTGCTCCGGCTCGATGAGGGCGGCTACTGGGAGCGGCGCGCGTCGGTCGAGATCCGGGGCCACTCCGTGCCGACGACAGGATGGGAGGATACCCTCTTGATCACGTGTGCGCACGCTACCAAGCACCACTGGGAGCGGTTGGAGTGGGCGGTGTCCGTCGCCGCGCTGTCGGCGGCATCGGCAGAGCTGAACTGGTCCCGCGCGCTGGACTTGGCCGAGTACGGCGGGATACGCCGCGTGCTGTTGACGGGCCTGGCACTCGCCCAGACCATCAGCGGTCTTCCGCTCCCCGACGAGATCGAAGCAGCCATCCTCACCGACCGCCGCGCGCGACCGCTTGCACACCGCGTGCTACGGACGACGCTTCGGCGTAGCCGTGCAGACAACCCCACGGCGTCCGAGCCCCTGTACGCCGTGGGGTTCCATCTCCTCGTCCGGAACCGGTTCAGCGACGGCCTGCGCTACCTCCTCACGCCGAAAGACTCGGATCGGGATGTACTGCCGGCGGGGGATGCCCCGCTCGCAGTGGTAATCGGCGCTCGGGCGTACCGCCTCGTCAAGCGCCACCTCACGACGACGCTCGAGGACGTTGCTACGCGCGCACGAACGTGGATGCAGCGACGGGTGCGGCGAGAGGAATCTCGCTGAGGAAGCTGCGGCGAACGGAAGCGTCCCTCAACCGGGGTCGGCCCCATCGTTGGGGAGGCCGCCGTTGTAGCGCTGCAAGTGGGCCTCGATGAACCACAGCCCGCGGTCGGCGATGTGGGTGATCTGGTCGTAGAGGTCCGTCGTGGCCGGGTCGCCGATCTCGTCGGCCTTCTCGTCGTCGGCGCGGATGTGCTTGGCGTACTCCGCCCATCGGTCGGCGAGGGTGTTCATGAACGACGGGTCATCCGGGCCGTCGTCGTCTTTGTCAGCACCGGGGAACGGGGAGATCCGGGAGTTGGCGGCGGCCATGCGGACGGTGCCGCGCGCGTACCCGCCGAGGAGGACGACGCGCTCGGCGACGAGGTCGGCGGGCTCCTCGAGCTTCTCCGCGAGCTCGTCGTAGAGGAGGTGGAGCTGGTAGAAGTCCTTGCCCTTGACGTTCCAGTGGGCCTGCTTGGTCTGCGAGTAGAGGTCGCTGGTGTCGGCGAGGGTCTGGTTGAGGAGCGCGACCAGCTTGTGCCGCTTCGCTTCGGAAAGGTCGATGCGGGTGGCGTACGGCGTTGCGCTGGCAGCTTTGGAAGAGGAAGCCATGGAGGTGGGGGTGAGGGTGAAATGAGAGGGGGGTGGTTGTAGTACGACGGGCAGGGCTGCGTTCCGCTTGATCGCGATGCGACGCGTATCGCCCTTGCGAGAATGGGCCGTCGGCAGGCTCTAGGGGTTGCGAAGGATGAGCCCGAGACCGTCGACCAGGCGAGCCTTCCGGGCGCGACCCCATTCTTCTCGCCGCGCGTAGGGTTTGACTACGACGTCTTCGGCGACCGCTCGACCCAGCTCCGCGGTGGCACGGGCATCTTCACCGGGCGGATCCCGTTCGTGTGGTTCGGGAACGTGGTCTCCAACCCCGGCGCGCCCCCGAACCTCCCCGGCGCGATCCCCTACGACGAGGTGCCGGCCGAGCTTCAGACGAGCGACCCCTCCTCGCTCCAGCGGTCGTTCGACCTCAAGGCGATGGACGAGGACTTCGCCTTCCCCAACGTCACGGCCCAGCTTCGGAAGTTCTTCGACTTCGGCCCGGCGGCCACGTTCACCACCTCGCTCGCCTACAGCTTCACGCGCGCGGAGAACGTGCTCAAGACGACCGAGATCGCGAGCGTGCTCTGGCAGAACAACCCCGTCGGGATCGACCCGAACGATCCCGAGCTGGGCTTCGCCAAGTTCGGCCAGCCCCACCGCTTCATCGCGACTGCGACGTACCGCCGCGCCTATGGCGGGCGGTACGCCACGAGCCTCGGCCTCTTCGCGACGGTGGCGCGGGAGAACCAGTACCTCTACGCCGGCGGCAACCGCTACTCGTTCATCTACGCCGCCGACGTCAACGGTGACGGCGAGCCCGTTCTCGACTTCGTCGGGCCGCAGGAGAAATCCCTCGACGATGTGAGCGAGTTCTCGCGCTGGCGCGCGCAGTTTCGGCCTCCGCTACCTCTTCGGCCGCTGACAGGGACGCCGGTCGCGGAGCACAAAAAAACCGGGCCGTCGCTCACAGAGTGACGGCCCGGCGCTGTAGCGGGGGTGGGATTCGAACCCACGATCTTCGGGTTATGAGCCCGACGAGATACCACTTCTCCACCCCGCAACGTGTCGCGGCGTGTGCCACGAGAGTCCCCATGGTACGTACTCCGGTTGGCGAAAGCAACTCGGAGACCCGGCCGAGGGGCGAAGCTTCGATGAACACCATAACCATCAACTGAAGACCATCGCGCGCGGAGTGATAGGTGTGATCTCGTCGGAGACGGCCGCCGAGCGGCTCGCTGCTTCCGGACCGAACGGGCTCCTGCGTGCGCGGGGAGGGAGAGGGCTGGCTAGTGCCGGCGGTTACCGCGTGGCCGATTACGCCCGCGCGGGCCTCCCGTTGAACCTCCTCGTCGGTGTGGTCGCGCTCGGCGCGGTCTACCTCGTGTGGCTCTAGCTCCGGCGTGTGCGCATCGCGGGCCCCGGTTCTTTTCGGATCTTCCTAGAGATGCCGGTCGTAGCGAAGGACTTCCAACCGAGCGCCTCCATGCCCCTGATGACCCTCATGCTCTTCGTGTTCGGCGGCACGTTTCTCATCGCCGGGGCGGAGTTGTTGGTGCGGGGGGCCTCCCGCCTCGCGGTGGCCGCGGGCATCTCGCCGCTCGTGGTGGGGCTCACCGTCGTCGCCTTCGGGACGAGCGCGCCGGAGCTCGCCGTCACCGTGGGGGCCGCTCACGCCGGGCAGGCCGATGTCGCGCTCGGCAACGTGGTGGGGAGCAACATCTTCAACGTGCTCTTCATCCTCGGCGTCTCCGCGCTCATCGCCCCGCTCGTCGTCGCTCACCAGCTCGTGCGCCTGGACGTGCCGCTGATGATCGCCGCGTCCGTGATCGTCCTGCTCCTGTCGCTCGACGGAGAGATCGGGCGGCTCGACGGCGTGCTCCTCGCCTCGGGGCTCCTCGTCTACACCTTCTTCCTGATCCGGCAGAGCCGGCGCGAGACGGCCGGCGTGCGGGCGGTCTACGAGGCGGCCTACGGGGAGGAAGCGTACGAGACGACGTACGGGACGCAGCGCCCCGGCGTCAGGACGTGGCCCTTCGACCTCGCGTTCATCGCGGCCGGCCTGGGGCTTCTCGTGATGGGCTCGCGGTGGCTCGTGGAGGCCGCCGTGGCGACGGCGACGGCGCTGGGGGTGAGCCAGCTGGTGATTGGCCTCACCATCGTCGCGGTCGGGACCTCGCTCCCCGAAGTGGCCACGTCGATCCTGGCGACGATCCGGGGGGAGCGCGACATCGCCGTCGGCAACGTGGTGGGGAGCAACATCTTCAACCTCCTCGCCGTGCTCGGCTTTGGCAGCGTGCTCGCGCCGGAGGGGATCCAGGTGTCGCCGGGGGTGCTCGCTTTCGACATCCCCGTCATGATCGCCGTGGCGGTGGCGTCGCTCCCCATCTTCTTCACCGGCTACACGATCGCCCGCTGGGAGGGGGCGGTATTTCTCGGGTGCTACGTGGCGTACACGACCTACCTCATCCTCGACGCGGCGGACCACGCGGCGCTGGACGAGTACGGCGCGGCCATGCTGTATTTCGTCGTGCCCCTGCTGGCGCTGACGCTGGCGGTGTTCTCGGTGCGGTCCCTGCGCGGGCAGCAGCGGATCGGGTAGCGGAGCGGGGGAGGGATCGGGGTGGGTGTGGCCGCGTGATGCCCTCGCGCTCGGCGGGCACGCTCGCCCCGGACGTCAATCTTCCGGTGACGCGGGCGGGAGGGCGAGGCGGTACCCGCGGCCGCGGACGGTCTGGATCATGTCCTTGAGGTCGTACGCCTCCAGCTTACGGCGGAGGAAGAAGGTGTAGACATCGACCATATTCGTGCCCGTGTTGAAGTCGATGCCCCAGACGGCGTGGAGGATCTCGTCGCGGGTGCAGAGGGCTTCAGCGTGGTCCACGAGGAAGCGGAGGAGGGCGAACTCGCGCGGCGTCAGTTCCACCTCGTCGTCGCGGACGAAGAAGCGGTGGGCGGTGAGGTCGAGACGGAGGTCACCGAAACGGCGGACTGTGTGCTGGTCGCTTTCGGGCGCACGCGTCTCCGTGCACGCGGCGACGAGGCGGCGGTACGCGAGCACCTTCGCCTGGAGGAGCGCGAGGGAGAGGGGAAACGAGAGGACATCGTCCGCCCCGGCCGCCAGGGAGGTGATTGCCGCCTCGGGCTCGCCTCGCGTTAGCGCGATGACCGGCGCGCTCGCAGCCCGGCGGATACGATAGCAGAGCGTGTTAAAGGCGGGCGCGTCTTCTGTATCCCACGCCGCGAGCACGACATCGGCCGAGGCGGCAGCCTCGACGATCTGCCGGCCGTGTTCGGACAGCTCGTTCCGATCGTTCACGAGCGGGCGGGGCGCGAATACCTCGACGCGGTACGGCGGGGTATAGCCGATCCGCACGGCGGCTTCCATCGCCGCATCGTCGCATACGAGGCAGAGGGTAGGCGAATCGACGGGTGGGGGAGGGGGCATGGAGGGTGGGAGCAAGCAAAGTCGTTAAAGTAGCGAGGCCGTCGCATTCTCCGTCCACCGTCCACCGCCTTCTGCTCTCCGTCTTTACCTTTTTTTGCCCCACCATTCCAAACACGGTTGCCGCGTGGTGGCTAGTTTGGGCCTCCTCGTCGCTTCCGTCTCCGCTGCCTCTCCACCTTCATGGCTACCGTTCTTCCCTTCCGCGCTCTCCGTCCCGCCCCCGGCCATGCTCAAGAGGTCGCTTCCGTCCCGTACGATGTCGTCAACACGGAGGAGGCGCGTCGCCTCGCCGAGGGCAAGCCGCGCTCGTTCCTCCACGTCATCCGTCCGGAGATCGACCTGCCGGAGGGGACGGATGAGCACGACGACCGGGTCTACGAACAGGGAGCGGAAACCCTCCGCCGCTTTGCCGAGAGCGATGCGTTCGTGACCGAAGAGGACCCCGCGTTCTACGTCTACCGCCTCGTGATGGACGGGCGGCCCCAGGCCGGCATCTTCGGGCTCGTCACGGTCCGTGAGTATGACGACGACACGATCCTCAAGCACGAGAAGACGCGGCCCGACAAGGAGGACGACCGCACCCGTCACATCGTCACGCAGCAGGCGCACGCCGAGCCCGTGATGCTGACCTACCGCGGCTCCGCCCGCGTGAACGACCTCGTGCGCGATGCCATGCGGGGTGCCCCACTCTACGGCTTCACCGCCGCCGACGGCGTCCGCCACGAGATCTGGCGGATGCCCGACGCCGACGCCGTGCGCGCCGCCTTCGAGGCCGTCCCGAAGCTCTACGTCGCCGACGGTCACCACCGCTCGGCCGCCGCGAGCCGCGCCGCCAAAGAGCTACCGGGCCACGAGGAGGCCGAGGGCTTCATGGCCGTCCTCTTCCCGATGGAGGAGATGATGATCCTGCCGTACAACCGCGTCGTCTACGACCTCCCCGGCGGCCCCGCCGCCTTCCTGCAAACCCTCCGCGAGCGGTTCGACCTCAACGAGCGAGCCCCGGCCGAACCCGCCCGCTCGGGCCACGTCTCGCTCTACCTCGACGGGACGTGGTACGGGCTCGCCCTCCCCGAGACCGAGCGCGACACCGTCGCCGACACGCTCGACGTGGCCCGCCTCGGCGAGCACCTGCTCGAACCCCTCCTCGGCATCACGAACCCGCGGACGGACCCGAACATCGGCTTCGTCGGTGGCATCCGGGGGACGAAAGAGCTGGAGCGGCTCGTCGATAGCGGCAACGCACAACTCGCCATTTCGATGGCTGCCACGAGTCCAGCAGAGCTCCTCGCCGTCTCCGACGCCGGCCAACTCATGCCGCCGAAGTCCACGTGGTTCGAGCCGAAGCTGCGGAGCGGCCTGCTCGTCCATCGGTTCTAGTTTTTAGCCGTGAGCTCTTGGCTGTCGGCTGCGCGTGATGCCTACGGCCGAGGTGGACCTGCTAAAAGCCAACAGCTAAAAGCCAACAGCCTACCTATGAAAGTCCTCATCGCCGACTCCTTCTCCGACCTCGGCACCGAACGCCTGCGCGAAGCGGGCCACGCCCTCACCGTCGATCCGTCGCTCAAAGGGAGCGCGCTGACGCAGGCCCTCGCCGAGCACGAGCCGCAGGTGCTCGTCGTCCGCTCCACGAAGGTCACCGCCGCCGACTTCGACGCTGACCCCGAGCTCGAACTCATCGTCCGCGCCGGGGCGGGCTACGACACCATCGACGTCGAGGGCGCGTCGCAGCGCGGGATTTTCGTCGCCAACTGCCCCGGCAAGAACGCGACGGCCGTGGCCGAGCTCGCCTTCGGGCTCATCCTCAGCCTCGACCGGCAGATCCCGGACAACGTGTCCGAGGCGCGGCAAGGGAGGTGGAACAAAGGCGCGTTTTCGGAGGCGTACGGCATCAAGGGCAGCACGCTCGGCCTGATCGGGCTGGGCTCGATCGGGCAGGAGATGATCCCACGGGCGAAGGCGTTCGGGATGCGCGTCGCCGCGTGGAGCCGATCGCTCACGGACGAGAGCGCGGCCGAACTCGGCGTGGCCCGGATGGAGACGCCCGAGGAGGTCGCCGCCGTGGCCGACGTCGTGTCAGTCCACGTCGCCTCGACGCCGGAGACGGAGGGGCTGATCGACCGCGCCTTCTTCGAGGCGATGCAGAACGACGCCTTCCTCATCAACACGTCGCGGGCGCCGGTGGTGGACGAGGAGGCCGCGCGCTGGGCGATGGACGAGAAGAACATCCGCTTCGGCACGGATGTGCCCGCGGGCGAGCCCGCCGACAAGAAGGGGGCGTTCGAGCACCCCCTGATGACGCACCCGAACTTCTACGTGACGCACCACATCGGGGCCTCGACGGATCAGGCGACGGAGGCCATCGGGAACGAGGCCGTCCGCGTCGTCCTGACCTACGCCGAGTCGGGGCGTGTCCCCAACTGCGTGAACCTCGCCGAGCAGTCGCCGGCGCGGCACCTGCTGACGGTCCGCCACCGTGACCGCGTAGGCGTGCTGGCGAAAGTGCTCGACGTGGTGAGCGAGGCCGGGTGGAACGTGCAGGAGATGGAGAACCTCGTCTTCGCCGGGGCCGAGGCCGCCTGCGCCCGCATCCGCTTCGACGGCCGCCCGAACGCCGACACGCTCCAAACCATCCGCGATCAGGGGGATGTTCTCGCCGCGACGATCATCGCGCTCTGAGCCACGAGCGACGGAGGCGAAGACGGTGTTTTACCTCGTGCGCCACGCCCACGCCGTCTGGCAACCCGATGAGCAGCAACGGCTCTCCCCACGAGGCCGTGCTGCCGCTGAGCGCGTCGCCGAGGTGCTTCTGAGCCGTCCCCTCGCGGCGATCTACGCGAGCCCGTATCCCCGCGCCATCCAGACCGTCGAACCCCTCGCGCGACGGCTCGGCCTGCTCGTAGAGGTCGAGCCCGGCCTCCGTGAGCGTCAACTGAGTATCGGGCCCGTTCCCGACTTTGAGAAGGCGGTGCGATGGGCATGGGAGCATCCGTACGAAGCCCTTCCCGGTGGGGAGACCAACCGGGAGGCCCTCCGGCGCGGCCTCGCCGTGATCGCGTGGGTGCGAGCGTTCCATCCGAACGGGCACGTCGCCCTCTCCACGCACGGCTCCCTCATGGCGATCCTGCTCCACCACTTCGACCCGAGCTTTCGCTTCGAGGAGTGGGAGCGGATGACGATGCCCGACCTCTACCGGCTGAGCGCCGGCGGGGAGGTCGCCCGGATGTGGGAGGGGAGTTGATGACGGGCGATGCCCCCTCTTTGCTCGCTGTGGACCTCGGACTACGGACGGGGCTCGCGCTCTACGGGGCGGACGGGCGGCTGCGTTGGTACCGCTCGCAGAACTTCGGCAGCAACGCGCGGCTCCGGCGGGGCGCGTCCGGGGTGCTTCACGGACTGGACGGGCTGGAGTACCTCGTGCTGGAGGGCGGCGGGACGCTGGCGGAGCTGTGGGCGAAGGAGGGTGCGCGCCGGGGGCTGAAGGTCCGCGTCGTGGATGCAGGAACGTGGCGGTCCGTCCTGCTCTACCCCCGCGAACGCCGGAGCGGGGCCGACGCGAAAGCCGTCGCCGACACCCTCGCGCGGCGCGTGATCGCGTGGTCCGACGCCGCCCGCCCGACCTCCCTCCGCCACGACGCGGCCGAGGCCATCCTCGTCGGGTTGTGGGGCGTGGTACAGGCGGGATGGCTGCCGGGCGTGCCGCCCGCTCTCCGGCGCTAACCCGGTGGTTCGGGCTTGTGTCAGGCCCGCCGATGACAGTATCCTCCCCCTGCCCAACGGGCACGCCTGCCCGGTCCTGCACCGCTCAACCTCGCTGCTCATGCGTCTCGCTTACGGATTCGCCGGCGTCCTCCTCGCGCTCGGCTTTGTGCTCTACCCCATCCTCGCTGTGTCCTTCTCCTTCGGGGCTCCGGCAGGCTTCAACGGAGCCCCGGCCTCTAACGGCATCTGCACGGCCTGTCACAGTTCGTTCGAGCTGAACTCAGGGACCGGATCCGTCAGCATCGACGCCCCCGAATTATTCGTGCCGGGCGAGACGCTCACCTTCACCGTCACCGTCGTGAACACGACGCCGCCGCTGCCGGACGGTGTCGGCTCGCGGCAGGGTTTCCAGGTGTCGGCGCAGCTACCCGACGGCACGCACGTAGGCACGCTCCTCGCCGACGATGTTGTCACGAAGTATGCGGACGGGGACACCCGCTACGTGACGCACACGACGGCGGGTAACCAAGTCGCGACGTGGACGGTGATGTGGACGGCCCCCGAAGAGGCACCCGATGAAGTCACCTTTTACGTAGCGGGAAACGCGGGTAATGGCGGGGACGGCTCGAACGGAGACTACATCTACACGGACGCGGTGACGGTGACGCGGATGACGGTCGCTAACGAGGGGGAGGCGGCCCCGCTAGCGGCTCGGATCGACGCTGTCTATCCGAACCCCTTCGTGGAGACGGCGACGGTGGTGTATACGCTGGAGCGGGCGATGCCTGTGACGGTCACGCTTTACGATGGACTCGGCCGCGCAATCCGCGTGATCGAAGAGGGTACCGGCGGAGCCGGGCCGCACACCGCCCGCGTCGAAAGGGGAGGCCTCGCGGCCGGGGTCTACTTCGTGGAGGTCCGGACCCCGGAAGCGCGCCTGACCCGCCCCCTCACGCTCGGCCAGTGAAGGGATGCGAGGCCGATGGGCAAAAAGGCGACCCCGGAGCATCGCGCTCCGGGGCCGCCTTTCGATGTACGTCGCTCGTGCGGCGAGCCTCGCTCGCTTGCGTCACGCGCTCACTTGAGCAGGACGACGCGCGTGCTCCCGGCCACGGACGCCCCTTCGAGCCGGATCGTGTAGACCCCGCTCGGCAGCGCCGACCCGTCCATCACGACGGACTGCCTCACGCCGGCCGACGGGGTCCCCTCGTAGAGCGTCTGCACCTTGCGGCCGACG
>JBBSMX010000125.1:0-12312 GCA_038232935.1 Rhodothermales bacterium | reverse complement strand
GCAGAGAATCGCTTATTCCATCCCAAGAGCGCCTTTTTCGATTAAACGATATGCCCGATTCAGACCCGACATCGATAAAAGGAAGCGGCGATCTGCTCTGGCTGCACGCAATTGCAGGTCCGCGTTCTTGAAAAGGCCAAACTCCAGTTCAGAGGGGCAGACTCAAACGGCGAAGCGGCTACCCTGATCCGTGAAGCCCGGCCAATCTACGCCCGGTCTGATCGTCGCGGTGCCTACAAACCAGCCGGGGGATCGAGAGCATCGAGGGCTCCGCGCAGGCTGAGCACAGCGGCCCTCTGTTCGAGCGCTCGGTCCAGCGTGCGCTCGAACACGGCGGCTTGTCCCGGATAGTCCACCTCATCGTAGATCGTGTTGTGCCACAGCACCACGCAGCACCCGCCCACGCGGCTGCACACATCGAGCACCTCGCCGATGGCCCGCTCGGCGGCGTCCCCGTCGAGTCCGCGGTGGGTGAAGAGCGTCGTATCCATCACCGCGAGCGGTAGCTCCCAGAGGCCGAGCGGTGCATTCGTCGGCACGTCGAACAGCCGGAACGGAAAGCACGTGCCGCGCCGGAAGCCCTCCTGCCGCGCGAACCCGAGCGTCGAGTCCAGCCGGAATCCGGCGGCCTGCTGCAGCCGGGGCGTGGCGACGGGGTCGAACCGGAGGAAGTGCTGCCGTACGGTGAGGGGCGGCTCACGGAGGAGGGATGTCAGGCGGTCCCGTTCCTCTACGAGGTGCCCGAGGTGATCGTGCCCGAAATAGCTCGGGTGCAGCCCGACCTCGAATCCGCCCGATTCGAGGTCGCGGAGCAGGTGGCGGAGATAGGGGCTCTGCGCCGCGTACGGCACGTCCCACGGCCCGCGCGCCGCCGTCTTGAAGAAGTACGTCGCGCTCACCCTCCGCGAACGCTCCGCCGCCACCATCCGGCCGAGGCTTACGCGCCGGGGATCGGCGGCGAAAGCGGCTTGTCGGAGCGCCGCCGCCCGCCGGCCGTCGCCGCGCAGCACCGCCCGCGCTATGGTCCCGAGCCGTCGCTTCCGCAGGAGGTCCACGTCGTGCGTCATCGCCACGGCCCACGGTTTTCCCTGCCAGTGCTGCCGCCGGATCAGGATGCCCTGGGCTGCCAGCGCCTCCGCCAACACCTCGCGGTATCCGTCCACGAGCGGCGCGCGCGCGCAGCCCAGCGCAGCCTGCAACGAGGCGCGAAAGGGGAAACGTCCGTGCTCGTCGCGGACGCGTGTCGTCACCTCCTGCCAGCCGGCGAGCCAGAAGAAGGCCGAGGCGATGAGGTCCGGGAGGCCGCCGGCCGGCGTGCGAGGGAACAGAACCGGCCAGTGGTCGCCGCCCCAATCGAGCAGACGCGCGTCGTCGGGTCGGTAGACCTCACCGGAAGCGAAAAAGTCCGCGGTGTCGGGGTCGAGTGGGATGGACACCACGGGCTCCGGCAGCATCTCCGACCGGGGGCCGTAGTAAACCCCTTCGCTCGCGCACAGCGTCCGGTCCGCCCACACCGGCGCGAGGCCGAGCGGAGTCAGCAGCGTTTCCAGCGCATAGCGCGCCTTCGGCACGAACGCGTCGGGCGCTTCGATACAGCAGGGGATGGGTTGGCGCATAGACATAGGAAGGGCGCACGATACGCCGGACCGGCGGTTCGATTCAACGCCGCCGTCCTCCCAAGGTAGACACGCGACATGTTGCGCCTCTACGCCCGTGTTGACCCATGCGCCACCTCCGAACGCGTCATGCCGCTGGAAAGGGACCCCATCCCCCGGATCACCCCGCCCCTTCGTCCCGTTCGACAGACGCAGCATGCTGGGTCTCTACCTCCTGCACTCCGACCTCGGACGCCGTGGCGAGCCGTTTCAAAATCTTCTCCGATCCGGTCCACGGGTTCATCTCCGTCCCGAAGCGGCTGCTCCTCCCCCTCATCGAGACGCCGGAGTTCCAGCGGCTGCGGCGGATCCGGCAGCTCGGACTCGGCCACCTCGTCTTCCCGGGGGCCGAGCACACGCGGTTCCAGCACGGACTCGGCGCGATGGCGCTCATGCAGCAGGCGCTCCTCAGCCTCTCCGAGAAGGGCACGCCGATCTCCGAGGCCGAGCACGACGCCACCCTCGCCGCCGCCCTCCTCCACGACATCGGCCACGGCCCGTTCTCTCACACGCTCGAAACCGACCTCATCGGACCCGGCGCGGATGGCCCGTTCCGGCACGAGCAGATGAGCCGCGTCCTGCTCCACCGGCTCAACGAACGCCTCGGCGGCGCGCTCGACCTCACGCTCGCCATATTCGACGACGCCTACCCGCGCCCGTTCTTCCAGAGCCTCCTCTCGTCGCAGCTCGACATGGACCGGCTCGACTACCTCCGCCGTGACTCGTTCTACACCGGCGTCGCTGAGGGCGTGATCGGCGTCGACCGGATCATCAAGACGATGCGCGTCCATCCGCTCGCGGGCGGGTCGGAGGCCGACATCGTGATCGAGGCGAAGGGGGCGTACGCCGTCGAGAGCTACATCCTCTCGCGGCGGCTGATGTACTGGCAGGTCTACCTCCACAAGACGGTGATCGCGGCAGACCACCTCCTGCGTGGTGCCTTCACCCACGCCCGCGCCTGCTGCGCCGACAGCGACCCGGCCGTGCTCGCCTCCTCCCCCGCCCTCCGCTTCTTCCTCGACCGCCGCGTCACCGCCGACGACATCGCGCAGCCCGACGTGCTCGACGCCTTCTGCCGGCTCGACGACACCGACCTCCTCTACAGCCTCAAGCGCTGGACCGCGTCCGCCGACCCGATCCTCGCGGATCTCGCCCGCCGCTTCGTCGACCGCGATCTCTTCCGCACCACCTACCTCACTGCCGAGCCGACCGCTGCCGAGCTCGACGCGTGGCGCGAGCGCGTCGCAGACTGGCTCGTCTCGACCGGCCTTTCCTCCCCCACTGGCGCTCCCGAGGACGTGGACGCCTACCTCACCGTCAGCCGTTCGTCGCTCGATGCCTACCAGCGCGTCGAGGACTCGATCTCGATTTTGGAGCGCGACGGGCGCGTCCGCGAGCTATCGCGGGCGACGGAGGTGGCGGCTGTCGGCGCCCTCACCGGGGCCGTCGTCCGGCACTACGTCTGCGCTCCCAAGCAAGTCGCCCTCGACCTCGCCGCACAGGGCGTCTTGCACGACGAGTAGGCTCCGGACGCCTACGCATCGAGGATGTAGATGGCGGGGAGGTTGCGGGCGAGCTGGCCGTAGTCGAGCCCGTACCCGATCACGAACAGGTTGTCGATCTCGAAGCCGACGTAGTCGAGCTTCAGGTTGAGATCGGGGTTCGTCGCGGCTTTTTTGTGGAGGAGCGTCGCCACTTTGACCGAGGCCGGGTTCGCCTCGCGCATCAGGTCGGTGATGAACTGCATCGAGAGCCCGGTGTCGACGATGTCCTCCACCACGATGACGTGGCGGCCCTCGATCTCGGCGTCGATCTTCTTCAGCTCGGTGACGCTCCCGCTCGACACCTTCTCCTCGCCGTAGGACGAGAGCTTGAGGAAGTCTACCTCGCAGTCGATCGTGACCTGCCGCATGAGGTCGGCGAGGAACATGTAGGCCCCGTTGAGCACGCCGATGAGGATGGGCCGCCGCCCGTCGTACTCCTCGCTGATGGCGCGGCCGATCTCGGCGACCCGTCGCGCAATCGTGTCGGCATCGAGGTAGAGGCGGAACGGCTCCCCCCGACAGGTGACGGTTTCGGCGACGGCAGGGGCGATGGAATCAGGCATGGGCGGCGAGCAGGGAGAGAAGGGACGCAGAAGTTAGCGTCCGGCAACGTCGGGATCCAATGAATCTGCCGGTGCCCACGCTAGTCGAACCGCCTGCCGCGTCTCGGAACGCAGTGCGAACGCCGCGTCGAGCCGCTGGCCGACGACCCAGACCATCTCCCCTCCCGAGACGAGCACGAGTTGCCGCGCGCGGCGATGTGGCGGCACCGCGCGGTCGGTGAGCACGTCGCTGACGTTTTTGTGCCCGTCGAGGCCGAATGGCCGAACCGTGTCGCCGGGCTGCCACGGCCGAAGAGTGAGCGGGAACCGCAACCGGCCTGCATCCACGAACTCGACGTGCGGCGTCGCCTCGAACGCGTTCGGCACGTCGTCCAACGGATCCACCCGGAGCGTACCCAACGGCGTCACCGTCTCGCCGAACTGCACGGACGCCTCGAAGTTCGGCGGTGCGGCGGCCGATGTGAACACGAGCCGGTCCCGGCCGCGCCACACCGTCACGCTCGGCCACACAACCCGCCGCCCCGGCTGTGCTGTGAGGAGCGCCTCGACTTCGGCCACCGCCGCCGCCGTGCGCGGGGCGTCCGGTGCCCACCAACGGAGCGCTTCGAGGACGATGCCGCGCCGCACCACCTCGGGCAGCGATGTGATGGTGTCGAGCCGGAGTGCCCATCCATCCGGCAGCTGCTCCGACGCCCCGTCGAATGCAGCGGTGCCAGCGAGCGCGGCCCCGCTGTCGAGGTACTCGCGCAGCAGCGTTGCCGCGTGCGCGAGCCGCTCGGCTACGCCCGCGCCGAAGTGTGCTTCGATGAGCGGCAGCACCTTGCGGCGGAGCACGTTGCGCCGGTAGTCGCCGGTCTGGTTCGAGGCATCCTCGCGCCAGCGGAGTCCGTGGTCATGGGCGTACACTTCGATCTCGGCCCGCGACGCGAACAGCAGCGGACGCACGACCCACACGTCGGAGCCGGGAGCGAGCGGACGCCGCACCGGCATCCCGGCGAGGCCCGCCGGCCCGCACCCTCGAAACAGGTTGAGCAGCAGCGTCTCGGCCTGGTCGTCGCGGTGATGCGCCGTGGCAACGACCTCGGCCCCGACCGCGCGCGCCACGTCTCCGAAGAACTCGTACCGCGCTTCGCGAGCCGCTGCCTGCACCGATCCCTCGATCCCTGCTCGAAGAACGCGGAACGGGATGGCCCACTGCTTGCAGAGCGCTCGCACGAGGGCCTCGTCGGCGTCGGCGTCGGCTCCTCGCAGGCCGTAGTTGACGTGCGCCGCGACGGGCACGAAGCCCGTTTCCCGAAGCAACCACAGCAGCACGGTCGAATCCGCACCACCGCTGGCACCGACGACGACGCGCGCGCCGGGCACGAGCAGACCGTGCTCGGCGATGAAATCGGAGAGGCGTTGGGGCAGCGGCATGGCAGGACGATGAAGGAGCGAAAATGGAGGATAGCAACGGAAGAACAATCCCATCCGCTTTCCACCCTTCTCCATCCTCTAGCGTTGCGGTCAATTACACGTGAGCCGTCGCCGCGCGTGCCCCCCCTCTCTGCCCTGCCGGGCATCTCGCCCCCACTGGGGGCGAGAACGTGAATCCCAGGCGCTTTGCCAGCCGAAAGCTGCCGACGTTTCAGTTCACGTCCCCTCGCCCCTTGGGGGAGAGCCTTCGGAGCGAGGGACAGGGTGAGGGGGAGCCTACGAGCAACCGCCCATCACCCTGATTGTCACCCGCGGCTGAAGCGGCGCTCCAGCTCCTCCATAGAAATCTTGATCATCGTCGGCCGGCCGAGCGGGCAGGCGTACGGCATCTCGCAGGAGAAGAGCTGGTCGATCAGCGAGCGCGCTTCGGCGTCGCCGAGCGACTTGCCCGGCTTGATGGCGCTGCGGCGCGCGAGGCTTTTGGCGAGGTTGTCGCGGATGTTGAGCTGGAGGCCGTCCCGGTAGGTTTTGTACTGTTCCAGCACCTCTTCGAGGATCATCCGCTCCCGGCCCACCTGCACGTCGGCCGGCACGCCCTCCACCTTCACCGTCCGGCCGGAGAACGGCGTGATCTCGAACCCGAGGAGGGCGAGGTCGGGTAGCAGCTCTTTAAGCAGTTCGAAGTCGGCGGGGGGAAACTCGAGGGTGACGGGGAAGAGGAGCTGCTGCGACGAGGCGAGCCCGCCGCCCATCGCGGCGAGGGCCTGCTCGTAGAGGATGCGTTCGTGCGCGGCGCGTTGGTCCAACAGCATCAGCCCCGAGCGTATCGGTGTAACGACGTAGCGGTTGTGGAGCTGCCACACCGGCGGCCGGTCCCCGACCTCAAAGTCCTCCTCCGCCCCTCCGCGCTCCAGCGGCCGGGCCTCGGAAGGGATCGCCTTCACCGGCTCCGGCTCCCCATCGAATGCGTCTCCGAACGATCGCTCGAACGAGGGCGACGACGAGCGGATCGGCATGACCGCCGCGGGGTCGCGCTCGCTCGTCTCGAACCGGACGGGGCGGATGTCGGCCGGCAAGGTCGTGACGACGGACTGCGTCGCCCGGCTCCCCGAAAAGCCGTCGCCCAGGCTCGGGATCACGTCGGCGTCGCCGAGGGCCTTTTTGACGACGGCGCGGATGAACCCGTAGATGCCGCGCTCGTCGTCGAACTTCACCTCGGTCTTCGTCGGGTGGACGTTGACGTCCACGTGGCGCGGGTCGAGGGTGAGGAAGAGGGCGAAGAGCGGGTACGTCCCCTTAGGCAGCAGGTCGTCGAAGGCGGCGGCGACGGCGTGGTCGAGCGAGCGGTTCTTGATGTAGCGGCCGTTGACGAAGAGGAACTGCTCGCTCCGGCTCTTGCGCGCTACGGCCGGTTTCCCGACGTAGCCGCGCACCGAGAGGTAGCTCGTGGCTTCCTCGACCAGCACGAGGGCATCCTCGCCCCGCTCGCCCATCAACTCGCCGATCCGACTGCGCAGCGCCGCGTCGAAGCCCGCCTCGGACGGGGCGAGCCGGTAGACCTCGGCCTCGTCGTGGACGAGCGTGAAGCCGACCTCCGGGTTCGAGAGCGCCAGATACTGGAACGTCTCGACGAGGTGCTTGAACTCCGTCGCCGGCGACTTGAGGAAGTTGCGCCGCGCCGGCACGTTGAAGAACAGGTTCCGCACCGCCACCGACGTCCCGTCCGGCGCGGCGCACGGCGACTGGTCCGTCAGCGTCCCGCCCTCGATCCGAACGCAGGTGCCTGCCCCGTCGCTGCGCCGCTTCGACTTGAGCTCGACGTGGGCGACGGCAGCAATCGAGGCGAGCGCTTCGCCGCGAAAGCCGAGCGTGCGGATGCGGTCGAGGTCGTCCGACGACGTGATCTTGCTCGTGGCATGGCGGCCGAAGCAGGCGGCGGCGTCGGCCGGCCCCATCCCGCCGCCGTCGTCCACGACCTGCACGAGTTCGCTGCCCGCCTGCCGGAGGATCACGGTCACCTGCCCCGCCCCCGCGTCGAGGGCATTCTCCATCAGCTCCTTCAGCACGGAGGCCGGCCGCTGCACCACCTCGCCCGCGGCGATCTTGTTGGCGAGGTTCTCCGGCAGCACCCGCACCAGCCCGTCCGGCGCGGTCACTTCAGCAGAGTCGGTGGGGTGGGACGCCATAGAATGGGTCGGGCAGCTAGCTGCGTAGGGCGTGGGAGCCATCGCTCCCACCGGGCGGTACCGGGCGGTGCGGAGTGGGGACGCCGCACGCTCAGAGTTTCGTGTAGAGGTAAAAAGCGATCAGGAGGAGCACCGCCACGATGATGAACGCCGGTTGCTTCCCGCGCCGCGTGTTGCTTTTGAAGCGGATGCGCTGCTTGACCCGGTCGTCGTGGCTCGAGTCGTAAAAGCGTGGCTCGTACTGGAAACGGCGAGCTTTCGGGCGGTGTCTCGGAGTCAACATGGGACTGTGCCAGGGCTGATTCGCAGTCGGCGGCATTATACCTCACCCCCCTGCCACCGTTCCGTCACGAGCAGGCGTGGACTCGGTGATTCCGGCCTCGCTCCTCAGCGTACCACCCGATCCGCAACACGCTCCATTACCACTCCGTTACCAAAAGCTCCGCACGTGGTCGAGGTAGAGCACCACGATAGGGATGGCGACCAGCATCGCATCGATCCGGTCCAGCATGCCGCCGTGGCCGGGGAGGTAATGGCCCGAGTCTTTCACCCCGACGGACCGCTTCAGCAGGCTCTCGACGAGGTCGCCGAGCTGCCCGAGGGCTCCGCAGACGAGCCCGATCACGGCGGCGTCTGCCCCCGTCAGGAACGGGGCGAAGAGCAGCTTGAGGACGATCACGATGAACACCGCGCCTACCACGCCCCCGACGGAGCCCTCGACCGTCTTCTTGGGCGAGATGCGCGGGAACAGCGGGTGTTTGCCGAAGGCGCGCCCGGCAAAGTACGCGAACGTGTCCGACGCCCAGATCGCCACCACGACGACCGCTGTGAGCACGAACGCCTCCAGATCGGTGAGTGTCCCCGTCGCCCCGAGCACGCGGAGCTCGACGAAGTAGCCGACGAGGAGGGCAGGATAGAACACCCCGAAGACCGTCGCGGTGATGTTCGGGATCGGCCCGTCGAGCCGGCGGTACAGCTCGGCGACGAGGACGACGAGCAGGCCGAGCACGGCGAGCGGGACGGCGAAGGGGAGCAGCGAGCGCACGATCAGCAGTCCGCCGATTATGAGGCCTACGCTCTTCAGCGGGCGGGCACCTCCCGCCTCGGCCAACCCGTAGAGCTCCCACTGCGCCAGCAGACCGGCGAGCAGCATGAACCCCCCGAAGAACCAGCCGCCGAGATAGGCTACCCCCACGACCAGCGGAGCCCCGATGAGCGCGGTCAGGACGCGCTGTGTGAGGTTGCTCATGGAGGACTGTGGGCAGGGCGTTGTGAGTTGAGCGTGCGGGGCTTGACCCAGGACCCCAAACCTAGAACCCCAAACCCCTTACCTCTTCACCGGATCGTCGTCGTCGGGAGCGGAGAAACGGATGGCGTCGGGGCCGGAGTCCAGCATCCCCTCCTCGTCGGCGGTGTGGGCGTCCTCGCTCTCGGGGTCGGCATTGAGGGCGGCCTCGGTCAGCTCTTCGTCGGTGAACGGCTTCTCGTTGATGACCTCCTGCGCCGCGCCCACGTCCTCGGGCTTCACCATCACGCGCACGGGTGACATATCGCCGACGTTGAGGTTGAAGCTGTGGTCCCGCTGGGTGAGGACGACGGCCGCGATGCCCGCCGCGTCAAGCCGGTCCCGGAGGAGGTCGGCTTCGTAGTCGGTGGAGGTGTTGAAGACGGCAACCCAGTCTTGGTACGTTCTCGGATCGTCAGCCATATCGGGGGAAGGCGGGAAGGGAGGCGGAAAAGGACGCTAGGGGGAGAGGCCTGCCAGCAGCGCATGCCGGCGGCGAAGCAGGAGGATGGCGACCCCAGCCACGGCGAGCGCGCTCGCGATGGTAAGATACCACGGCACCGCGAGAGAGTCGAGCGCGACGGCATCGACGTCCGGGTGCCGGCTCACGTAATCGCTGACGATCACGGCGAGGCCGTTGTTGAGCAGGTGGATGAGCGCGCCCGCCCACAGGCTCCCCGTCACCCACACCGAGAAACCGAGGTAGAGGCCCAGCGTGCTCAGCGGAAGCACCTGCGTCGGCCGCAGGTGGAACAGCCCGAAGAGCACGCCGACGAGGACGATGCTCCACAGAACGCCGAGCCGACGCTCCACCTGCCGCTGGAGGTAGCCGCGGAACATCAGCTCCTCGCAGATCGCGGGCGTGAGCGCGACCACGAGGAGCACGTAGAACACGTTGAGGTCGGCCCCGAGCACCTGTTCGAGCAGGACCGACTGCTGCTCGTCCCACGCCCGCCACGCCTCCGGCATCGGCAGGCTCGCGTTGAGCTGGCCGAGCCACGACACCAGCGGCAGCAGCGCCACCAGGCCGAGGCCGGCGAGCCCGAACTGCGCGCCGTCCACCTTCCGCACCCGAAGGTACGAGGCCACGTCCGCCGTGTGCAGCCACGTCACGAACCCCACAAACAGGCAGAACCCCGCCACCTGCCCGATCGCGTTCCCACCGAAGAGCGCGAAGGCATCGCTCTGCACCGCCTCCAGCACGCGCTGCACGTCGATGTCGCCGCCCATCGAGCGTACCGCCGCAAGCACCATCACGACCGTCCCGACGATCTGGTAGATCAGAAACCCGCCGACGAACGTCAGCAGCCCCGTCAGGAGGGGGTTGAACCGCTGGCGCTCCAGCACGCCGCTCAGCCGGATCGGCTTCGCCCACGGCAGCGGGTCGCGGAGGACGACGAACTCGCCCGGCGTATACCCCAGCGGCGGCGTAGCGGGCGGAGGGGGAAGCGGAGAGCGCGGCTCCTCAGTCGGACGAGCGAACGGGTCGGCCATGGGATAGTCGCTGAATGGGTGATTCGCGGATTCGCGGATTGGGGCGGCGATCGATTAAGCTTGGTAGATAGTCCCCAAATCAGCCAATCGCTCAATCACACAATCGCTCAATAACGCTGCTCCAGTCGCCGCCAAAGACCTCGACGGGGACGCCGCCGAGCGCGGCCGAGAGGTCGGCGGGTGTGTTCTGGCCGGGTCGGTTGTCGAGGAAGAGCCCCTCGAAGTTTACGCAATCGGGCGGTAGCAGGACGAGGTCGCCGAGCCGACCCGCAGCGGCGAGGGGCCGGAGCGCGGCATGGAAGCTCTTGAAGTTCAGCAGCCCGCTCACCGTCACCGAGTCGCCGAAGAGCGCGTTTTCCACCGTCACCACCTCGACCTCCAGACCCTCGACCTCCCGGAGAACCGGAGCGATCCGCGCTTCGAGCATAGGCCCGACGAGCGTACCGGTCACGAGCGTCAGCCTCTTCGGTTCGGGGAGCGCGTCGGGGAAGTAGTCGCGCTGGTAGTCGAGCTCGTTCAAAAAATCGCGGCTCATCCCGACGCCGTTCTCCATCAGCGGGTAGCCGTCGTAGTCGTCCTCATCGGGGAAATCGAGGCCGGCCAGCAGGTACATCTCGTCGGAGAGGTAGACGAAGCCGCGCCCGATCTCGTCGCAGAATCGGGCCTGCCATTCCTCGACCTGCGCGGCGAGCGCGCGGGCCTCGTACGGCCGGAGCGAGCGGAGGTCCGACAGCTCGCGCCGGTGCCGTGTCAGCCCGACGGGCACAATCGAGAGCGACTGCATCCGGTCGCCGAGAGCGTAGAGATCCTCGACCGTCTGCACGAGCGCGTCGCCGTCGTTGAAGCCGGGGACGAGCACGACCTGCGCGTGCATATCGATGCCGTGGGCGCGGAGGAACTCGAGCTTCTCCATCAGCCGATCCTGCTGGGTGCGGTGGCCCATCATCCGGCGGCGGATCTCGTCGGTGGTGCAGTGGACGGAGATGTAGAGCGGGCTCAGGCGCTGCTCCACGATCCGCTGCATGTCGCGGCCGCGGAGGTTCGTCATCGTGATGTAGTTCCCGTAGAGGAACGACATGCGGAAGTCGCCGTCGCGGAAATAGAGCGTATCGCGGAGCCCTACGGGGTTCTGATCGACGAAGCAGAAGACGCAGTCGTCGCCGCAGGTCTTGATGCGGAACTCCTCGAAGGCCGCGCCGAGCGGCTCGTCAAGGTCGCGCGAGACAGATTGCTCGCGGAGGTCGCCGCCCATCCGAACCTTGACGACGAAGCGCTCCTCGGCCGCCTTGAAGCGGAGGTCGAGCTCGTCCTGCACCGTCTCGCCGTTGACGGCGAGGATCTGGTCGCCGGGCTGCCAGCCGAGGTCGTCGGCGAGCGAGCCGGGCTCGATGTCGGTGATTCTGACGGGCATCGGGGAAGCGAACAACGCGGGTGGGCAGCGAACGGCGAGAAACGCGAAGCGTCGGGCGCGGGTCCATGAAGAAGCCGTGCCCGGTCGGCACTGTTAGACCCCACTACCCCAAACGGGTTCACCGATTATCCGAGCGCGGCCGTTGTCACGGGTACGCGGTCGTCGTAGCTTTGTGGTTCGTACTCGCGCCCGTAGCTCAGCTGGATAGAGCGTCGGATTCCGGTTCCGAAGGTCGGAGGTTCGAATCCTCTCGGGCGTACCAAGCCGCCTCCCACTCGGGGGCGGCTTTTTTGTTGGATGGAATCCTAGCTCACTGCGCTCTCAGGGGCGATTTCGCCCCTTCGGTGCTCGGTCTCACAAACCGTCCTGCGGACGCTTTGCGAAACATCCAGCTGAGCTACGGACGCTCTCAGTACCACAGGTTCTGTACAGTTTTTCGTCGGACTCTGTACAGTCGCTCTGTACAGTTGCCGCCCTGGTGCCGGGTTGAGGGAATGGATAGGAATGAAGGTATGGCGACTCCACCGACACCTTCATTGTCACCTCTGCTACAGTATTCGCCAAGCTTGTCAGAAGCGAGTTGACCGCGCTGACCCCGACCGCCGTAGCTACATACGGGAAGGGGCTGACCTAGATAAGAGTCCAGCGGCGAAGTGTTTTCAGCAGTTCACGAGGGCTTCCGTAGTTGAAGCGCCATTCGCATTCCTTCAGAAACAGCTCGAAATGGACCTTCGGGATCCCATTATACTTCCGCAGGT